>NZ_JBEZJY010000011.1:0-219409 GCF_040651415.1 Streptomyces sp. NPDC048484
CCGGTGCGGGAAGGTTTCCTTCCCGCACCGGGACCACCGCCGTGCGAGTTGCCGGTTAGGGCTTCTCCTCGCCGTGGAGGGCGCTCACCTCCTCGGCGGTGAGTGCCCGGTCGACGGCGTGGACCTCGTCGACCGCGCCGTTCCAGAAGTCGACGTTCGAGCCGTCCCAATGGGCGCGGCCGACGGTCAGCGGGCCGGTGCTCGGGAAGGCGGGGCCACCGGTGGTCGTCGCCGCGAGCTTTCCGTCGAGGTACAACCGGATCTCGTTGGTGTCGGCGTCCCGTACGCCGACGAGGTGGTACCAGCGGTCCGTCTCCGCGGCGACGGCCACCTGGGCACGGCGTTCACCGGGTGTGCTGAAGGCGAAGTTTCCGTGTCCGTACTGGAGGTAGAACGCATTGGCCGTAGCACGGGTGTCCTGGCTGACGGCCGTGCCATAGTTGCCGGGGATCCCGTCGAGCCGGACCCAGGCGGACACCGAGTAGCTGCCACTGGTGTCGAGCACCGGTCCCGAAGTCTCCGCGTACTGCTTCTGGCCGTCGAACTTCAGGGCGCTGCCGCTGACACCGTCGGTCCAGGATGCGCCCTCACGCAACGTGAGAGGTTTTCCGCCCGGGCCGGTGTCCTTGGCGGTGGTGCCGGTGCCCTCGTCGAGAGTCCAGCGCCCTCCCTTGAGTTCCTTCGTGCCCGCCGCGGCGCCGGCCGCGATCACCTTGAGGTTGACCTTACGCACCTCGGCGGCATCCATCTTGATGTCGCGCCGGTCGTACGTGTACAGGCCGTTGAGCTCGTTCTCCAGGTCGGTGATCTGTGTGTACACCGAACCCGACAGTTCGGCGCCGGCCTGCTCGACGTAGAACTTCTCGGCGTTCTCGACGTACTTGCGGGTCAGCTCCGCCTTGGTGGTGACACCGCTGTAGATCACGGTCGGGGCGCCCGGCCACATGTGGCCGGGAGAGCGGAGGGTGAAGCCGCCGTGCTCGCCGTCCATCGCGGCCCGTTTGTCGTCGGGGAAGGGCGGGTCGTCGTTGTTGTAGTCGTGGTGGTCGATGATGTCGCCCTTGCCCGAGTCACCTTTCGAGTTGCAGCAGTTGACACCACTGTGGGCATTGACGACACGGGACGGGTCGGCAGCCTTGGCGGCCTCGGCGAGGCGGCCGGTCTCCTCACGGTTCCACTCGCCCCAACCCTCGTTGAAGACGATCCAGCCGATCACGGAGGGGGAGTTGTGGTGCTGGCGCATCATCTCCCGGCCCTGATCGACGAACGCCTTCTGCCCCGTCTCGTTGGTGATGTTCCCGGAGACGAAGTCCTGCCAGACGAGCAGGCCGAGCTTGTCGGCGTGATAGAACCACCGCGCCGGCTCCACCTTGATGTGCTTGCGCACCGCGTTGAAGCCGAGCTTCTTGTGCGCCTCGAGGTCGAAGGCGAGGGCGTCGTCGCTGGGCGCCGTGTAGAGACCGTCGGGCCAGAAACCCTGGTCGAGGGTGGCGAGGGAGAAGATCGGCTTGCCGTTGAGGACCAGCTTGTTGAAGCCGCCCACCCTCTCGACGGCGATCTTCCGCATGCCGAAGTAGCTGCGGACCTTGTCGCTCGACCTGCCGTCGGTCAGGGTGACGTCGAGATCGTAGAGGTACGGGTCGTCGGGGCTCCACAGATGCTGCTTCGCCACGGGCAGGGTGAGCTTCTTGCCGGCCGCTCCGCTGACTCTGCCGACGACCTTGCCGCGGGCGTCACGGGCGACGGCCTCGACGCGGGCGAAGGAGGAGGAGCCTTCGGAGTCGACCGTCACCGCGAGGGTGCCGGTGTCGATGTCGGGCGTGGTGACGATGTTCTCGATCGCGGCGGGGGCCACGGGCTCCATCCACACGGTCTGCCAGATACCGGAGGTCTGCGTGTAGAAGATGCCGCCCGGGTTCGTGGACTGCTTGCCCATGGGCTGGTCCGCGCCGCCGGTGTCGGTGACGGCGACCACGATCTCCTGCTTGCCGGTCCCCGTCAGAGCGTCGGTGATATCGGCACTGAAGGCGTTGTAACCGCCGGTGTGGTCGGCGACCTTGGTGCCGTTGACGAAGACGCGGGCCTGGTAGTCCACGGCGCCGAAGTTGAGCTTGAGTCGGTTCGAGCGGTCGTCCTTGCCCACCTTCCAGCTCCGGGGCACGTCGACGACCCGGCGGTAGAACATGTGGTCCTCGTGCCGCTCAAGCCCGGACAGCTGCGACTCGACGGGGAACGGCACGGTGATCTTCTCACCGAGGTTCTTGCCGAAGACCGGCTGCTCACCCGCCTTGGCGGCGCTGAACTGCCAAGGCCCGTTCAGGTTCTCCCACTTGGACCGCTTCTGCTGCGGGCGCGGGTACTCGGGTAGCGGGTGCTTCTTGTCGACCTTGTCACCCCACTTGGTG
Organism: Streptomyces sp. NPDC048484; assembly: GCF_040651415.1. NCBI lineage: Bacteria > Bacillati > Actinomycetota > Actinomycetes > Kitasatosporales > Streptomycetaceae > Streptomyces > Streptomyces sp. NPDC048484. Next base: position 2,406 of record NZ_JBEZJY010000011.1, read on the forward strand.
GTGAGGCGGTGGGTGGAGGCGTTCTCCGCGTAGCGGATGACCTTCGGCACGGCCTTGCCGCCGGCGGTCAGACCGCCCGCACCGTCGTACGAGACCCGGACCAGTTGGTTCTTCTGGATGGGTTCCGAGAGGTTGACGTAGAGCGAGGAGGAGTCTCCGGGGGCGGACGCGACCGACTTGATCGGCATGGCGGTTGTGTCGGCCTCGACCTTCAGATGGTCCTTGACGGCCTGGAGGTTGCCCACCTTGCCATCGAACCGGGCGCGCAGCCGCTTCCCGTTCTCGGCGACGGTCAGTTCCACCGGGAAGACCTCGAAGTCGGCCGGCGGGGTGAACGCGGACATCGGCACGACCTGCTTGGCCAGCGTCGGCGTGGACCAGCGCAGATACATGTTGGCGCCGCCGGTGTCCTGAAACAGCTCCAGGCGGAACGTGTGCTCCTCACCCGCGGTCAGTTTGACGGCCTGGCTGGTCTGCTCCCGGTCCCAGTCGCCCACCCAGTGGTCGATGACGGGCTCGTCGTCGACGTAGAGCCGGAAGCCGTTGTCGCCGATGGCGTAGAAGGTGTAGTCACCCGTGGCCGGCGCCTCGATCTGGCCCGTCCAGCGGGCGGTGGTGTGCTCCGTCTTCCCGGTCAACTCCTTGAAGGTGTCGGTCAGACCCGAGAAGTTGATCTGCGGATCGAGCGTCGTACCACCGAGTTCGGCGAAGTCCCGGGCACCGGGCGCCGACATGCTGAAGTACTCACCTTTGAGACCATGTGTCTCGACGGCGGCCTGTCCGGCGGCGGCCGCCGAGGCACCGCTCGTCAACTCTGAGGCCGCCGCGGTGGGCAGCATTCCGCTCGGGGGCAGCACGAGGGCCGCCATGGCGAACAGCGCCAACACCCTGGCTCTGGCGCTGCTTCTGGCTCTGGGGCGGGTGACGTGTCGTGTCATCGAACCTTTCCTCGTATTGAGGCCATGACCCCGTTCGACTGCCGGAGCAGGGTTACGGGCTCCTGCGAGGTAGCCCGCAGGGGAGGAGCTGCACACAGGCTGAGGCACGTACGGTAAGGCGACCTTTTCAACGTTGGAAACCCTCTGCCAGCGGTATGACAACACGCTCTCAGAAGCCTGTCCAGACCTTGTGCAGCACTCTGTTACCCGGGCGTCACGACGAGGGGATGCCGGGGTGCCGCGAAGCTGTCGGATACGGCGAAGCGGCTTGTCGAGGGATGTGAGTGCTCGTCAAGGCGGTACGTGGATACGCCAGTTCGGGCGGGACGTGCGTCCACAGCGGACTGCAACCGTCCCGTTGAGGGCGGGCCACTGAGGGCCCGGCCGGGCCGAGCCGACGATCCCGTTGCCCGTCGCCACCGTTGGGCTGCGCATTGTAGTGTTGAGCAGTGCGTAGCCAAGACCGGCGGGGCGGCGGATCGCATGAGGATTTAGTACGGTCTACGCAGTCGGGTTGGTAGGTGAGCCGACGGTTCGGCTCCATTGTCCGACTGGGCGCCATGCCCCTTTCCGGCCCCCGCTTTGCGTCCGCAAGTACGTCCAGCAGGGAAGCGGCACCGTGGATGGACGGGAACCGGACGGCGGGGCACTCCGATGAGGTGGGCCACGGGTCAGGGCCAAGGGCTGGGTGGCGACAGCTGTGGCGGGCTCGGGTTCCGCCAATTCGAGGTACCTCCTGAAGTGGCAGACGAGGAACGCGATTCCGGTCCTGCCCCAAGTGCTTGGCGGCGGGTGTTCGCCGTCGGCGATGTGACACAGGCTCTGAGGTCCAGGAGGGCCTGCCTGGAGTCCACGGCGAGATCGGCCCCGGACATTCAGGGGGGGCACCGGATCTTGTGACGGCCACGGCCATGGACGGGCGCGGATACGGGCACGGGAAGCCCACCTGCCTGGCTTGGGCGGTGCGTAGGGTAGGGCGTTCTTGACCGTTCCCCGTAGAACATCGCACGAATCATACCGTCAAGATGCGGAGGCATAACGGGTTCGGGTTCGCCATAACCTGCGCGCCGCGTTCAATGTATTGACACGTCCATTACAAAGGCTTTACGTTCCGGTCATCTGAGAGCGCTCTCAGATGACCGTCGCGTAAGACGTGAGGTGTCGCATGCCATCCCCCCGCACCAGGTCGGCAGCCGGACTGCTCCTGGCCTCAGTCCTCGTCGCCGTCGGCCTCGGCCCGGCCGCCGTACCAGCGGCAGCCGCCACCGTCCCGGTAGGTTCCGGCAGTTACTCCGACACCCGGCCCGCCGGTACGTCGGGCCCCACCACCAACACCGGAACGCCGGTCACGCCCAAGCTGACCGCCGCCGCCAAGGACCGGCCCGTCCCCACCAATGACTGGTGGTCCTCGCTCGCTTTCCAGCGCTACGGCGACAACCCGTATTCGACTCCCATGTACGGGCACCCCCTCACCTACCAGGCAGCGGCCGGCGGTCTCGACGTCGGTTACCCGACGGCTCCCGCGATCGTCGGTGACGGCCGCCAGTACGAGTACGCTCACAAGCGCGACCTCACCATCGGACTGACCGGCCTCAACTCCCCCGACACCAAGGCCGACGACTGGTCCGACTGGACGGTCACCCCCCAGTGGTCCGACGGCACCCGCACCCTGCGCACCACCATCGGCCACGGCTCCCCGTTCGTGTACGCCACGGGCTCGGGCGGCAACGCCCAGGTCACCACCGCCGGCGCGCCCACCGTCTTCGCCGACCAGGACAACGTCCTCGGCATCACCGTCGCCGGACACCATTACGCCCTCTTCGCGCCGACCGGCAGCGACTGGAACGTCGCCGGCTCCACCGTCACCGCGGGCCTCGGCTCCAAGGACTACTTCTCCGTCGCCGTGCTGCCGTCCACCGACGCGCTGGCGACCTTCAAGAAGTACGCCTACAGCTTCGTCACCGACTCCAAGGCGACCTGGAGCTCCACCGGTGGCACCGTCAAAGCCACCTACACGCTCACCGCCGAGGCAAAGGAAGGCACCGAGCGCGGCACGCTCCAGGCCCTCTACCGCCACCAGTGGCTGAACACCACGGACTCCCTCACCTCCTACACCTATGTCTCACCACGCGGCACCATGAAGGTCCGCGAGTCGGCCTCCTTCACCACGACTCAGAAGGCGGCGGCGGTACTGCCCGGACTGCCCAAGTCGACCGGCGTGGACACCGCCAGGCTGCGCGGTTACCTGGACGAGGTCGTGAACGCCGCCGACCCCTTCTCCGGAGCCTCCGACACCTACTGGACCGGCAAGGCCCTCGGTCGCCTCGCCCAACTCGTGCCGCTGGCCGACCAGATCGGCGAGACCGGCACCCGCGACAAACTCCTCGGCCTGATCAAGGGCAAGCTCCAGGACTGGTTCACGGCGGGAGGCGCGAACGAGTTCAGCTACGACAAGGACTGGAAGACGCTCACCGGCTACCCCGCCTCCTACGGCAGCGACACCGAACTCAACGACCACCACTTCCACTACAGCTACTACGTATACGCGGCGGCCGTCGTCGCCCAGTACGACCAGGGATGGGCCGCCGAATCCGCCTGGGGTGGCATGGTCAAGACCCTTGTGCGGGACGCCGCCAACCCCAGCCGAACCGACACCACCTTCCCCTTCCTGCGCGGCTTCGACGTGTACGCGGGCCACAGCTGGGCCTCCGGCCACCAGGGTTTCGCCGCCGGCAACAACCAGGAGTCGTCCTCCGAGTCCACCAACCTCAGCGCGGCCCTCGTCCTCTGGGGCTCCGCGACCGGCGACACCTCACTGCGTGACCTCGGCACCTTCCTGCTGACCACCGAGTCGGAGTCGATCGCCCAGTACTGGTTCGACGCCGACGAGCAGGTTTTCCCGTCCACCTTCGGCCACGACACGGCCGGCATGGTGTGGGGCAGTGGCTCCGCCTACGCCACCTGGTGGACCGCCAACCCCGAAGAGATTCACGGCATCAACGTCCTGCCCGTGACCGGCGGTTCGCTCCACCTCGGCGGTGAGAAGGCCGCGATCCGGCGCAACATCGCCGAGATGGAGCGGGAGAACGGCGGGCCGGCCGCCGAATGGCGGGACATCCTCTGGGAGTTCCAGTCCCTTGCCGACCCGGGCACGGCCAAGGCGAAGTGGGACGCGGGCAACGCCGACTACACCCCGGAGCAGGGGGAGTCGAAGGCGCACACCTATCACTGGATCAACACCCTCGACACCCTCGGCGCCCCGGACGCCACAGTGACCGGTGACATTCCGACCTCCGCCGTCTTCACCAAGGGAACGACCCGGACGTACGCCGCCCACAACTACGGATCGACGGCCCGAACCGTCACCTTCTCCGACGGAAAGACCCTCGTCGTGCCGGCCCGTTCCAGCGCGAGCGGCACCGGGACCGGTTCAGGGGACCCGGACCCCGACCCCGAACCGCCGACCGGCAACACCTTCCAACTGCGCACCGGCGGCGCACTCACCACAACGACCAACGGCACGGCGGGTAGCGACACCCTCGTCTCCGGCGGCGGCGCCAACCATGACGGAACCCCGTACCAGCCCCTCCTCTACGAGGCCCGCGGCGTCAACGGCACACTCACCCCGGGCGCGCAGAGCGCGTTCCGGCTCCAGTTGGACGCGGACAGCGTGGTCGGACTCGGCCAACAGGCCCGGATCAGCTACGACTTCACCGGTGACGGTGACTTCGAACGCACCGAGACGTACAACTACTTCGCGACCGATCCGGTCACCGGATGGGAGGAATACACGCAGGCACGCGCACTCAAGGCATCCACGGGTACACAGGGCGACCTGGACGGCGGCACCGTGCGCCTTGAGGTGTGGAACGCCATCGGAAACGGCCCGTCAAAGCTGCAGACGGGCACGGACAAGTCCGTGCTGGTGATCCCCTACAGCTGAACCGGTGGAAAGCAGGCGTCGGGCACTGGCGTCAGTCCCTTGCCCGCCGCCGCACCAGCGTGGTTCGAGGTGATCCCAGCCACCGGGACCGTACCGCCTGGCGAAACTCGCAGAATCTGCGCCGGGAATCTGCGCGGAGCGTTCGCAATCCGCGTGTTCGTGGATGAGTCCGGAAACCGCCCCGACACGGTGGCGCCAAGGCCGCCGGACGAGCATGGCGGACCACACCCGGCCGAAGCACGAAGTCCTTGATGGCGGTGGCCCATTGTGGCTGGTCATCGCCGGCGCGCGATGACCGGCCAGGCGCGGGAGTCGAACCATACGCCGTTGCCGGTGTCGTGTGCGTCGAGAGTCGCGCAAAGCCGATCGAGTGCGCGCTTGGCGGACGCGGGATCCAGGTCGGTGACCAATGCCTTCGCCATCCACGGCTGGAGTACGGCGGCACGCGCGCGGTCGGCGTCCGGGCCGTAGCAGACGGGCTCGCGTACGTCGACGACGTCCGCGGCTGTGAAGCCGGCCGCGGTCAAGTGGCCGACCACGACGTCCGGATCAGCCAGTGTGAAGGGGTCGACGGCCGCTCCGGCCGACGTCGATGAAGCGTGCCCGCCGGAGAGCGCCGCCCGGATCGCGGCATACCACTCCTGGCGGTCGGCGGCTTGCCGGACCAGCTGCACGAAGCGCGCATCCGGACGCAGGGTTCGGCCGATGTGATGCATGCCGGTTTCCCTCGCCCAGGCGCTGCTCTCCCTCCACCTCTTGCACTTGGACATCGAAGCCGACGGCCTGCCGAGTGATCTTCGCACCACGTCCGTGCACCACACATGTTGCATCGGTTACGGTCATCCCGGCCGCCTCTGAGCTGTGTATTGCCGAACCGCACACGCGCGGCACCCCAGAGGGACGTCGGGGATTTTGACGAGTCCGGCGCCGACATCGAGCAGGGCTGGGTGGCCCGCACGGCCTGCTGGAGTGACATCGAGCGACGACTGGAGACGACACGACGAGCGGATGGCCCCCGTAGGCAGGCGGCAGCCCGTACGCAGACGGCAGCGTGACCGGCACGGTCACGCTGCCACCGAGCGACCTCGGCGATCGAAAGGCGAGGGCCGACGAACGTGCGGAGCCCTACCTGAGAGTGATCGCGTAGACCTGCACCCGAGGATCGTTCTGCAGGCCGACGGAACGCACCGTCTTCGACGCGTCGAGGTCGGCGGAGGCACCGAACAGCCGCACCGGCGGGCCGTCCACGCCCTGCCCGCGCTTGATCCGGTGCGGCATCTCCAGCGTCACGGAGGCGCCTTGTGGTGCCGCTCCCGCCCAGTCGCCCACGGGGATGGGCACTTCGGCGGTGGTTCCGTCGGTGTAGCGGACGGTGAGCATGGTCGTCACCGGGCCATGGTGAGCCACGGCGATCACGCGCAGCGCGTTGTACGAGTCGGCCGGGAGCAGCATGGCCTGACCGCGGGCCTCGACGAAGTTGGCAGCCGTCCCGGACGGATCGGGAGCGTCGTAGGTCACGCCGTCCCAGACGACCGGACCCGCCGCGGGCAGCAGATCACCGTCGAAGCTCCAGCCGCCTCCGTCGAAGTCGCCCTCACCGGAAGCCGCGACGGTCGCGGTTCCGTCGTGGTTCACCTCTTTGCCGAGGCCGACGGCACACTGCTCATCGATGTCCGCCGTGCAGTGGGCCGCGGCGCGCACCTCGATGGTCGCGACCCGTTCCACGGGTTTCACACCCTTCGCGGTCGCTGTGATCCGCAAGGTGTACGAACCCGGCGCGGTTCCGGCCGGCACGCTCACGTCCACCGCCGCGGTCCGCTGAACCGGAAGCCGATGGGACGTGAGCGAGAAGGGCGCGGAGGCCTTCGCGGTCCAGCCGCTGGGAGCCTTCGCGCCGACGCTCACCCGCAGCGTGCCGGGGGACTGGCCCAGCACGTCCAGCTTCAGACGGACGCTCTGTGCGCTGTCGGCCGATGGCAGGACGTCGGAGCTGGTGCGCAGGGAGGCGTCGAGGTGCCGGCGTGAATCGGCTGCCGCACGGTTCACGGACGGCGGTTCGGCGCCCTTGCCCGTACCCCATGCCGATGGCTTGTCGGCCATCTCGAAGGCGAGGTTCCCCCCCTTGGCGACCGCGTGCCAGTCCAGCCAGGTGGCGCGCAGGTTTTTCCCGTCGAACTTCGCCTGCTTCACGTAGCGTTGGGTGTCGCTCGTACCGGGTGCCTTGACGGTCAGGGTGCCGCCTTGCTTGTTCCCGTAGGTGCCGACGCGAATGACCGCGGAGGGGAACTGCGGGCTGGAGACGGCGAGAAAGTCGCCACCGTTCGTCGTCGGGTACAGGCCCAGGGAGGAGAAGACGTACCAGGCCGACATGGTGCCCAGGTCGTCATTGCCGGTCATGCCGTCGGGCCCGTCCGTGAAGAGCGTCATCGCGGCGCGGACCACGGTGGCGGTCTTGGCAGGTGCGCCGGCCCACAGGTACATGTACGGGGAGTGCAGATCGGGCTCGTTGTTCGGGTTGTAGGTCGGCTTCCCGTAGTAGTCGTACGGTGCGGAGATCCAATCCTTGCGAGCGGTTCCGGCAGGGTCCGTGAGGAGTTTGTCGTAGGCGAAGAAGGCGTCGAGCCGCTTCTCGGTCTCCCGCTTGCCGCCCATCAGGGAGACGAGTCCGGCCGGGTCCTGGGGCGCCAGCCACTGGTACTGGTAGGCGCCGCCCTCATGGAACTGGTGGCCCGCTTCGACGGGATCGTAGGGCGCCAGCCAGGTGCCGTCGGTCGTACGTGGCCGGAACTGCTTGATGGAGGAATCCCACAGGTTCCGGTACCACTGGCCGCGTGCCGCGAACACGCGGGCGTCCGCGGTGTGTCCCAGCCCCTTGGCCATCAGTGCCAGCGACGCGTCCGCCGCCGCGTACTCCATGGTCGCCGAAGCGGGATGGCGGCAGTCGTTGTCGCCGCCCTTGTCCGGGCAGTCCTTCCCCGGCTCCAGCCCGCTGGGTATGTAGCCACGCTCCTGGTACGCGGCGGCTCCCGCACGGCCGTTGTAGGGGGAATCGTCGGGCGGCGTACTGAGGGCGTTCTTCCTCAGAAGCGCGTACGCCTCCTTCTCGTAGCCCGCGAGCAGGCCCTTGGACCACGCCTCGACCAGGAAGGGCGTCACCGGGTCACCGGTCATGATGTTGGTCTCGCTGTTGGCGAGCGACCAGCGCGGCAGCCAGCCGCCGTCCCGTCCGATCGCGACGACCGACAGCGCGACATCACGGGCGACCTTCGGCTGCAGCATCTGGAGCAGTTGGTTCTGTGGCCGGTGGGTGTCCCACAGCGACAGGTTCTGGTAGGGCGTGAACCCCGACGCGAGATGGGTCTTCCCGTCGAAACCCGCATACCGGCCGTCGATGTCTCCGGCGAGGTTCGGGTGCAGTTGCGCGTGGTACAGGGCCGTGTAGAACGCGCGTTGCCGCTCGGCCGACCCACCGCCGACCTTGACGGCGGCGAGCTGCCGCTCCCAGGTCGTGTGCGCCGCCGCGCGAGTGGCGTCGAAGTCGTACGAGTCGTCCGTCTCCGCCGTCAGGTTCTTCCGGGCGCCCTCGACGCCCGTGTAGGAAAGTCCCACCTTGACGACGACGTCACGGTCCGCGCCGGCGTCGAAGGTCACCCAGGCACCATTCCCGCCCACGCCGGCCGCATCCCGCTCACCGGGCGCGGGAGTCGTACCACGCCAGGCGCCGTGCGAGGCGAACGGCCTGTCGAAGGTCGCCGTGAAGTAGACGGTGTGCTTGTCCTTGCCCGCGCAGAAGTTGCCCGCTTCGACCCGGCCCTCGACCGTCCGGTCGCCGACGACATGTACCTCCGAGCCGTACACCTTCTGGTTGGCCTTGCCCGTGTTGAACAGGACGTTGGCGCGGTCGGCCGAGGGGAAGGTGTAGCGCTGCCATCCCGTGCGGGGTGTGGCGGTCAGCTCGGCGTCGATGCCGTACGTCTTCAACCCGACTCGGTAGTAGCCGGGTTCGGCGTCCTCGTCGTCGTGCGAGTAGGTCGAGCGGTAGGCATCGGGGTCGACGCTGTCGACCGCTCCGGTCGTCGGCATGATCGGCAGCTCACCCATGACGGAGCAGCCGACACCAGAGAGGTGGGTCTGGCTGAATCCGTGGATCTTGTTCTGCTGATAGTCGTAGCCTCCCTGGCCGCCGGTGTCCGGGCTGACCTGGACCATGCCGAAGGGGGCACTCGCGCCGGGAAAGGTGTTGCCGAAGTTCTGTGTGCCGATGAACGGGTTGACCAGAGAGGTGAGTTGCGGAGCGGCCGCGGACTCGGCGGGGGCTTGGGCGATGGCAGGGGCTGGGCCCAGGACACCGCCGGCGACGAGCAGCGCGGCGAGGACTGTCGATGCGCGGTTACACAACCGGTGGAGGGGTCTGTGCATGGAAGCGGTCTCCTGTTCCTCACCCGTCATGTGCTGCGCGACATGAGAGGTGATCTGCAAGTGACAGACGAGTGGCCACATGCGATCGGTCGGACGTACAGGGCTCGGGTGGGGGTGTTGGGGGTCTCGGGGTATGGGCTGTTCGGTCCATGTGCTGGGTGTTCGCCGTGTATACGGCTCCTGCACGGTCCAGGCATGCGAGATGCACTCGCAGGCGCCGTACGCGTCCGCTTCCCCATCGCTGGTGACGGCGTGTCGGTGAAAGCTTCGTGCGTGGGCCAGGGGGCGAGGCCCACGGGATGGAGCGCCGGCCCGAGGGGCCCGGCGCTCGTACATCTGCTTGTCTCATGCACGGGAAGGGGGCGGTGTGCAGGTCATCGTGGTGAGCCCCCTTCGCAGCACAATCAGCGGCACATGGCTGGATGGAAGCGGACTAGATCACGCGTCTGACATCGTTGTCAAGACTTCTGACGAGTTGACTGCGACCTAGGAAAGGACAGCTGACGCGAGGTGGTTGAGGTTCGCCCGCCGGTACGGGTTCGGCCGGTCCTGCGGGAAGTCGAGGCGCCGGCCCCTGCTGTGCGCCTTGACGCAGCGGGCGTCGGCCGGCGCGGACGATCTCGCCCGGTAGGCGGACCCGCGTGCCGCCGTCTTCTTCTTCCGTTTCCGTCCGGTGCCGGCGTGGCTGGATGTCCTGGACGGGCACGCCGAGCGTCTGCTGCCGCCGGGCGTGCAATGGCAGCACCTGGTGGAGAGGGGGTGTCCAGGCGCGGCGTGGAAGGTGGAAGGTGGAAGGTGGAAGGTGGAAGGTGGAAGGTGGAGCGTACTGTGCCGACGTTCGCCGGCGCCCGTATCGCCGCCGATGGACAGCTTGCCGGAGCCGAAGGTGTTTCCTGCGCCTTTCCGACCAGGCGGTAGAGGTGGCCTGGTGCGTGGGGGCTGGGCTGACTTCGCAGGCGAGTCGTCGTCGCGAATGTTTTGTGGGTGATGGTGGCGCCGAAGTGCGCAAAACTCCTGTGCGCCGGTTCGTACACCTCTGGGACTTGCCGGTGCCGGAGTCCCCGATCGGACGCAGCGGGTGGCCCACAGGTCCGTGGTGCCGGCGCCCCTCGCGCGGGCCCTCCGGTGCGGCGTCCCGCCCTGCCGCCCCAGATCCTGCTCCGGGACGCTACTGCGGGGTAGAGCCTGCTGGATCAGCTTGTCCAGGTCTTGAGCTGAGCGGCAACCTCCCGTACGGGGAGCCCGTCCCGGGCCGCGCGGGCCAACGGAAGAACGGTGTCCGGACCGGGGCTCACCGGAAGGCCGCACGCCGACAGGTAGGCCGCGGTCATGGGTGTGCTCGTCTGCGCGTACGACGGCGAGGAAAGCGTGCGCGAGCATGGCCAGGGTGACCCAGCGGGACCAGGAGGCATAGCGGCGGACCTGGTGCTCGTCGAGTGCGGCCAGGCCCTTGCCCCACTGGGTGCTCCACCACGTAGCCGCACGCGTCGTCGCGGACCTGATCGGCATCCCACTTGGCCCTGCCCAACAAGTGCTGCATGCCGTCCTGAGTGCTCTCGCCGGCCCACTCGGCGATGGTCCAGCTGTTCTTGCGCGGCAGGTCGGCCAATAGACCGAGCACCAACCGCGCCGCCCTGCGCCGGGGTTCGACCCGGGCGAAGCGCCCCGCGATCCGGCCCATCAGGCCCATCAGGCCCTCGAACGCGTCCCGCCAACGGGCGGGTTCAATGCTGTGACCTGCGGCCACCGTCTCTTCGTCAGTCCACACAACTCACGATGATCGACGGTGGCCGCACCCGTCTCCACAACGCGTCAGGGTCGCGCAGTTCCGCCTGCCGTCCTGAGTCAGGAGGACATGTGCAACGTGGTGAAGTCTGGTGGGTGGAGTTCGACGAGCGGCGGCTGGTCGTACTGCTGGCGGCAGACGACGCGTCCAGGATCCGGGCGATGCAGGTCGTCACTCCTGCGGGCGTCGACATCAGCGGTCTGGGCGTCGAAGTGCAAGTCGGCGCCATGGAAGGCCTGCCCTTTGAAGGCGTGCTGCGGTTCGCGTTCCCGCGCCCGGGCTTTACCCCCTGCACGTGGCTGACCACCGTGTCCCGGGACGACCTGATCGAGCGGGCAGGCGTCCTGTCCTCCGCGAAGCTCAGCGAGATAAGGGACGCCCTCCGTCTCGGTGAACTCGGGTAGGCGGAGAGGCGCCACTCACCATCGAGATCACGATCTGTGGCTGGAGTACTAAGCGCTCGCCCCAATTCGGCGAAAACACCGAGGAAAGTCCAGATCCAGCTCTCCGCGAGAGCAGAGATAAACCGATTCATCCCCACACGCTGGCGGGGACCACATGGTCGTGCCGGTGGTCGGGTTCAGTTCACCCCCAAGTCGGCAGGGACCACGGACCCTCTTCTGTCTGAATCTGATACGCGATCGGTTCACCCCCGCGTCGGCGGGAACCACTGCATCACCTACGAGTGGGAGCACGCACTCGACGGTTCACCCCCGCGGACGCGGGGGGGCAGCCGAAAGGCCAACTGCACAGGTCAACGACACACAGCCACCCAATGCGGCATGCCACAGGGGCAGCTGGTCCCTTCCAGGACAAATAACCACGGATACGCCCCCTCGTCCGACCACGTCCCCTCATGCCCGAACACTGCAACTCGGACAGTGCCCTCCCGAGCTCGATCGGGGCGCTCGTAGAGCGCTGGGGCGACGCCCTCATGGTGGCCGCACGCACCTCAGCACGCGAAACTATGGTGTCCCACCACATGTGCCGCTGACCTGGGGATTCCTACGGTATGGCGACACGAAAACGTCCCCGCCAACCGCTTGGAAGTGGTGCCGATGTCCTCCCCCGCGACCGCTCCCCCACCACCCGCCAGCCTCAAGCGCATCGTCGCCGCCAGCCTCATCGGCACGACTATCGAGTGGTACGACTTCTTCCTCTACGGATCCGCCGCCGCGCTCGTCTTCAACAAGCTGTTCTTCCCCGGCTCCGACCCGATCGTCGGCACTCTGCTGTCCTTTCTGACGTACGCGGTGGGGTTCGCGGCCCGGCCGCTCGGGGCGCTGGTCTTCGGGCATTACGGCGACCGGCTCGGGCGCAAGAAACTCCTGGTCCTGAGCCTGCTGTTGATGGGCGGGGCGACCTTCTCGATCGGCTTGCTGCCCACGCACGCGTCCATCGGTACGGCGGCCCCCGTGCTGCTGACCGTGCTGCGCCTGGTGCAGGGCTTCGCCCTGGGCGGGGAGTGGGGCGGCGCCGTCCTGCTGGTGTCGGAGCACGGGGACGCGCGACGACGCGGGTTCTGGGCCTCGTGGCCCCAGACCGGAGCACCCGCCGGGCAGCTGCTGGCGACGGGTGTGCTGTCGCTGCTGACCGCCGTGCTCTCCGACTCCGCGTTCACGGCGTGGGGCTGGCGCATTCCCTTCCTGCTGTCGGGGGTCCTGGTGATCGTCGGTTTGTGGATTCGTCTGTCTGTCGATGAATCGCCCGTGTTCAAGGCCGCCCTGGCCCAGGCCGAGGCGCGCAGGTCGGTCCAGAACGCGCCCGCCGAGAAGCTGCCTCTGGTTTCCGTGCTGCGGTACCACTGGCGGGACGTCTTGATCGCGATGGGCGCGCGCATGGCGGAGAACATCAGCTACTACGTGATCACCGCCTTCATCCTCGTGTACGCCACCACGTCGACCGGCCTGTCCAAGCAGACCGCGCTGAACGCCGTACTCATCGCGTCCGCGGTGCATTTCGCCGCGATCCCGGCGTGGGGTGCCCTGTCCGACCGTGTGGGCCGCCGGCCGGTGTATCTGCTGGGTGCGGCCGGCATCGGTCTGTGGATGTTCCCGTTCTTCGCGCTCATCGACACCGGGAGCTTCGGGAACCTGATCCTCGCCGTGACCGTGGGCCTGGTCCTGCACGGAGCCATGTACGCACCGCAGGCCGCGTTCTTCTCCGAGATGTTCGCGACCCGTATGCGCTACTCCGGGGCCTCGATCGGCGCGCAGTTCTCATCGGTCGCGGCGGGCGCGCCCGCGCCCCTCATCGCGACCGCGTTGCTGGCGGACTACGACAGCTCGACCCCGATCGCCCTGTACGTGATCGGGGCGTCCGTGCTGACGCTGGTCGCCGTCGGCGTGGCGAAGGAGACCCGGCACCGCGACCTCGCGGACGTGGACGCGGAGGCCGCCGGCAAGATGTCCGACACGGAGGCCGCGAAGGATTCGGCCCACCCCGCGGATGCCCGTACCGTCTGAACGGGTCTGGACCCGCCTGGACCCGTCTGAAACGTCGTACAGCGAGCCGGCCCTCTCGCCCGCCCCCTCGCCCCCCTCGCCTTCGTGCGTGCGGGGGGGGCAGTCGCGGGGGTCAGTGCCGGCCCTGTGGCGCCATCGACGACAACCGGTGCAGCCGCAAGGCCAGTTGGATCTCCAGCGCGCGGGCCGGGCTCTGCCACTCGGCTCCGAGCAGCCGGCCCACCCGTTCCAGGCGCTGCGCGACCGTGTTGACATGGACGTGCAGTTCGTCCTTGGTACGCGCCGGGCTCATCCCGCAGGCGAAGTACGCGTCGAGGGTGCTCAGAAGATCGGTGCCGCGCTTCTCGTCGTACGTGACGACCTGGCCGATGGTGCGCTCGACGAAGCCGGGGATGTCCCTGCTCCCGGCCAGCAGCAGCCCCAGGAACCCGAAGTCCTCGGCCGCGGCTCCGTCGCCCGGGCGGTCCAGGAGCCGCAGCGCGTCGAGGCAGCGCTGCCCCTCGGCGTAGGCCTCGGCCACGCTCTCCGGACGGACGGCCAGTTCCCGCACGGGCGCGGAGGCGCCGACGGTGACCGCCTCGTGAACCGCCGTACCCAGGTCTCTCGCCGTGCGGCGGGCCAGGTCCGTCGCGGTGTCGCCGGGCCCCAGAGGCAGCAGCAGGACGGTGCCGCCGTCGCGCGCCGCGGCAAGTCCGTGCCGGGTGGCGGCGAGGTGGGACGCCGCGGACCACAGCCTGCGCCGGGCGGCGGCCTCCTGGTCGGCGTCCGCGGCCGTGGTGTCCAGACGGGCGGCCAGCACCACGTGGACGGCGTCGAGGTCTGCGTCGAGCCGGGTCGCGCGCTCGCGCAGCAGCCGGGGATCCCGGTCGCGGGCGTCGAGCAGGTCGTCCAACAGCTCGCCTCGCACGCGCTGTTCGGCCTCGGCGGCCGAACGACGGGCGAGCAGCAGCAGCGAGGTGACCATGGCGGCCCGCTCCAGTGTGCGCTGGTCGACGGGGTCGAGTCGTGGGTGGCCGCGCAGCACCAGTGCGCCGAGCAGTTCGCCGCCGGCGGCGACGGCCGCGACCCAGTCGCCCCCGTGGCGGACGGCATGCCCTTCGGCTCGTGACACCTCAAGAGCGTCACCGGGGGCGGCCTCCGCGTCGGCGAAGCGCACGGTGCTGTCGAGGACCTGGGAGACCGCGGCGGAGACGTCGTGGACCCCGCCGCCCCGCAGAACGAGTTCGGCCAGCCGGTCGTGGACGTCCGAGGCGCGCTCGATCACCCCGCTGCGGTCCCGGATGATCTCGTTGGCCCGCTCCAGGTCCGCCAGCGCCTCCCGGGTCTCGGTGAGCAGGTTCGCGGCGTCGATGGCGGCGGCCGCCAGGGCGGCGAACGAGCCGAGCAGCGCGATCTCCTCCCGTTCGAAGACACGCGCACGCCGGTCGGCGGCGAAGAGCACCCCGATGACGTGCGGGCCGAGCATGAGGGGCACGCCCAGGATCGCCACCAGCCCCTCGTCCCGTACCCCCGCGTCGATCGTCAGGGTGTGCCGGAAACGGTCGTCCCGGAAGTAGTCGTCGGTGACGTAGGGGCGGGCCGTCTGTGCGACGAGCCCGCCGAGCCCCTCTCCCATGCCCAGCCTCAGCTGCTGGAAGCGCGCCGCCACCGAGCCCTCCGTGACCCGCATGTACGTGTCGCCCTTGGCCGGGTCGTTCAGGCTGAGGTAGGCGACGTCCGTGCTCAGCAGCGAGCGGGCGCGCTGCACGATCGCCTGGAGCACGGCGTCGAGGTCGCGCAGGCCGGCCAGATCGTGGGCCGTCTCGAAGAGCGCGGACAGTTCGGCCTCGCGTCTGCGGCGCCCCTCCATCTCGGAGCGCACGCGCAGGGCGAGCAGTTTGGCGTGCTCCAGAACGGCGATCCGGCCGGGCGCCTGGCCGTCCGCGCGGGCGAGCAGCACAGGCTGCTCGTACGCGTCGGCGGACGCGCCCCTGGCCAGCAGTTCCAGGAACGGCGCTTCAGCGCTCCCTTCGGAGTGCCCGGCCGATTGCAATTGATCGCGAGACATGTCCACCAGGATTACCCGTCGCACCGACAGCCTGACCAGCCCTGTGGAAAACTCGCGCTCAGTGTGCGGTCCAACCGCCGTCGAGCACCAGTGAGGTCCCGGTGACGAAGGACGCGGCCGGGCCGCACAGATACGCCACCGCTTCGGCGACCTCCTCGGGTTCGATGAGGCGCTTGACCGCGCTGTCCTGCAACAGGACTTCGGTCAGCACCCGCTCGCGCGGTATGCCGTGCGCGGCCGCCTGGTCGGCGAGCTGCTTCTCGACCAGGGGCGTACGCACATAGGCGGGGTTCACACAGTTCGAGGTGACTCCATGGGGGGCGCCTTCCAGTGCCGCGGTCTTGGAGAGACCCTCCAGTCCGTGTTTCGCCGCCACATAGGCCGACTTGAAGGCAGAGGCTCGGAGCCCATGGACGGAGGACACATTGACGATGCGGCCCCACCCCTGCCCGTACATGTGCGGCAGTGCCCCGCGGATGAGCCGGAACGGGGCCTCCAGCATCACGGTCAGTACGGTGTGGAAGGTGTCGGGAGGGAACTCCTCGATGGGCCGCACCAGTTGCAGTCCGGCGTTGTTGACGAGGATGTCGGTGCCCGCCGCGGCGGATTCCGCCGCGTCCAGGTCGGTGAGGTCGAGGACGTGCGGCTCGACGGTACCCGCGAGGCCCCGGGCCTGTTCGGTGAGTGTCTCCAGTCCCTGGGCCTGCCGGTCGACCGCTCGCACCTTCGCCCCGGCTGCGGCGAGCCGCAGCGCGCACGCGCGGCCGATACCGCCTGCGGCGCCGGTGACGAGGGCGGTACGGCCGCCGAGGTCGAGGGACGGGGCGTGGGGGCCTGCGAGGACGCTGCGCGCGGTCATGGTCCGACCCTAGGGAGTTGTCCCGACCCGACCGATGTGGTCACCACCCACACTTCGACCTCATGTCATGGGGTCGAACCACGTGGGCTCGTCTGACAGCGCCTGCTTGATCCGGAACCGCCCGTACTCGTCCAGTGCCGGCAGCGCGTCCACGGCGAACCAGCCGACCTCCAGCGATTCGTCGTCGTTGACCCTGGCCTCGCCGCCGACGGCCCGGCACCGGATGGTGATGTCCATGAACTGGCAGACGTCCCCGTTGGGATACGTGATCGGCTTCAGCGCCTGTACGAGCACGACGCGCTCGGCGACACACCGCACGCCCGTCTCCTCGTGGACCTCCCGGACGGCGCAGGCCGCGGGCTGCTCCCCCGGTTCCGACATTCCGCCGATGACGGCCCACTTGCCGGTGTCGACCCGGCGCCCGAGCAGGACTCTGTCCTCGTCGTCGAAGACGATGGCGGTGACTCCGGGAAGCCAGAGCAGCTGCTGGCCGGCGGTGGCCCGGATCGTACGGATGAAGTCAGGAGTAGCCATGGACCGACCCTAACGGGCCAGTACCGTCACCCCGCCGCGTTCCGAACACGCCCGCCCGGCATCAGCTGCAACGGGCGTACGGCTACAGCCGGTGACGCCTACAGGTCGCCGGCGCGTCGCCCGCGCACCGCAGACGTCACCGCCCAGCCGAGCCCGCCCGCCGCGATCAGGACCAGCACCATCTCGGGCGCGATCCCGAGGCTGGTGGCGGGGGTCTCGGAGGAACGCAGCGGCACCTTCTGGACGAGTGAGTCCGCCACGAACATGCCGGTCCGTTGGGTGATCCTCCCGTCCGGCATGATCACGGCGCTGACGCCGCTGGTCACCGGGACGGTGACGGTACGGCTGTGCTCGACGGCACGGATACGGGACATGGCGAGCTGCTGGTAGGTCATCTCGCTGCGGTCGAACGTGGCGTTGTTGCTCGGTACGGAGATCATCTGGGCGCCGTGCGTGACGGTGTCGCGCACGGCCCAGTCGAAGGCGGCCTCGTAGCAGGTGGCGAGGCCGACCTCGGTGCCCGCCATGGTGAACACGCCCGGCTTGTCGCCCCGGCTGAAGTCCTGGCGGACCATGGACGTCCAGTTGTCGTTGATGGCGCCGATGAGCGAGCGCATCGGGAGGTACTCGCCGAACGGCTGGACCTGCCGTTTGTCGTAGGTGGCGCCGGGGCCCTTCGCCGGGTCCCACAGGATCTGCTCGTTGTAGAGCCTGCCGTTCTTCTCCACGACGCCGCCGACCGAGATGGGCGCGCCGATCGCCCTGGCGGCCTTGTCGATCACGGCGTAGGCGTCGGGGTTGCGGAACGGGTCGATGTCGGAGGAGTTCTCCGGCCACAGCACGAAGTCGGGCCGGTCGACCTTGCCCGCCTTGATCTGCGCGGCGAGGCGTTCGGTCTCCCGCGCGTGGTGGTCGAGGACGGCGCGGCGCTGGGAGTTGAAGTCGAGTCCCGCGCGCGGCACGTTGCCCTGGATGACGGCGACGGTCGCGGTGCCGTCCTCGGCCCGGTCGCTGACCAGGGGGCGTGCGGCGAAGGCGCCGATCACGGGGAGCACAAGACTGAGCAGGGCCACCGCGGCGGCCCCCCGGTGTACTGCCCGGGTGCGCCGCGCTTCGAGGCCCAGCCGGACGGTTTCGTACAGGCCGAAGCCGCACAGGACGACCGCGAACCCGAGCACGGGGGTGCCGCCCACCGCCGCGAGCGGCAGGAAGACCCCGTCCGCCTGGCCGAAGGCGATCTTGCCCCAGGGGAAGCCGCCGAACGGCGCACGCGCGCGTGCCGCCTCACCGGCGATCCACAGGGCGGCCGCCCACACCGGCCGGCCGGGCAGCTTCGACACGGTCGCGATGCCGACACCGACGAGCCCGACGTACACCGCCTCGATGATGACGAGTGCCAGCCAAGGGCCGGGGCCGACCTCCACGCCGGTCCACACGAGCAGCGGCAGCAGGAAGCCGAGGCCGAAGAGGTAGCCGAGACCGAAGGCCGCCTTCCGGCTGCGGCCGCGCAGACACCAGCCGAAGACCGCGAAGGCCGGCACCGCCAGCCACCACAGGGTGCGCGGCGGAAAACTGACGTACAGCAGCACTCCGGAGAGTGCCGCGGCGGCGGCCGGAACGAGCCGTCGCGCCAGGTGAGCCACTCGCGAAAGGGGCCGGTCCTGCGGTTCGAGCTGTTCCGGCTCGTCTACGGAGGTCGCTGTGACGGTCACTCGGGGAGTGTACGGCGCGTGACCGAGCCTCCGACAGCGCGGCCCCGGCGCCTGACCGGGCGCTTCCCCTCCCTTGCCGCATCGTTTCTGCCCAACTCGTCCACAAACCGGCGCATCACCCGTTACGGTGTGCCGAAGCCTCCGCCGTACAGGCCGTTTCCGGCCGGGCGGTCGGGGCCCGTCACAGGTCGGGGGGCGTCGGGGTGGGGTCCACGGGGATGACTTCGGCGGCCGGTCCGGCGTCGGCGCACGAGAGACGCAGCGCAGCGGACGCGGCGGGTGTCATAACGCTCGGAGCCTGCGCCGCCTGGTCTCTGATCACGGCCGCGGCACACGGCGGCCGGCCCGAAGGGGTCCTGCTCGCGGTGCTCGCCGTCGCCGCCGGCTATGCCTCGGGACGAATCTGCGGCGAACTGCTGCCGGTCGCCGCGCCCGGCGCGGGCGCGCTCACCGGACTCGGTCTGGCCGTGGCGGCCCCGCACATCAATCCTGGCAGCCAGGCGACCTCGCCGCTCGGGCAGACCGGCGCGACCGCGGCGCTGCTCACCCTCGCCGCGGGGGCCGCGTGCTGTGCTGCCTGGGCGGCCCGCCCTCCGGGACTACGGCTCGGCCTGCGCCTGCTGGCCGCCGGTATCGCGGTCACCGCGGCCGTCCTGGGATCCACGTCGGGTTTCGTGGCCTGTCTGGGAGTGCTGCTCTGCTCACTCGCCGCGGACCGTATGCACCGCCGGCCCGTGGGGCTCGGCGGTCTCGTTCTCGCCGTGGCGCTGGTCACCGGGGCGACCTGGGCGATCGCCGAGGACGCCCTGCCGGACGGTCTGACCACGTCCCTGGAGGGGCAGCTAACCCAGCACCGGGTACTGCTGTGGCACGACGCGCTCGACATGGCGGGCCGGGAACCAGGGCTCGGCACGGGCCCCGGACGCTTCGCGGAGCTGAGTCCGACAGCCACGCAGACGCTGCCGCCCGACGGCAAACCCCACTCGGCTCCGTTCCAGCAGGCCGCCGAGCAGGGCATCCTGGGCGTCGTCCTGCTGGCCGCGGTGTTCTGCTGGGTCCTGTACGCACTGTGGAAGTCGCCGCGCCCTACCCCAGTCGTACTCACCGCGGGCGCCGCGTTGACGGCACTGGCCGCGATCAGCGCGGTCGGCAACGCGCTGAGTTTCACGACGGTCACGGCCGGCGCGGGTCTGCTCGCGGGCCTGGCCACAGCACGTCCCGCGTCGGCCGAACCGGAACCGGCGCAGGACACGGTGGATCCCGGTGGACAGGCCCGCAGCGACCCACTGGAACGGTGAGGCCGAGCGCCGGTCCTGCGCGCGAGTGCGGTCCTGCGCCGCCCACGGCTGAAGGCGAGCGCGGCTGAAGGCGAGCGCGGTCTGCGTCACGGCGAGACCACCCGGCCCGGCACCACGGCGGAACCAGCCCTGTCCGGCACCACGGCGGAACCGCCCCGGTCCGGCCCCGCGGCGAAGCCGACCACGGTCCTGCGTCGCCGGGCCCGGGCGCTCTGCGATGCCCAGGGTGTCAGCGGGTCCGGCCCGTGGCGGCGGCCCTCAGCCGGTCACGGATCACCCGTACGGCCGCCTCCGCGTTGTCCACGGTGATCGTGAACGTGTGTCCGTCGCCCAGAAGGAGCACCAGGCCCTCGCCCCGTCGCACGACCACGGCGGTCCCCTGGTCGGGCCGCCAGCGATAGCCCCAGCCGCCCCACTGCCGCGGGGTGACCCGGGGCGCGAAGTCGGCGCCCGTGATGTGCGACAGCGGGATACGGCGGCGCGGGACGCCCATGTGGCCGCAGCGCACTTCGAGGCACTCCTTGTCGACCTTCACCGCGACATGTACGAACGCGAGGGTGCCGAAGAGAACCAGAAGCCCTGCGGCGATACAGCCGACCACGGACATGGCGAGGGCCGCGATGCCCGACGTCCAGGTCGAGTCGACGGCCAGCTGGATGCCCAGGGCCAGGCAGGCGGCACCGATGCTCGCGAGCAGCCACTGCATACGGTTGGAGGCGCGCCCGTGCCAGACCTCGGTATGCGGGGCGTCGGCAGCACCCTGTTCGCCGTGGGGGTGGTCCGTCATGCCAATGAGCCTACTCATGTTCCGCAGAGCGGGCACCTGGTCGCGAACCGTCGTTGTCCCGGGCGGACGCGAAACTTCCGCTGAGCGAGCGGCCTCAGCGCGCGGGACTGACCGCCTGGAGCAGTCTGCCCTCGTCGTACGTCAGCGCGGTCGCGGGCAGTACGCCCTCGCGTCCGCCGAGCAGCACCGTGAGAGTGCCCTGGTCGGGCGCTTGCGGATCGGGCATCTCGCCGATCCGGCGCAGCGCCTGGGCAGCCACGGCGCCTGCGGAGCCGTGCAGGACGAGGGGCGCCGCGCCGGTCCGCCGGACGGCCGCGCGGATGCGCTCGGCGACCAGTTCGTAATGGGTGCAGCCCAGGACGACGGCCCCTACATCCTCGGGGGTGCGCGCCGCTGCCGCGGCGATCGCGGCGTCGACGGCCGCCTGGTCGGCGTGCTCGACGGCGTCCGCCAGTCCCGGGCAGGGCACCTCGGTGACGGTCACTCCGTCGGCGAACTCCCGGATGAGCCCCCGCTGGTAGGGGCTGCCGGTGGTGGCGGGCGTGGCCCAGATCGCGACGGGTCCGCCGCCTGCCGCGGCCGGTTTGATCGCCGGGACGGTGCCGATGACGGGCACCTCGGGCTCCAGGCGGGCGCGCAGCGCGGGCAGGGCGTGCACGGAAGCGGTGTTGCAGGCGACGATCAGGGCGTCGGGCCGGTGCGCGGCGGCCGCCTCCGCGACGGCGAGGGCGAGGGCGGTCACGTCCTGTGGTGTAAAGCGTCCCCATGGCATGCTGCCTGGGTCCGAGGAGAGAACGAGCTCCGCGTCGGGGCGCAGTCGACGTACCGCGGCGGCCGCCGCGAGCAGTCCGATTCCGGAGTCCATGAGCGCGATCTTCACCCGGTCACCATAGTCGATCCGCCTCGACGGACCGCCGTGGTGGGGCAGACTGCGGCGGGTGAGCGCCCTTGTGTGGACCGCTGTCGGATCGCTGGCCGCCTGGTTGTGGCTCCTTCTGGGCCAGGGTTTCTTCTGGCGTACGGACGTCCGGCTGCCGCCGCGCCACGCCCCGGACAGCTGGCCGTCCGTGTGTGTGGTCGTACCGGCTCGCGACGAGGCCGCCGTCCTGCCCGAGAGCCTGCCGTCGCTCCTCGCGCAGGACTATCCGGGGCGGGCCGAGATCTTCCTCGTCGACGACGGAAGTGCGGACGGCACCGGGGAGCTGGCCCGTGAGCTGGGGCGGCGGCACGGCGGGCTGCCGCTGACCGTCGGCTCGCCCGGGGAGCCGCCCACGGGCTGGACCGGCAAGCTCTGGGCCGTGCGTCATGGCATCGACCTGGCACGCGCGCGTGAACCCGAATACCTGCTGCTCACGGACGCGGACATCGCCCACGCGCCGGACAGTCTGCGGGAGTTGGTGGCCTCGGCCGTGACCGGGGACTTCGACCTCGTCTCCCAGATGGCCCGGCTGCGCGTGGAGAGCGTCTGGGAGCGGCTCGTGGTGCCCGCGTTCGTGTACTTCTTCGCGCAGCTGTATCCGTTCCGGTGGATCGCCCGGAAGCGGTCGCGGACCGCCGCCGCGGCGGGCGGCTGCGTCCTGCTGCGGACCACCGCCGCCGAGCGGGCCCGGATTCCGGACGCCATCCGGCAGGCCGTCATCGACGACGTGGCGATGGCCAGGGCCGTGAAGGGCTCCGGAGGGCACATCTGGCTCGGCCTCGCCGACCACGTCGACAGTGTGCGCCCCTATCCGCGGCTGCATGATCTGTGGCGGATGGTCTCGCGCAGCGCGTACGCCCAGTTGCGGCACAACCCGCTGGTGCTGGCCGGCACCGTGGCCGGACTCGCCGCGGTGTACCTGGTGCCCCCGGTGGCCCTCGTCGTGGGGCTCGCGGCGGGTGAGCGCGCGGCGGCGGTCGCCGGAGGGTCGGCGTGGTTGCTGATGACGGCGACGTATCTGCCGATGCTGCGCCACTACCGGCAGCCACTCCTGCTCGCGCCGCTGCTGCCGGTCACCGCCCTGCTGTACCTCTTCATGACGGTGGATTCCGCGGTGCAGCACTACAGGGGGCGCGGCGCGGCCTGGAAGGGCCGCACCTACACCCGCCCGGACGCGGCGCCCGAGCAACCGTGAGCCCTCCGGCGCAACGCGGGCCCGTCCGGCCGGCTCACTTCCTGCCCGGGGTCCAGTTCATGCCCCACCCGTAGGTGTAGTCCACGGTGCGCTGCGGGCTCACGCCCCGGTCGGGGACGAGGAAGCGCGCCTCGCGCTGGACGACGAGGTCGTTTCCGGTGTTGGTGATGAGGGCGAGCGCGCACACCGTGGAGGGCACGGTGCACTCGCCGAGCGAGAAGTCGACGGGCGCGCCGTGCAGCGGCTGGAGGGTCACGGAGGCGTCGAGGTCGGCGAAGGAACGCGCCCCTTCGTAGATGGTCACGAAGATGAGGATGCGGCGGAAGTCCCGGAGGTGGTCGAGGTTGACGCTGAGGTTCTCGCCGCTCGACACCGCGCCGGTGCGGTCGTCGCCGTCGAGCAGGATGAACGGGGGCTGGTGCAGTGCTCCGAAGGCGTTGCCCAGAGCCTGGACGACGCCCTTGCTCCCGTCCGAGAGTTCGTAGAGGGCACACAGGTCGAGGTCGAGGTCGGCGTGCATGGCGATCGCCCGGCCCAGCTTGGCCTGCCATCCGGAGAACTGCTTGCGGACCGTCCAGTTGAGGTTCACGCGCATCGCGCCGGAGGTGCCGCCCTGCTTGGTCAGCGAGACGGACGGCGCGTCCTTCGTGAGGGTGACCTTGGTCAGGCGGACGGGAGCCGTGGGCTGGGCGGGCGGTACCGGAGGGGCGGGCGGCGGCGTCATCGGCGGGGCTACAGCGGCAGGCGGGGCCGCGGCGGCCGGGGGCGGGGCCATGGGGGCGGGCGGGGCCGCCTGCTGGGGCTCGTCGACCGTGATCCCGAAGTCCGTGGCCAGTCCCAGGAGCCCGCTGTCGTAGCCCTGCCCGACGGCACGGAACTTCCAGGCGCCCTGTCTGCGGTAGAACTCGCCGAGCACGAACGCGGTCTCGACACCCGCGCCCTCGCTGTCGAAGCGCGCGACCTCCGTGCCCTGCTGGGCGTCGAGGACCCGGATGTAGAGCCCGGGGATCTGTCCGAACGTGCCGCCGTCCGTGGAGGCGGCCAGCACCACCGTCTCGACCGCGGGCTCCACGCGCGCGAGGTCGACGAACAGGGTGTCGCTCACCTGACCGCCGGCGTTGCGCTTGCCCTCGTGGCGTACCGCGCCGGAGGAGTGCGCGGGCTGGTTGTAGAACACGAAGTCCCTGTCGGAGCGAACCTTCCCGGCGGCCAGCAGCAGCGCCGAGGCGTCCGCGTCGGGTACTCCGGTGCCGGCCCGCCAGCCCAGCTCGACGCGCAGACCCGTCGTCGGCACCGGAACGTTCGAACCTTTAGACATTGACATGTCCGCCCCCATCGGGTGTCTCCACGAAGACCGCGCCTCGTCACGTTCGGTCGCTCTGCGCCAACCTAATCCCCCGGGCGGCCAACGCCCACGACCGCGCACGGGAGATCGTCGGCCAACCCGCCGGTAACCCACCCGGAACTCGGCTTTTACCCGATCCGGACCCCGCCCGGTGCCCCTTTTCGATATATTCACCCGCATTGGGGGTCCCGCGTCACGGCCGACACGGAAAACAACCCTCTTATCGGTCTCCCCAACCAGCACATCGTGGGCTTAACTTATGTGCCATGACCTCCCCCCGCTCCACCTATGGCGGTGGTTACTATTCCGCCTCCTTCCCGGACACTCCGATCTACGACTCTCTCGTGGCCGAGCGGGGCACCCCGCAGATCGCTCCGATCCGGGTCCCCGCGGCTTACGACACGGGCGGCAACCTGCCCGCGCTTCCGTCGGCGCTGCCCGCTCTGCCCGCCGCGCCTTCTCAGCAGGCTCAGGCGTACGGCTACCCGCAGGCCCAGCAACCCGCTCCGTTGCAGCAGGCCGCCGCGCCGTACATCCCGCAGCAGAGCGGTGGGCCGCGCAGCTACCCCGGCCCCCAGGCTCCGCAGCCGCAGCGTCCGATGACCGGCGGCACGGGCTACGAGGCCATGCGCCCCGCGGCACCGCGGCCCGCCCCGGCGTCGTACCAGGACCCGTACAACAACCAGCAGTACCGCGGCTACTGAGGGCGATTCGGCGGAGGTTGTCCGTGCTCTCCGGCAGGATGACCTCATGTCGAAGCCGGTACTGCACTCGATCCACGTCCACCCGCTGAAGGCGGCCGCGGGGCGCGCCCCGCGCGAGGCCGTCGTGGAGCCGTGGGGTCTGGCGGGCGACCGGCGCTGGATGCTGGTCGACGAGAAGGCCAGGGTCGTCACGCAACGCCAGCAACCGCGCTTGGCGTTGGTCTCCGTCGAACAGGCAGCCGAGCAGACAGCCGCCGGAGCGGTCCTGTTGTCCGCGCCCGGCCGTGTGCCACTGACCGTCCCCGTGCCCGAACCGGGCGGCACCACAACGGTGGAGATCTGGAACGACAAGGTGGAGGCGGTCCCCGCCGGGGCCGCGGCGGCCGCCTGGTTCAGCGACTACCTCGACGCGGCCGTACGGCTCGTGCATCTCGACGCCCCGGCCACGCGCAGGCCCATCGACCCCCGGTTCGCGCGGCCCGGCGAGACCGTCAGTTTCGCCGACGGCTACCCTCTGCTGCTCACCGCGCTCGCCTCGCTGGACGCCTTGAACGCGCTGATCGCACAGGGCGACCGGCCCGAAGAGGGCCCTCTGCCCATGAACCGCTTCCGGCCGAACCTGGTGGTCGGGGGGACCGCCGCCTGGGCCGAGGACGGCTGGTCCCGGATCACCGTCGGGGAGGTCGTCCTCCGCGTCGCCAAGATGTGCGGCCGCTGTGTCGTGACCACCACCGACCAGACGACGGCCGAGCGGGGCAGGGAGCCGCTGCGTACCCTCGCACGCCATCGCCGTTTCGGCGACAAGCTGGTCTTCGGGCAGAATCTCGTACCGGAGTCCTCCGGCACGGTCCGCGTGGGCGACCCGGTGAGGATCCTGGAATAGGCCCCCGCCCGGGAACACGGACGCCGGGCACGGCCGTTGAGCCTGTGTGAGAAGTTCATGAGAGACCGGCAGGAGAGGTGATTTCGCTCTCTCCTGCCCGGCCCCGCGCGTGAACGGCTCCGGTCGGGGTTATCACGGACGCGGAAGGGGGTGCAGCGGTGCGGGCAATCAGGGGACTCTGGCGTTGGCGGTACAACCCGCTCCGGCGCACGACGGATCTCACCGAGGCGTGGCTGGCCCTGGGAGCGCTTCTGCTGATCCTCGTGGCCGCGCCCCTGGCGGGCCTCCTGGTCGGCGGACTCGCCGAGGACGCCCTCCAGCAGTCCGTGCTGGAGCAGCGCGAGAACCGCCATCCGGTGGTCGCGACCGTCGTCGGGCGAGCTGACCGCACTCCGCTCGACCCCGACCCCGAGACGGCCACCGGGCGGGACTCACACAGCCGGGTGCTCGCCCACTGGACCGCTCCGGACGGCACCGCCCAGCGCGGCACGGCCATGGCGGCCCTCGAATCCCCGCGGCGCGGCGACCACTTCACGGTGTGGACGGACGAGCGCGGCCGAATAGTGGGCCGGCCGCTGGACACCGCGACCGCGGCGACGCACGCCGTCCTGGCCGGCTTCGGCACGGCCGCCGCGTGCGCGGGCATCGTCGAGGGCACCCGGCGCCTGGTGGTCTGGCGCATGGTGCGGCGCAGGTACGACCACTGGGACCAGGCCTGGTCCCGGGCCGGGCCGGACTGGGGCAGGACGGGCACGGGCAGCTGACAGCCTCCTGGCTCCGGTCAACCTCGCGGCTCCGCACACGCTACGGTGGAGCGGCCGACGTGTTCGGCACCGTCGTGAGAGGCTGTCTCCCGTTCCCCGCGAGCCGAGTTGACGCGGCCGGGCATCAGGAACACCGCTTCTCAGGACCCGTGTACGACGAGGTGGGGGCACAGCAGCGCCATGGCACAGGGCACGGTCCAGGTGACGCACACCGGCACGTCGCGGTGGCGGCGCCGCACAGGTGAGTACGCATCGCTCGCCGCCGCTCTGGAGGCCGCGGCCGACGGTGACGTACTCACCATCGCTGCCGGAACCTACCGGGAGAACCTCGTGATCCAGCGGGCGGTGACGCTGCGCGGTCCCGAGGGCTCGGCCGGTTCCGTGCGCATCGCGCCCGTCGACGGAGTGCCGCTGACCGTGCGCGCCTCCGCCGTGGTCCAGGACCTGCTCGTGGAGGGCCAGGACTCTGCCGCGCCCGCGCTGCTCGTCGAGGAGGGCACGCCGGAGATCACGGACATCCGGATCGTCACACGGTCCGCGGCCGGCATCGAGGTACGCGGCGGCGCCCGGCCGACGGTGCGGCGGTGCACGGTGGACAATCCGGCGGGCATCGGCATCTCCGTACTCGACGGCGGGGGCGGGGTGTTCGAGGAGTGCGAGATCGTGGCGGCCGGCCAGTCGGGCGTCTCGGTGCGCGGCGGTGCCCATCCGCGTCTGGAGCGCTGCCGGGTGCACCACACCGCGGGCGCCGGCCTGTCGGTGACCGGTGAACAGTCCGCCCTCGAAGCGGTGGGCTGCGAGGTGTACGAGGTCCGGGGCAGCGGCGTGCAGATCTCCGCGCGGGCCACGGCGCACCTCACGGACTGCGATGTGCACCGCACGACCTCGGACGGCGTCACGCTCGACACGGACGCCGTGCTGACCCTCGCCGACTGCCGCATCCACGACATCCCGGAGAACGCGGTCGACCTGCGTTCCCGTTCGGTCCTCACCATGACCCGTTCCACCGTGCGCCAGTTCGGGCGCAACGGACTGTCGGTCTGGGATCCCGGCACCCGGGTGGACGCCAACCAGTGCGAGATCCACGACAGCACGGGCGACTACCCCGCGGTGTGGGTCAGCGACGGCGCGACGGTCGTCCTCGAATCCTGCCGGGTGCACGACGTGCCGGACGCCCTGTTCGTGCTCGACCGCGGCTCGCGCGCCGACGTCGTCGACAGTGACATCTCGCAGGTCCGCAACACGGCCGTGTCGGTGAGCGACGGCGCGACCGCGCAGCTCGACGACTGCCGGATCCGGGACGCCGCGACCGGCGCCTGGTTCCGTGACCACGGCAGCGGTGGAACGCTTTCGGGCTGCACGGTGGACGGTACGCAGACGGGTGTGATCGTCACCAAGGGCGCCGATCCCACCATCGAGCGGTGCACCGTCACCTCGCCCGCGGAGGCGGGTTTCTACGTGTCGGCGGGCGGCCGCGGCAGCTTCCACGGCTGCCGGGTGACGGGCAGTGGCGGATACGGCTTCCATGTGATCGACGGCTGCCGGGCGACGCTGAAGAAGTGCCGTACGGAGCGGTGCGCCCGCGGTGGTTACGAGTTCGCCGACGCGAGTGGCGACCAGGCGTCCGGCGCGGGCCCTCTGGTGGAGGACTGCACGAGCGACGAGAGCGCTCACGCGCGGCCCCCTGCCGTGGAGACCGCCGTGCAGAGCGGCGGCCGGTCCTCCGGCCTGCTGGGGGCGATCCCGGGCCAGCGCGTCACCGAGCAGGAGCCGTTGGTCGCCGCGTCCGAGCCGGAGCAGCCCTCGCGCACCTCGGAGGCGGTGCTCGGTGAACTGGACCTGCTGGTGGGCCTGGACAGCGTCAAGCGCGAGGTGCGGGCGCTCACCGACATGATCGAGGTGGGCCGCCGTCGCCGGCAGGCAGGTCTGAAGGCGGCCTCCGCCCGGCGCCATCTCGTCTTCACCGGCTCCCCCGGCACCGGCAAGACGACGGTCGCCCGGCTGTACGGCGAGATCCTGGCCTCGCTCGGTGTCCTGGAGCAGGGACACCTCGTCGAGGTGTCCCGCGTCGACCTGGTCGGCGAGCACATCGGTTCCACGGCCATCCGCACGCAGGAGGCGTTCGACAAGGCGCGCGGCGGTGTCCTGTTCATCGACGAGGCGTACGCGCTCTCGCCGGAGGACTCGGGGCGCGACTTCGGCCGCGAGGCGATCGACACGCTGGTGAAGCTCATGGAGGACCACCGGGAGGCGGTCGTCGTGATCGTCGCGGGCTACACGGCCGAGATGGAGCGCTTCCTGTCGGTCAACCCCGGTGTGGCGTCCCGCTTCTCACGGACCATCACCTTCAGTGACTACGGCGCCGAGGAGCTGCTGCGGATCGTGGAGCAGCAGGCGGACGAGCACGAGTACCGGCTGGCGCCGGGCGCGGCAGAGGCGCTGGTCACCTACTTCACGGCGATCCCGAAGGGCCCCGCGTTCGGCAACGGCCGTACCGCCCGGCAGACCTTCGAGGCGATGGTGGAGCGGCACGCGGGGCGGGTCGCCCAGTTCGACGAGCCGAGCACGGACGACCTCACCCTGCTGTACGCGGAGGACCTGCCGGAACTGCCGTGAGCTCTACTCCGGTGGCGGGTCCGACCGGTGCCCCCGCGGTTCTTCCGGCTCGCCGCACGGGCGTGGTGCCGGGACGTCCGGCCTGAGCCGCGCGAGGAGCTTCTCCCGCTCCTCGGCGAACGCGGGGTCCGCCTGGTAGTCCGAGTGGCCGAGGATCGGCGCCGGCAGCGGGTGCTCCGCGGTCCGGCCGTACGCGAGCGGGTCCTCCAGGGCCTCGTGGTCGACCTGGGGACCACAGTCGCCGGGCAGCCGCATGGGACCGCCGATGGGGTCGGTGGCCCGGTACAGGTTGCGCCAGCAGTCGACGTCCCGGTGCAGGCCGCTGAGCGCGGCAGGCCCGAAGTGGGCCGGGAACCAGCGCCCGTAGAGCCGCTCCAGCGGCGAGCCGTAGGTCAGCAGTGCGACCCGCTTGCGTACCGACGGCTTGAGCTGCCACGCCGCGGCGGCCGCGAGAACGCTGCCCTGGGAGTGGCCCGAGAGGACGAGGCGGCCGCCGGTGTCACCGGTCCAGCCGGCGATGCGCCAGGTCAGGTCGGGTACGGCACGCTCGGCGTAGCAAGGGGGCGCGAAGGGGTGTGCCGCGCGCGGCCAGAACGTACCGACGTCCCACAGGATGCCGATGGTCCGGCGGGCCGTCCGGTCCTTGTAGGCGCGGCGGCCCCAGGTGACGAACAGTATGAAGCCGACGCCGATCAGCCAGGAGCCGAGCGCCTGCGCGGTCTCGGCCGCGCCCCGCACGACGGCGTACGTGCCGTCGGCCGCCCGGCCCGGGGTCTCTCCGGTGGCCATGGCGCCCGCGAGTGCCAGACCGCCCAGGATCAGCGTCACGACGGAGGTGATTCCGATGATCCGGGGCGCCCGGTCGGTGAGGGAGGCCATCGCGCGGATGCTCGCGATCCGGCGAGTGGTGGCCTCGTCCTTGGGCTGGTTCCCGTAGGCGAGTTCCACCGCGGCCGTCTCGGTGCGGCGCAGCAGCACGGTGCGCCGGGCCAGCCAGCCGACGAGGGCGAGCAGGACGAGCAGCAGGGGCGGGATGACGGACGCCTGCCAGGTCAGCAGCACGGGCGGTCCCTCGATGGTTCCGCCGGTGCCGTCCAGCCAGTCGGCGACGCGCTGGGAGACTCCGCCGGACATCACACCTCCCAGGGCGCAGGCCAGCATCGCGACGGCGGGCCCGGCGAGGCCCCGCATCGCGGTACGGGGGTCCGGGTGGGAGCGGTAGAGGACATGGGCCACGACGCCGAGAGCGATCACCAGCAGGCACTCGACGAGCGCGATGGTGCCGAAGGTGGTGTCGCCGGGCAGCCGGTGGCCCGATCGCCAGCCCGGGCGCGACCAGCCGGCGTAGACAAGGGTGAGTGCGAGCAGGGCGAGCGAGCCGATGGGCAGCCAGCGCACCAGGGCCGCGTCGAGATGCCGGTCGAGCCGGTGCTCGCTGCGGCCCCGGCGGCAGACCACCCACAGCACCACGGCCGCCCCCACCACGAAGGTCGCGTCCAGGAGCCGCCCGAGCACCTCCAGGGCGGCCGGCCCGCCGGGCTCGCGGTCGTGACGGGAGGCTGCGGTGCCGACCGCCGCGGCGACCGTCAGCAGACCCGCGGCGGTGTGTGCGACGCGCAGCCGGGCCACCAGACGCCGTCCGTACCAGAAGCCGGGGCGGCCCAGTCCCGCCCTGCTGCTCTCCTCCTCCGGCTCGGTCTCGCGCTCCATCGGCTGCTGGGACTCGTACGCGTGCCAGGTGCGGTGCGAGAGGTACCAGAGGAGGCCGGTGAGCGCGGCCGGCACCAGTGAGGCGAGGGCGAGGCGGCGGCCTGGCTGGCTCCACCAGCCGCTCTCCGACACCGCCGGGGAGAGGAAGCCGAGCCAGGAGTGTTCCCCGGCGCACGAGCGCGTACCCGCGCACTGCCATGCGGCCAGGTCGAGGGCGACCTCGCAGACCGCGGCGACCAGGAGCACCGTGAGGGTCAGGCCCACGAGGCGCACGATCAGGCCGTAGAGGCGTACCGCCGCCCTGCGGTTGTCGCTCACCGTGGGCCGCATCCAGTGGGCGAGGTTGACCACCATGAACGGCAGGAGCAGCAGCCACAGGGCCCGGGAGCCGTTGCCCGAGGTGAGATTGCACCAGACGTACGCCTCGGGGATCGGTTTGCCCCGATGCTCGTCGGGCCGCCGCGCCGCGTTCTTCTCCGCTTCGGCGTCGTCGGCCCGGCGGAAGACCGCGGCCGTGTCGTCGCCGGTGATCCGGACCGTGCGCGGATCGTTCAGCATTTCCTGGGGTGTCGTGCCTCCGACACCGTGGACCAGGAGTTCGAGTGCGGTGTCGGCCGTCGGCCGCCGCTCGGAACCGTTCGCCTCATCGCTCGGGGCATGCCCCCGCTGACGCTCCACTGTTCTGTTTCCCCCGTGATGCCCGTACGACATGTGTCATGTCCCGCTACGAGGATGCTCTCCACCGGCCCTGTGCGCACCACTCGTCACGGAATCTCCCCGATCCGTGCGACAGTGCCGAACACAAGATGACAGCGTGACGTGTGCGAGTCGCCACAGGCAGTGGCGCGACCTGCGGTGACCCGTGCGAGGATGAGGCGTCCCGCGGTCCAGAGGTGGGAGGGAACGACCTTGTCAGTGCTGACGCAGGGGCGTTGCAGGGGTATGTCGAGCAGGTCGGGACGAAGGGAACCGGAGCGGGCGTGAGCGAGAACCAGAACCTCCTCGCGGAGCAGCGGCGCGCTCTGATCCTGGACGAGGTGCGTCGGCGCGGCGGCGTCCGTGTCAACGAACTCACCAGGAAACTCGGCGTGTCCGACATGACGGTCCGACGCGACCTGGACGCGCTCGCCCGCCAGGGCGCAGTGGAGAAGGTGCACGGCGGCGCCGTCCCGGTGGTCGAGGCGAGTACGCACGAGCCGGGCTTCGAGGCCAAGTCGAGCCTGGAGCTGACGGCCAAGGAGGACATCGCGCGGGCGGCCGCCGCGCTGGTGGCGCCGGGCACGGCGATCGCGCTGTCGGGCGGCACGACGACGTTCGCGCTCGCTCATCAGCTCCTCGACGTGCCGGATCTGACGGTGGTGACCAACTCGGTGCGGGTCGCCGATGTCTTCCACTCGGCGCAGCGTACGACGGGGCAGCGGCAGGGGGCGGCGACGGTCGTGCTGACGGGCGGGGTGCGTACGCCGTCGGACTCGCTGGTGGGTCCGGTCGCCGACCAGGCGATCGAGGCGCTCCACTTCGATGTGCTCTTCCTCGGGGTGCACGGCATATCGGTGGAGGCGGGTCTTTCCACGCCGAACCTGGCGGAGGCCGAGACGAACCGGCGACTCGTACAGTCCGCGCGGCGTGTCGTCGTGGTCGCGGACCACACCAAGTGGGGCACGGTGGGCCTGAGTTCGTTCGCAGCGCTGGAACAGGTCGACACACTGGTGACGGACGACGGGCTGCCCGCCGAGGCGCGCTCGGAGATCTCCGAGCATCTGCGGCGCCTGGTGGTGGCGGGGGAACCCGAGACCGGGTCCGAGTCCGAGGACGGTACAGACAGCTGACGGGCCGCCAGCTATGGTGGCCCGTGCCTCGTCCTGTATTCGTTCCCGCGAGGGGGTTGTGCGCATGGCTCACCGACTGCGCCCTGTGGGACTCGACTTCGTCGGGACCGCTCCTGTGCGTCTGGTGTTCGCGAGGGTGGTGACCTCGCCTCCCGGCGCGGTCTACGGCGCACTGGCCGAGGACGTGACCGGCTGGCCGCAGTGGTTTCCCGCCGTGTCGGCGGCACGCTCGACCGACGACGGCTCCGGGCGGCAGATCCGTCTCAAGGGCGGCACTCGCTTCGAGGAGACAGTCGTCGCGGCCGAGCCCGCCAAGGTGTACGCGTACCGCGTCGACGTGACGAACGCTCCCGGCGTGCGCGCCCTCGTGGAGGAGTGGCGGCTCGCACCGGACGGCTCCGGTACGCGGGTGCAGTGGACCTGGGCCGCCGACGGCACAGCCGCGTTCCGCCTCGGCATGAAGGCGGCCCGCCCGGGCCTGGGCCGGGCGTTCCGCGACGCGGTGACGAGACTGGACCGGCGGCTGGGTTCGACGCACGCGCCCTGACGGCACTCGGGTGGGGCCGCGTGACCGCCAGTAGCAGCAACCCCCGGCGGCGCACTTCTCAGCCCGGCCAGACCCCCGTGGCCAGCAGCGACTCGATCGTGGCCGCGTAGGGCGCGATGTCCAGCCCCTGACCGGCCAGCCAGTCGTCCGAGTAGTACTTGTCCAGGTAGCGGTCCCCGGGGTCGCACAGCAGCGTCACGACGCTTCCGGTGCGCCCCGCCGCCGCCATCTCGGCCACGATCTTCAGCGCGCTCCACAGCCCCGTGCCGGTCGAGCCGCCCGCTTTGCGCCCGATGGCCTGCTCCAGCGCCCGCACGGCCGCCACGCTCGCCGCGTCCGGCACCTTCATCATGCGGTCGACGGCCCCCGGCACGAAGCTCGGCTCCATGCGCGGCCGCCCGATGCCCTCGATGCGCGAGCCGCAGTCGGTGGTGACCGCGGCGTCGCCCGTGGTCCAGCCCTCGAAGAAACAGGAGTTCTCCGGGTCGGCCACGCAGATACGGGTGTTGAACTGCATGTAGTGCACATAGCGGGCGATGGTCGCCGAGGTGCCCCCGGTCCCCGCGGTGGCCACGATCCACGCGGGCTCGGGATACCGTTCCAGCTCCAGCTGGCGGAAGATCGACTCGGCGATGTTGTTGTTGCCTCGCCAGTCCGTGGCCCGCTCCGCGTAGGTGAACTGGTCCATGAAGTGACCGCCGGTCTCGGTGGCGAGGGCCGCCGACTCCTCGTACATCGTCCGCGGGTCGTCGACGAAGTGGCACTGTCCGCCGTGGAACTCGATCAGGCGGCACTTCTCAGGGCTCGTGGTGCGGGGCATGACGGCGATGAACGGCACACCGATCAGGCCGGCGAAGTACGCCTCGGAGACGGCCGTGGAGCCGCTGGACGCCTCGATGACGGGGCGGCCGCGACGGATCCAGCCGTTGCACAGGCCGTAGAGGAAGAGCGAGCGGGCCAGGCGGTGCTTGAGGCTGCCGGTGGGGTGGGTGGACTCGTCCTTGAGATACAGGTCGATGCCCCAACGCTCGGGCAGCGGAAAGCGCAGCAGATGGGTGTCGGCCGATCTGTTCGCGTCGGCCTGGACCTTCCGTACGGCTTCTTTGAGCCAGTGCCGGTACTCCGCGTCGCTGTGATCGACATCCAGTGTGGCCGTCGGCTCGTGGGGGCGGGCCTGCTGCGGGGTGGTCACGGCGGGGCTCCTTCGCGTTGCGCCGACGCCGGGTCACACCGTCGGACGTCTCGATCATAGGCACCTTCCGCACGCTTCTCACCTGCATAAACATACCTTTGAGTACCCCAAAGGAACCGCTGGTGCCGCAGGTCGTGAGAGAGGCTCGGGGGCGCATTCGCGCGAGTGCGCCGAAGGGCATGTGCCACGCAATGATGCGCACTGGTGCTCGACGCCCGGCGCGGGCAGACTGCACGCACGGGACGCCGCTCCCCCGCGGGGCACCGTTCCCGGACGGGGCGGACACTGGAAGGGGATCCGCGCCGGATTCTCGACGGGCACGAGCGAAGCGCACGAACCGAAGCGCACAAGGGGGCGGGGCACATGGCGGAGCCGGAGTTCACAGCCACAGGCGTGCGGATCGGAAAGAGGCTGCGTTCACTCACCCGGGCCGGACAGGTCCGGATCAGCGACGGCAGGCTGGAGTTGCTCACCAGTTACGGCAGCGAGATCGACAGCGCGCCGGTGCAGGCGGTCCGGGCGTCGAAGCCCTGGTTCGCCCACGAGGACCGGGCGCTGGCGGACGTCAACGGCACCCGTTATCTGCTCACCCTGGGCGACCACGACCCGGCTCCCGGCGAACCCGGTCCACCGGCGGCCCGCCGGTTCATCGAGGCCGTGCGCAACGCGGCGGGGCGTAGCACGGCGGAGCGCAGTCACTAGGGCCTGTCTGGAGTCCGCAGGATGCCCTGGCCGCCGAGCACACCGCGAGTTGCGGGGCCGCACCTCTTGAGTCACTCTGTTGTCACGTCACTCTGGGTTTACCGGCGATAACGCTGCGAACCAGCCCGCCGGCCATCGACAGCAGGGCGGCCGGCGCGCGCAGGCAGCCCGCTGGATCCGTACTCGTCTTCTTCCGGACCTCAATTCGGGGAGTCGCAGCGTGATCAGCCAGCCAAGCAGGCATTGCACGGTGGAGCTCCATGCTCTGCCCTCGCGGATCGGCCAGGTCCGCAGAATCGTATCTGCGCAGTTGCGCTACTGGCATCTGGATCCGTTGATAGACCGGGCCGCGCTCGGTGTGACCGAGCTGTTGACCAACGTCCACCTGCACGCCCGGCCCGACAAGCTGTGCACCGTCGAGATCGAGCTGCTGCTCGACCGGCTCACGGTCTCGGTGCACGACCGCGATCCCCGCCTTCCCGAGGTGCGGGACGCCCACGCCACCGCGACCTGCGGACGTGGCCTGTCGATGGTCGCCGCGGTGAGCGAGAGCTGGGGTGTGCGGCCGAACGGCGAGGCGGGCAAGGTCGTGTGGTTCACCCTGACGGCCCCCTCCCCCACGGCGACACTGCCGCCGGCCTGCCCGCCGTACGCGGCGGTCGTGGAATCGCCCGTCCGTGCCTTCGTGGAGGTGGAGCACGCCGCCGACGCGCTCCAGGGCGGACACGCTCCCGCCCGGTCAGCCGTTGCCGGCTGACCGGGCGGTGACAAAGGTTCCCTCTCCGGTTCCCTCCCCCAGAGCCCGTGTCTCACTCGGTGGTCCGCGTATCGCCCGGTGGCGCCGGCTCGCCTCCCGGGCACGAAGGCCCGGACCCCGGTTCATTCGGTGGCGATGGCCCGCAGCACATCGAGGCGTGCGGCCCGCCGGGCCGGGCGCAGGCCCGCGAGGGCGCCGGCCGCGAGGCCCACCGCGGCGACCACGAGGAGCTGGACCGGCGGCACCGCGAAGGCGAAGGTGCTGTCCGACGCCCCGTCGGACGCCTTGACCAGCACCCAGCCGAGGAACCCGCCCAGCGCGAGCCCGCCCACCGTGCCGAACGCGGCGACCAGCACCGACTCCCAGCGGACCATGGCGCGCAGCTGCGACCGGGTCTGTCCGACGGCCCTCAACAGGCCGAGTTCGCGGGTGCGTTCGTGGACCGCGAGGGTCAGCGTGTTGGCGATGCCGAGCAGCGCGATGAGCACCGCGAGCGCGAGCAGCGCGTAGACCAGGGTGAGCATCATGTCGATGGCACCGGCCGAGGACTGTGCGTACTCGTCACGGGTCTGCACCTCGGGATTGCCGTACGCCGTCGCGACCTTCTCGACCGCCGCCCTGCCGTCGGACGCGCTCACGCCGTCCTTGAAGGTCACGGCGACCACGGTGTCGGAGTCCTGGGTGCGGTGCGGGGCCCATGCCTCGCGGGTGATGACGTACTCACCGGCGAGCTCCGACCGGCCGTAGACCGCGCGGACGCCGAACGTCTCCTCCTTGCCGTCGGTGAAGGTGAGCCGGGTGGTGTCGCCGGTCTTGAGGCCCCGCTTGTCGGCCTCCTGCCCGGTGACGGCGATACCGTCGGCGCCGAGGTCCCCCATCGAGCCCCGTACGTCGCCGAGATCGAAGGTCCGCTCCAGCGCGACCGGGTCCGTGACCGTCAACGCCCTTCCCTGGCCGTCGACTTCGGCCACGCCGCGGCCGAGTCCGACCGCCGTGTCGATCTCGGGCCGCTCGGCGATCGCACCGGCGAGCGCGGGACTCAGACCGCTGCCGCCCGCGCCGAACGACGGGGTGCTCACCGCGATGTCGCCGGCGAAGGACCGTGACACCGTCTGGTCCATGGTCGCCTTCAGCGAGGCACCGAAGACCGTGAACAGTGACACGACGGCGACACCGATCATCAGGGCACTGGCGGTGGCCGCGGTCCGCTTGGGGCTGCGCAGGGCATTGCGCCTGGCCAGCCCGCCGGTGACGCCGCGCAGCCGGTCGAGGGGGCTCCCGAGGACGCGTACGGCGGTGGTGGAGGCGACCGGGCCGAGGACCACGAAGGCGGCGAGTGCCAGGACCGCGCCTGCTCCCGCGAGCCACAGGGAGGGGCTGACGACGACGCCGGTCAGGGTGAGGGCGATCGCCGTCGCGGAGAGTCCGCTCCCCACGACGGCGCGGGTCCGGGATGCCCCGGACTGGTCGACGGACGTCTCGCGCAGCGCCGCCAGCGGTGCGGTGCGCCCGGCACGTACGGCGGGAAGCAGCGCGGAGCCGAGGCAGACCACGACGCCGACCGCGAGCGGCAGGGTCATGGACAGTGCGCTGATCACCAGGTCGCCCTCGGGGAACGGGAATCCGATGAGCGGGAACAGTGCCTGCAGGCCGGCGGCGATACCGATGCCGCCCGCGAGACCGGCGGCGGACGCGGCCACGGCGACGGCGCTCGCCTCCACGAGAGTCGATGCGGTGACCTGGCGGCGGGAGGCGCCGAGGGCACGCAACAGGGCGTTCTCACGGGTGCGTTGGGCGACGACGATCGCGAAGGTGTTGTGGATGGAGAAGGTCGCGACCAGCAGCGCCACGCCGGAGAACACCAGCAGGAAGGTGGTGAAGAGCGTCAGGAACTGGCCGGAGATCATGTCGGTGTTCTCCTCGGCCAGCTCCTGACCGGTGATCGCCTCGATTCCTTCGGGCAGTACGGGGGTCAGGGCGTCGACGAGTTCCCGCTGATCCGTGCCGGGCCCGGCCCGCACCAGGATGCTCGCGGCCTCGCCGGGCTTCGCGGTCAGGTACCTCTCGGCGTCGGAGCGCGTCATGCCGGTGAAGGTCACCTGCGCCATGCCGTCCGCGCCGCCGAAGGTCGCGAGGCCGACGACCGTCACCTCGACGGGGTCGGGCGTACGCAGGGTCGTCGTGTCGCCGATCCGGAGGCCGCCCTTCTCGGCCGCGCCCCGGTTGACGACGACCTCGCCGGACTTCGACGGGGCACGGCCCTCGGCCAGGCGGTAGGAGTTCAGCTCGGGGTCGTCGATCCAGTTGCCCGCGAGGGTGGGCGGGCCCTGGCCGCCGATGGGCTTGCCGTTCGCGCCGACGAGCTGGCCCGCGCCCTGGATGTCGGGCGCGGCCGCCGCGACACCCGGGGTCCGCTCGATCGCCGTCACCAGGCCGGTGTCGACGGGCTGCCGTACGCCTTGGCTCTCGTCCGGAGTGGTGATGGTGCCGGCGCTGCGGACCACGGCATCGGTGCCGCTCGTGGCGCTGCCGAACATCGAGTCGAAACTCGCCCGCAGGGTGTCGCCCATGACGAGCGTGCCCGCCAGGAAGGCGACACCGAGCAGTACCGCCAGGAAGGTACCGGCGAAGCGCCGCTTGTGCGCACGCAGGGAGGAGACGCTGATCCGTACCGCCGCGTTCATGACGGAGCCCCCTTGCTGTCGCTCCTGCTGTCGAAGGCCTTCAACCGGTCCAGGACCCTGTCGGCCGTCGGGGACTCCATACGGTCCACGAGGCGGCCGTCGGCGAGGAAGACGACCTCGTCGGCGTGCGCGGCGGCAACCGGGTCGTGGGTGACCATGACGACCGTGCGGTCCATCTGGCGTACGGCCCGGCCCAGAAGGTTCAGAACCTC
The DNA here is from genome assembly GCF_040651415.1 of Streptomyces sp. NPDC048484. Classification (NCBI taxonomy): domain Bacteria; kingdom Bacillati; phylum Actinomycetota; class Actinomycetes; order Kitasatosporales; family Streptomycetaceae; genus Streptomyces; species Streptomyces sp. NPDC048484. Next base: position 41,253 of record NZ_JBEZJY010000011.1, read on the forward strand.
CTCGCCGGAGCGCGAGTCGAGGTTGCCGGTCGGTTCGTCGGCGAAGACGACATCGGGTTGTCCGGCGAACGCCCTCGCCACGGCGACGCGTTGCTGCTGGCCCCCGGAGAGCTCCGCGGGCCGGTGGTGCAGTCGGTCGCGCAGGCCGACGACGTCCACGAGGGCGTCGACCCACTCGCCGGAGGCGTGGTCGCCCCCGCGGCCGGCGAGGTCCATGGGCAGCGTGATGTTCTCGGCGACGGTCAGCGTCGGTACCAGGTTGAAGGCCTGGAAGACGAAACCGATACGGTCGCGCCGCAGCAGCGTGAGACGCCGGTCGTCGAGGGTGCTCAGCTCGGTGTCTCCGATGAAGGCGGCGCCCGACGTCAGGGTGTCCAGACCCGCCGCGCAGTGCATCAGGGTGGACTTGCCGGAGCCCGAGGGCCCCATGATCGCGGTGAAACGTCCGGCCGGAAAGGTGACGCTCACCCCGTCCAGGGCCCGCACGGCGGTGTCACCGCGGCCGTACACCTTCACGGCGTCGGCGACGCGCGCCGCGGTCCGCGTGGACTTCGTGGCGGTCGCCGTGCTCATACCGCACCGCCCTTGCCCGACTTGCCCGCCTTGCCCGTACGTCCGTAGCGCTCGTCCAGGCTCGTGCGCCCGAACTGCTCGTCCAGGACGGAGAGGCGGCGCCAGTACTCGTCCTCGTCGATCTCGCCGGAGGCGAAGCGCCGACCGAGCATCGCGATCGGCGAGTCGCCGGACGGGCGGGTCCGGTCCGGGCCGTGCCAGGGGCCACGACGGCCGCGCCACACCGTGCGGCGCAGGACGGTCACGACACCGATCACGGCGGTTGCCCAGATCAGCGGGAAGAGAAGGATCCACGGGCCGGGCCCGCCGTCCCAGTGCGCCAGGGTCTGCATCTGAAGTCATCTCCTCGGATGTTCCGGTGTGGTGTTCCGGAGTGGTGTTCCGGTGATGCTTCGAGGCTCCCGCCGGGAGGGGGTCCAGGTCGTCGTACGGCCAGCGGCAGTCCGCGTACCTCCGTGGGAGTAGGAACGGGGGCTTCGACTGCTCCCAGGCAGCGTCTCGACGGCGATCCTGCAGCGGCGGGCACGGGCCAAGGCGGCATGTATGGCACCTGGAGCCGGGCACGGGCGCCCTCCTGCGCGCCGTCGGAGAGCCACCTGCACCGGCCCGGTGACCCACCTCACACCCGGCTTCTGTCAGGAATCGCCGCGCTGTCCCGCTCAGGGGGCAAGCGATACAGACAGGAGCCACACCATGAAGCACCGCGTCCTCGTCCTCGGCGCCGGATACGCCGGGGCCTTCGCCGCCGGGAGCCTGGCCCGCCGCCTGGCGCCCGCCGACACCGAGATCACCGTCGTCAACGCCGAGCCGGTCTTCGTCGAGCGGATGCGCATGCACCAGCTCGCGGCGGGCCGCGAACTCGCGACCCGGCGGCTCGCCGACGTGTTCGCGGGCACCGGGGTACGGCTGCGCGTGGCGCGTGTCACCGCGGTCGATCCGCAGCGCCGGACTGTCGCCGTGACCGGCGAGGACGGTGACGGCGAACTCGGGTACGACACGCTGCTGTACACGCTCGGCAGCCGGGTCGCCGACCACGGTGTCCCCGGCGTGGCCGAGCACGCCTTCGACGTCGCGGGACGGCCGTCAGCGCTGCGGCTGCGCGACCGCCTCGACAAGCTGGGCGGAGCCGGCGACGTGCTGGTCGTGGGCGAGGGCCTGACCGGCATCGAGACCGCCACCGAACTCGCCGAGTCGCGTCCCGGTCTTTCCGTGGCGCTCGCCGCCCGCGGCGAACTGGGAGCCCAGCTCTCCCCTGGAGCCCGGCTCCACCTGCGCGAGACCTTCGACCGGCTGGGCATCACCGTCCACGAGCACACCGGCATCGAAACCGTCGGGGCGACGTACGCGGTCGCCGCGGACGGCACCTCCTTCCCGGCCGACGCGACCGTGTGGACGGCCGGCTTCGCCGTCGCCCCCATCGCTGCCGCCGCCGGCCTTGAGGTCACCGAGGACGGCCGGATCGTCGTCGACGATCGCATGCGCTCGGCCTCGCACCCGGACGTCTACGCCGCGGGCGACAGCGCGTACGCGATCGGCGACAACGGCCGGCCGCTGCCGATGTCCTGCGCCTCGGCGGGGTTCACCAACATGCAGGCGACGGAAGCGATCGTGGGACGGCTGACCGGACGCGGGATTCCGCACGTCAAGAAGACCTACGTGTACAACCACATCAGCCTCGGGCGGTACGACGCGATCTTCCAGAAGGTCGATCACGACGCACGGGCGAAGTCCTGGTTCGGCGGCCGGAAGGCCGCGCGGCTCAAAGCCGGCATCCTCAGGACCAGTCTGTGGGCCACCTCGCACCCGACCTTCGGCATACCGAGACGCAAGCGCCGCCTCAGCGCCGCCACGGCGGCCGCCGGAACCACGGCGACCGTCACCGCGCCCGAGAACGCTGCCGCATAGGGTCGTCCGCATGGAGAGCACCGCCGCTGATCGCTTCGAGGCCGGCCGGGCACGGCTGGCCTCGCTCGCATACCGTCTGCTCGGCTCGGCGGCCGACTCCGAGGACATCGTGCAGGACGCGTATCTGCGCTGGCACGCCGCCGACCGGGAGCGGATCGAGGTGCCGGAGGCGTGGCTGACCAAAGTCGTCACCAACCTGTGCCTGGACCGGCTCCGCTCGGCACCGGTGCGCCGCGAACGCGCGGCCGGCGCCTGGATGCCCGAGCCGCTTCTCGACGGCGACCCGATGCTCGGCCCGGCCGACACCTTCGAGCAGCGCGAATCCGTGTCGCTCGCGGTCCTGACCCTGATGGAGCGGCTGTCACCGGTCGAACGGGCCGTCTACGTCCTGCGCGAGGCGTTCTCCTACCCCCACTCCGAGATCGCCGGGATTCTCGACATCTCGGAGTCCGCGAGCCAGCAGCACGTCCACCGGGCCCGGCGGCGGGTCGTGGCCGCGCGCCGCGGCGGCGGTGAGGTCGACCCGGCGTCGGCGCGCAAGGTCCTTGACGAGTTCCTCGCCGCCGCGGCCTCGGGAAGCACCGTACGTCTGGTGGCGCTTCTCACCGACGACGCGACCGCGGTCTCCGACGGCGCGGGACTCGCCAGGACACTGTGGCGCTACGAGACCCCCGAGCGCGTCGCCACCATGATGCGCACCGCCTTCAAACCCACTCCCGCGAAGCGGCGCCTGGCCGGCGGCTCACCCGCGTTCCACATCGGGCAGGTCAACGGCTGGCCCGCCGTGCTCGCCGTGCTCGACGACCGGATCGTGGGCGCCGCGGCGTTCGAGATCAGCGACGGCAAGGTGTCGGCGCTGCACGGCTTCGCCGCCCCGGAACGGCTCACCCGCCTCACCGGGATGTGGCGGCAACACGAACTCGACGCGCCGCCAATCCACCAGTGGTGACCGGCGTCTGCGCCGCCATCCGAGCGGATCACGGCGGAGTCGGGCGGCGGCTGCGGGCCGTCGGGGTCAGCGGGGTCAGCGGTTACGTGGGGTTACCAGGCCGGATTCGTAGGCGAGAACGACGAGTTGGGCTCGGTCGCGGGCGTGGAGTTTGGTCATGGCCCGGTTGATGTGGGTCTTTGCGGTCAGTGGGCTGATCACCATGTGCTGGGCGATCTGCTCGTTGGACAGTCCCTGCGCGACCAGGGTGACTGCCTCGCGTTCGCGTCCGGTCAGCCCTTCCAGTTCCGTGGCGGCGCCGGTGTGGAGCGGCTGGGTGACATAGCGGTTGATCAGCTTGCGGGTGATCGAGGGCGCGAGCAGGGCGTCGCCGCGCGCCGCGACCCGTACGGCGTGGAGGAAGTCTTCCGGCACGATGTCCTTGACGAGGAATCCGGCGGCGCCGGCGCGCAGCGCGTCGAAGACGTATTCGTCCAGGCCGTAGTTGGTCAGGATGACGACGTGTACCCCGGTCAGGGTCGGGTCCGCGGCGATGAGCCGGGTTGCCTCGATGCCGTCGATGACCGGCATCTGGATGTCGATGAGCGCGATGTCGGGCAGGAACTCCCTGGCCAGAGCCAGCCCCTCCTTCCCGTCGGCGGCCTCGGCCACCACCTCGATGTCGTCTTCGAGGTCGAGGAGCGCGCGGAATCCACTGCGCAGGAGGGGCTGGTCGTCGACCAGCAGGACGCGGATCATGATGGTCCGTCGGCCGGGAGTTCAGCGTGGACCGCCGGGAGTTCAGCGTGGACGGTGAAGCCGCCCTCGCCGCGCGGCTCCGTGTGCAGGCGACCGCCGAGGGTGGTGACACGTTCGCGCATGCCGAGCAGTCCGATGCCGGGCGCCGGAGTGGTGTCCGGTGTGGCCTTGCCGTCGTCATCGACTCGTACGGTCAGGGCGCCGGGACGGTAGCCGATGTGCACCGACGCTGTGGCGGCATCCGCGTGACGGGCGATGTTGGTGAGCGACTCCTGCACGATCCGGTACACGGTCCGGCCCACTGCCGCCGACACCTCGTGCCGTTGTCCCTCGATCGTCAGCGTCGCGTCCAAGCCGGTCGAACGAGACCGTTCCACCAGGTCCGGGACGTGGTCGATCCCCTGCGGCGGCGTCCTGTCGTCGTCGCGCAGCACCTCCAGGGTCGCCCTCAACTCCCGGGACGCCTCACGACCGGCCTCCCGGATTGCGAGCAACGCCTGCGGTACTTCTTCGCCGCGCTTGCGGGCCACGTGCACGGCGGCTTCGGACTGCACCTTGATCACCGAGATCTGGTGTGTGAGCGAATCGTGCAGCTCACGCGCGATGTGCAGCCGCTCCTCATCCGCGCGGCGTAACGCTGTCTCCTCCCGGGTGCGCTCGGCTTCGTCCGCCCGCCGCTCGGCCTGCCGCAGGGCTTCCCCCGCTGCACCGGCCGCGATCAGCCAGGCGATCTCCAGGGCGCCCCGGGCCTGCGCGAGGGCCTCGCTCGCGTCGTGCAGGGAGACCAGGGCCGCGAGCGGGAGAGTGACGAGGAGGGCCACGGAGGCGGTCACCGTGACGATGTGGTGTCCGGTCCGCATCGCGGCGTACACCGCGAACAGGAACGAGACGGCCGGCACATCGAAACCGGCCGCCTGGTAGCCCAGCGCGCACAACCCGGTGACGGCCAGAACGGGAACCGGAGCACGGCTGCGTGCGGCCAGCGCCAGGCCGCCGACCGCCAGCAGCGCGTAGCCGAGCAGGTCGAGTCCCGTGGCGGAGTGTCCCTCGGAAACTCCTGTGACCAGCAGCGCCGCCGCCACACCAACGGCGATCGCCCAGTCTCTGACATCGGCCCGAACGCTGAACCGCCCTGTGGTCATACGCGGACCCTAGCCGGATGCCGCTGCGTGCGAGTCCCGCTCGCGGACGAGCGGTCGCCTACCGCACCCGCAGTACCTTTCCGGCGCCTGCGCCACTCGCAGCAGCCGGATGCGCCACCTGCGGCAGCCCGAAGTGCCTCCGCCTGCAGGACGACCGGCGATGGGTCCGGCGGCCAGGATCAGACACCAGCCCCACCTGGGAATCGAGACGTCCGAAAGAGGAGAGGGACATGAGTTCATCAGTAGCCCTGAGGTCGGTCCGACTGCTGTTCGCCGCGGTCGGCATCGCACTGCTCGGGGTGTTCGCGCTGGCTGCACCGGCTGCCGCACACGTCTTTGCCCAGCCGTCCGCCGCCAGTGTTTACACCATGAGCGCCGGGCGGCTCGGGGCCACCACGGCCGCCGTGCTGGGGCTGATCGGCATGGTCGTCGGCGGGCTGGCGCTGGCCCGCCCCGCCGGTCGTTTCGGCACGCACAACGGGCGGCTCGGAGTCGGCGTGGCCCTCGCGGCGGGGTTGATCGCCGTGGCCCTCGGCGGGCTGGTGGCAGGAACCTCCGACGGCTCTCTCGGTACCGGCAACGGGCTGGGCGGAGCCATCGTGGCACTGATCGTGGGGCTGATCGCCATGGCCCTTGGCGGGCTGGCTCTGGCCCGCTCCCGCCACACCGTACTGAGCCACAACGACCCGAGGTAGACCGGGCGGGGGCGAGGGGCCCGGGGGGGGCCGAGGGGGCTGTGGGGGGCCGAGGAGGCTGGAGGGCCGAGGGGGCCCGGGCCGGCTCAGGTTGGTGACGATGTCGGGGTCGCGCGGGTCTCACGTCGGCCTCAAGTGTGTGCCAGCGCCGCGATCGGGTCGTCGAGCACCGGCTGCCACGCCAACTCGGCCGCCCCCACAAGACTGTTGTGGTCCAGCGTGCACGCCAGGATGGGTACGCCGCCGCTCTGCCCCCACAGGCTCCGGTCCGCCACGACGGCCCGCAGCCTCTCCGGGTCGGCGTCGAGGAGGGTGCGGTGCAGGCCGCCGAGGATGATGCGGTCCGGGTTGAGGATGTTGACCAGGCCCGCGAGACCCAGGCCCAGCCGGTCGATCAGCGCCTCGACGGCAGTGCGTACGGTCGGGTCGGCGTAGTGGTCACGGATCAGCTCGTTGGCCTGCTGGAGCAGTGACACCTCGGGGCCGGGGTCACGGCCGGCCGCCGTAAGGAACGCCAGGGGGTCCGCCTCGACGTCCAGGCAGCCCCGGCTGCCGCAGTGGCAGGGACGGCCCTCCGGGCTGACCGTGAGGTGGCCGACCTCCAGCGCGAGGCCCGAACTGCCCGTGTGCAGACGCCCGTCGAGCACCAGCGCACCGCCGACACCCCGGTGCCCGGTCGCCACGCACAGCAGGTCGCGGGCGCCGCGGCCCGCGCCGTGCCGGTGTTCGGCGAGCGCGACGAGGTTGACGTCGTTGGCGGCGAACGCCGGACCGGTGATGCCCGCCGCGCGGACGCACTCCGCGAAGATCTCCCGCACGGGCGCGCCTGCCGGCCAGGCCAGGTGGAGCGGGTTGAGCGCGGTGCCCTCGGGTTCGGCGACGGCCGACGGGACGGCGACGCCGGCACCCACACAGCGGCGTCCCGTCTGCCGGAGCAGTTCGGCGCCCGCCTCCACGACCGAGCCGAGCACCTTCGCCGGGTCGGCGTCCACGGTCTCGCAGCCGGGAGCGGTCGCCACGATCCGGCCTCCGAGGCCCACCAGGGCGGCCCGGTAGCCGTCGGCGTGCACCTGGGCGGCGAGGGCGACGGGGCCGTCCACGGCGACTTCCAGGCGGTGTGAGGGGCGGCCCTGCGAGCCGGCGGCGGCGCCGGGGCGGGCGTCGACGTGGATCAGACCGAGCGCCTCCAGCTCCGCGGCGACCGCGCCCGCCGTGGCGCGCGTGACGCCCAGCTCGGCGGTCAGCACGGCGCGTGTCGGCGCGCGTCCGGTGTGCACGAGCTCCAACGCGGGTCCGAGCGCACCCCGCCCTCGGTCCAGCCGTGTCCTGGTGCTTCCTTCTCCCGCCGCGCTGGGGGTCGCATTGCCGCTCATGAGGGCGAGTCTCCCATGATCCGGTCGCCCGGTGACCGGTCAGACGGCTCCGAGGCCACTCACCCGCAACGTGACGTTCAGACGGCCCGTCAGTCCCAACTCGGGCGGCGCCGTGCCCGCGTGGACGCGCGGTACACCGTGGTAGGCGAGCCGGGACGCGCCGCCGAACACGAACAGGTCGCCACTGCGCAGCTCCACGTCCGTGTAGGGGCGACCTCTCGACCCGGTGTTGCCGAAGCGGAAGACGCACGTGTCGCCGAGGCTCAGCGACACCACCGGGGCGTCGGACTGCTCGTCGCTGTCGCGGTGCATACCCATGCGGGCGTCGGCGTCGTAGAAGTTTATGAGCGCGATGTCGTAGTCGTAGTCGTACGAAGGTGCTGGTGCTGGTGCCGGTGCCGGGGCCCCTGCCGTGTCGGCAGCGTCTCCGAAGGTGTCCCGCACTGCCAGGCGCCCCAGCTCCGCGAGCCAGGCGGGGAGCTTCTTCACGGGCGCCCCGTCCCCGTCGACGACCGTCGCCGCGTAGCCGTACGGATACCAGTGCCAACCGAGGCAGACCTGCCGGGAGGTCATGGTGCCGCCGCCGGGTGTACGGACCGTGCGCAGCCCGGCAGGCGGGCGGGCCCAGTCGCGGCAGGCCTCCAGGAGCTCGCCCTGACGCTCGGATGTCAGCCAGTCCGGCAGGTGTACCGCACCCGGCGCGATCTCCGTCCGGCTCCTGGGAAACAGTTCGGCGTCCATGCTCCCCATCCTCGCGCAGTCCGCGCACCGGGCCGCCGCCCCGCCCTGATCTGCGCCTCGGCTAGCCTGGACCCGATGACCGACCGTATGACGACCCCCTCGGCCGAGCTGATGCTGGCGCGCTTCCCCGAGGACTCCCGTGACCAGCTCCGTGCGTGGGACGCCTCCGACGAGTATCTGCTGAAGCATCTCGCAGCCGACGGCCAGTCGCTGGAAGGCACGGTCGTCGTGGTCGGTGACCGCTGGGGCGCCCTCACCACGGCCCTCGGCGCACACGGGCCGGTGCAGATCACCGACTCGTACCTCACACGGGAGGCGACCCGCGCCAACCTGGCGCGCAACGGCGCCGACCTGGCATCCGTACGACTTCTCACCACCCAGGACCCGGCGCCCGAGCGCGTCGACGTGCTGCTGGTGCGCGTCCCCAAGAGCCTCGCGCTCCTGGAGGACCAGCTGCTGCGGCTGGCACCCGCCGTGCACGAGGGGACGGTCGTCGTCGGCACCGGCATGGTCAAGGAGATCCACACCTCGACGCTCAAGCTGTTCGAGCGGATCCTGGGACCGACCCGGACGTCGCTGGCCGAGAAGAAGGCCCGGCTCGTCCTGTGCACACCGAACCCCGGGCTCGTACGCCCGGCGAACCCCTGGCCGCTCAGCTACACGCTGCCCGACGGCATCGGCCCCGTCTCCGGCCGTACCGTCGTCAACGAGGCGGGCGTCTTCTGCGCCGAGCGCCTGGACGTCGGTACCAGGTTCTTCCTCCAGCATCTGCCGTACGAGCGGGGTGCCGGGCGGGTCGTGGACCTGGGCTGCGGAAACGGCGTGGTCGGTACCGCGGCGGCGCTGGCGCACCCGGAGAGCGAGGTGCTGTTCGTGGACGAGTCGTACCAGGCGGTGGCCTCGGCGGAGGCGACGTACCGGGTGAACACCGACGACACCGCGGATCACGGCAAGGCGGAGTTCCGCGTCGACGACGGCCTGAACGGCGTCCCTGACGCGAGCGTCGACCTGGTCCTGAACAACCCGCCCTTCCACTCGCACCAGGCGACGACCGACGCCACGGCGTGGCGGATGTTCAGCGAGGCGCGCCGGGCGCTGCGGCCGGGTGGCGAGCTGTGGGTGGTCGGCAACCGTCATCTCGGCTACCACGTGAAGCTGCGGCGCCTCTTCGGCAACAGCCGGCTGGTCGCGAGCGACACGAAGTTCGTGGTCCTCAAAGCCGTCAAGCAGTAAGAAGGCCGGTCGGGCTCAGACAGGCAGTGACTCGGGCGCCGTTCCGCTCTCGCCGCGCAGGGCTCGCGGGGACCCGCCGAGTTCCCGTCTGCAGGCCTTGTTGAAGGCCTGCAGATCCGGAATGCCGACCGACGCGGCGACCGCCGGGATGGACAGGGTCGAGGCCCGCAGCAGGTGGCGGGCGCGATCGAGCCTGCGGCGGCGGATGTACGCGACGACCGTGGTGCCCGTCGTCGCGCGAAAGAGCCGGGTCAGGTGGTTGTGCGAGACGCCCGCGGCCCGGGCCACGGCGGGCACGGTGAGCGGGGCGGCGAGGTTCGCCTCGACGTACGCGACCGCGGCGGTGACGGCCGGGTGCGGGCCGGGGCGTTCGGCGGCCGGAGCGAGATGGGCGATACGCCACAGAGCGGTCCAGATCTCGGCCCGGGTGCGTTCGGGTTCGCCCGGTGCGGAGGCGACCGCCTGGAGCAACAGGCCGGTCAGCATCGGGAGTTCGGCTCCGGCGTCCTGCAGCACGGGCACGGTGCGCGGCGCCCCGGCGGGGGCGATGCGCAGGTGTGCGTACAGGTGCTCCGAACGGCCCTGGTAGCGGTAGCGGACCGTCGTGCCCGGTGGTACGAGACCCACCCGGCCGGGACGGATGAGGTGCGGTGTGCCGTCCACGGTCAGCTCGGCCTCGTACTGGTACAGGTGCAGCTGCCACAGCTCGGGCAGGCGGAAGACGTCCGTGCGGCTCGCGACACCGTGCACGCCCACGCCCGCATTGGCGACGACGGGCGGCTCGCCCAGGTGGATGAGTGTCTCCCGCATGGTGAAAAACTACCAGTGGTGGTGAAACGGACCAACGCGCCGCACGGCTCCCGCTCCGTACGGTCGGCCCATGACGCATCCCGAGCATCGTCCGGCACACCCCGAGCACGCTCCGCCACATCCCGAGCGCCCTCCGGCACACCCCGAGCACGCTCCGGCACATCCCGAACGCCCTCCCCTCCTGGACTCGGTGCGGATGGCCCGCTTCGTGGCTCACGGCTCGTTGCGCCTGGACGCGGTGGTCCCGGCGCCGATGAACGCCGAGGCGGTCGGCTTCCTGGAGCGGGGCGTACCCGACGTGCCGTACGGCAGCACGGTGGCGGACGCCTATCCCGAGGGCTCGTTCGTGCGACGGCTGCTCGATGTTCCGGCGGTGGCCGGGGTCCTGCGCGGCCTCGTGGGCCCCGGGCCGCGCGTCGACCACCACGCGGTGCACGTCCGTGAGCCGCACGAGGGTTCGGCGCAGCCGCTGCACGGTGACGCGATCATCGATGTCCGCACGGACGCCTTCGACATCCAGCTGATGTACTACCCGCAGGACGTGACCCTGGACATGGGCGGCACCCTCAGTGTGCCGGGCAGCCACCTGCGGCGCACGAACGAGTCGGACACCGGCCGCTACCAGAACCTGCTCGGCCAGACACGGCTCGTCTGCCCGGCGGGCACCGTGGTGTTTCTGCACCACGGTCTCTGGCACGGCGGGCGGCGCAACGACAGCGACGCGATGCGGTACATGTTCAAGATCCGCTTCAATCCGGCCGTACGGCAGCGACGCCTGTGGGACACCTCGGACCTCGCCGACCCGCGGGTGGCCGGGGAACTCTCGACGACGTTCCCCTGGTACGAACCCGCCACCGGCCGTCTGGAGCTCTACAACCGCGTGCTGTTGTGGCGCTCACTCACCGGGGACGAGTCCTTCGACCTTGAGCACTGGGTCACCCGTGTTTCCAACCGCCCGCAGGAGGGCGCCGCATGAGTACCCGTCAGCAGGTGCTGGTCCTCTACCTGGGTACGTCGGCGCTGGACTCCCCGGTGGTCGGCTGGTCGGTGTACGACGGCACGGGCCGCACCTCTCCGACCACCGGGGACAGCGACGAACCCCCGTACGCGACCGGCGTGGACGCGCTGCTGGACGGCTGGCGGCTGTTCCAGGCGGCCCAGTTGATTCCGCCGTATCCGGGGGGTGAGTACGACGTGTCGTTCCTCAAGCACGAGTTCTTCTTCGAGAGGCTCGTCGACACGCCGGCGGGCACGCCGGCGGCCCCGTAAGCGGGCACGTCGGCGGCCCCGGCGGCAGGCTCGTCAGCGGGCGTCCAGAACGCCGACGATCCGCGCCACCGCCCTCGCCATGGCCTCGCGCGCCACCACGAGGTACTTGCGCGAGTCCACCGCCTCGGGGTGCGCGGTCAGGAACTCCCTGATCGCGTCGGTCATCGCGATGTTCAGCGCGGTTCCCACGTTCACCTTGGTGATGCCACCGGCGACGGCCGCCCTCAGCTCGGGGTCCGGGACGCCGGACGAGCCGTGCAGCACGAGCGGTACGTCGACGGCTGCGGCAAGGCGCTCCAGGAGGTCGTGGTCGAGGGTGGCGGTGCGCGTGGTCATGGCATGCGTGCTGCCGATCGCCACGGCCAGGGCGTCCACGCCCGCGTCAGCGACGAAGGCGCGGGCCTCGGCCGGGTCGGTACGGGCACCCGCGGCGTGGGCGTCCAGCGGCGGCTGCCCCGCCTTGCCGCCGACCTCGCCCAACTCGGCCTCGATCCACAGCCCTCGGGCATGGGCCCAGTCCGCTGCGGCCCGGGTGGCGGCGAGGTTCTCGGCATAGGGAAGACGAGCGGCGTCGTACATGACGGAACTGAATCCGGCGTCCGCCGCCTGTCGGAGCAGACCGTCGCTCTGGACGTGGTCGAGGTGCAACGCGACGGGGACGGCCGCCTGTTCGGCCGCGGCGGATGCCGCGCGGGCCAGCGGGAGCAGCCGTCCGCGGCGGAACTTCACCGCGTTCTCGCTGATTTGCAGGATGACTGGGGCGTTCGCCTCCTCGGCACCGGCGACGACGGCCTCGACGTGTTCCAGGGTGATGACGTTGAACGCGGCGACGGCGGTTCGGGCGGCGGCGGCCCGGGCGACCAGCTCACCGGCTGCTGCGAGTGGCATGGACCGTCCCTTCAGGGCGTGGTGAGAATGACCGAGCGAGTGAGGTGGCGGGGCTCGTCGGGGTCGAGTCCCCGGGCCGCGGCGACAGCCACGGCGAGGCGCTGGGCGCGAACGAGTTCGGCGAGCGGGTCGAGGCCGCCTTCCACCCACAACGCCCCCGTGTCGCGGACCTGTTGCGCCAGCCCTTCGGGTGCGTCGCCCAGCATCCAGGTCGCGGTACCGGCGGTGGTGACGCTGATCGGGCCGTGCCGGTACTCCATCGCCGGGTAGGCCTCGGTCCACGCCAGGGAGGCCTCGCGCATCTTGAGGCCGGCCTCGTTCGCCAGCCCGACGCTCCAGCCGTGCCCCAGGAAGGTGAACTGCGCGCAGTCGACGAGCCCTTCGGGCAACGGGTCGGCCAGCGCGGTACGGGCGTCGGCCACGACGGCGTCGGTGTGCAGGCCGAGATGCGCGCGAAGCAGGGTGAGCGCTGTGGTCGCGAACCGCGTCTGCACGACGGACCGCTCGTCGGCGTAGTCGAGTACGACGACGTCGTCAGCCGCTCCCATCACGGGAGTCCGCGGATCCGCGGTGACCGCCATCGTGCGCGTCCGCCCCTTCAGCCGCCCGAGCAGGTCGAGGACCTCGGTGGTGGTGCCTGAACGGGTCAGGGCGATCACGCGGTCGTACGAGCGGCCATGGGGGAACTCGGAGGCGGCGAAGGCGTCCGTCTCGCCCTGCCCCGCCTGCTCGCGCAGTGCCGCCACGGCCTGCCCCATGAACCACGAGGTGCCGCAGCCGACCAGCGCGACACGCTCCCCCGCCGCGGGCAGCACGGACGCGTGCTCCCCGGCCTCCCCTGCGGCCCGGACCCAGCACTCGGGCTGGGTCATCAGTTCTTCCTCGACATGGCTCACGCCGCACCCTCCCAGTGGGATAATCACCCTGACAGGATGATTACTCTTGCAAGATATAGCGAGTTTTCAAGCACAATCAAGCATTGGTCGATGGATGGAGAGTACGGATGTCGCGCGACGCCCGCTGGCAGGCACTCCTGGAACTGCTCGTCGAGCGCGGCCGGCTGGATGTCGAGGAGGCGGCGGCCGATCTGGCGGTGTCGGCCGCGACGATCCGGCGCGACTTCGACCAGCTCGCCGAGCAGCAGATGCTCGTACGCACCAGGGGCGGCGCGGTCGTGCACGGCGTGTCGTACGAGCTGCCTCTGCGCTACAAGACGGCCCGCCACGCCTCGGAGAAACAGCGCATCGCGAAGGCGGTGGCGGACCTCGTGGCTCCCGGTGAGGTGGTGGGCCTGACAGGCGGCACGACCACCACGGACGTGGCCCGCGCCCTGGCCGTACACCGCGACCTCACCTCCGGTTCACCGGCCCTCACCATCGTCACGAACGCCCTCAACATCGCCAACGAGCTGGCCGTACGCCCCCAGTTCAAGATCGTGCTGACCGGTGGCGTCGCCCGACCGCAGTCGTACGAGCTCGTCGGCCCGCTGGCCGACGGCGTTCTCGGCCAGATCTCGCTCGACGTGGCCGTACTCGGCGTGGTCGCCTTCGACGTCACCCACGGCGCCGCGGCGACCGACGAAGCGGAGGCCGCGATCAACCGCCTGTTGTGCGAGCGCGCCGAGCGCGTGATCGTCGCCGCCGACTCCAGCAAACTGGGACGCCGGGCCTTCGCCCGCATCTGCCCGGCCGGCGCGGTGGACACACTGGTCACGGACGCGGCTGCGGACAGGGAGACGGTGGAGCGGTTCGAGGAGGCGGGCGTCAAGGTCGTCATGGTCTGAGCTGTCGGACACCGTCCGCGACTCGGATGCGGCTCAGCACTGCTGGTCGTACTGGAGGCTGGCGTACTGTCGGGCGGCAATGTCCTGACGGGTGCCCACGATCAGGTTCATGGTGAAGACGTCGTAGTCGATCGCCTGCCCGGGTATTTGTGCGAGGAGTACGAAGTCTCCCTCGTCCGGTGCCATGTCCCACGGGTCGGAGAACCCGCCGAGCTGTACGCAGCCGCCGACGCGGGTTTCGCCGGAGGCCGCATCGCGGACGGCTTCCCTGAAACGGTACAGCGCTTCTCCGTCTCCGATCTCGTGCAGGAAGGCGCTCGTTGTCGGGCCCAACTCCCTGTCGAGGCTCAGGCCGGCCACCGGGTACAGGTCGCCCGGTTCGTAGACCGTGATCTCCATGCTCTCGTCGTGGAACTCATACGTCGCGGAGCGCTCGGTGGTCGGTGCTCCGGCAGGGACGTGGAGGACCACGGACGACTCCGGCGGGTATTCGATCGCGGTGAAGAACAGCAGATGTCCGTCGGCCGGCAGTTCGATATCCAGGACGTCGTGGGGCAGGGCCGCGCAGTCGAGGCTCAGTACGAGCGGCTCTCTCACTTCTGGTTCTGGCCAGTTGGTCCCGTACGCCAACAAGGGCAGCCCGCCCGAGCGGCCGACCGGGCGGGCGTTCTCCCGCCGGGACGGAGACAGACTTTCGTACGGCACCAGGTGGAGACACGGCCGGGACCGGGCCATCACCTCCTGAACGACAGGACCGGGAACGCCGTACCTGTCGGCCGCCTCATGAACGAGCCGTTCGTCGACCGATGTCATACCCGCGATCGTGCCACGGGCCACTGACAAGCAGGCCGTCCCCAGTCACCGGGAACGGCACACCCGACGGCCGGCAAGGCCCCCACCGGGCCGAGGTCACGCCGGACAAACGGGTACGCGCGGTCTAGGCACGGGCCTCATCGCCGGGCCGCTGCCGCGACTTCGCGTGCCCTCGGAAGCGGTAACGGCGCTCGGGTCTCCCCGCCGCTCCGTAGCGCAGGGTCACGTCGGCGCTGCCGATGGTGTGGAAGTGCTCCAGGTAACGGCGGGCGCTGACGCGGGAGATGCCGGCCAGCGTCGCGCACTCGGCGGCGGACAGGGTGTTCTCCGCGGTCCGGAGAGTACGTTCGATCAGCGCTGCCGTCTCCACACTCATACCCTTGGGCAGTGTGCCGACGGTCGAGGTCGGCACGGCAGCTCCGGCCAGCACTCGGTCGACGTCGGCCTGGCCGTGCACGACGGTGGCGAGCAGACGGCCACGCCGGCCGGCGTAACGGTCGAGCCGGGCGCGCAGGTCCTCGAACTCGAACGGTTTGAGGAGGTAGTCGACGACGCCGTGGCGGACGGCGCCACGCACCGTGTCCGCCTCCCGTGCGGCGCTGATGACCATGACATCGCAGTCGTGGCCGGCGGTACGCAGCCTGGGGATGACGTCCAGGCCGAAGAGGTCCGGCAGATACAGGTCGAGCAGGACGAGGTCGGGGCGCAGCTCGTCGACGGCGCGGACAGCCTGTTCGCCGGTGCTGGCGACACCCACGACGCGGAACGGCTCGACGCGATCGACGAAGGCGCGGTGGACCCGCGCCACCATGAAGTCGTCGTCCACCACGAGCACGTCGATCGTGCCGGACGTACCGGATGTACCGGACGTGCCGATCGTTTCGGACATACTGATCATTTCGGCCCTGTCGGGCGCCCCGTTCATCGTGTCGCTCCTTCCGCCACCGCGTCGGTGAGGTGGCTGACGGTCATGCGTGCGGTGAACATCGCCCCGTCGGAGGTGTTGGTCACAGAGATCTCACCACCGTGACGCTCGCAGACCAGACGGGTGAGCGCCAGACCGATCCCGCGCTCGCCCTCCTGGGCGGCCTTGGTCGTGAAGCCGTGCGAGAACACCTCCCGGGCGAGTTCAGGTGCGACGCCGGGACCCGAGTCGCGGACCACGATCTCCACACTGGAGGCGTCCTGCCGCAGTTCGACCTCCACCCAGGCCTCATGACCGCCGGGTTCATGGCCGCCGGGTTCACGTCCGCCCGGTTCACGTCCGACGGCCGCGACGGACGCGGCGTCCACGGCGTTGTCGACGAGGTTGCCGACCACCGTCGCCACGTCGGCGGCGTCCTCCGGGGTGAGCCGGTCGAGGGCGGTCCCCTCCGAGATGCGCAGGCTGACCTTCCGTTCCGCCGCCAGGGAGGACTTCGCCATGAGCAGGGCGGCGACGGCGGTGTCACGGACGCGGCGGCTGAGGGTGACGTCCAGCGACTGACGGCGCTGGTTCAACGCGCGGATGTAGCGCACGACTTCGTCCTGTTCACCGATCTGGATGAGTCCGGAGATGGTGTGCAGCTGGTTGGCGAACTCATGGGCCTGCGCCCGCAGTAGCTCGGAGGAGCTGCGGAAGGATCCGATCTCCCGTTCCAGCCGGGCCAGTTCGGTGCGGTCCCGCAGGGTGGTGACCGAGCCGAGCGGGCGGCCGTCCTTGACGACGGTCATCCGGTTCATCACGAGCACCCGCCCGTGCCGGACGACGACCTCGTCGCGCTCGTCGCGCGAATCATGCTCATCACGCTCGCCGTGCTCGTCATGCTCGCCGCGCTCGCTTTCGGTTGCCGCGCCGTCCCGGTCCCCCGCCAGGACGTCCCGCAGCCGCCCCTCGATGCCGAGTTCGGCGAGACTTCGGCCCACGCAGTCGGCGGGCAGGTCGAGAAGGCGCCGGCCCATGTCGTTGGCCAGGGTCAGCCGGTGCTGCGGGTCCAGGGCGATCACGCCCTCGGCGATCCCGTACAGCATCGCCTCGCGGTGCTCGGCGAGGCCGGCGATCTCGCGGGGTTCCAGGCCGAGGGTCTGCCGTTTGACGCGCCGGGCCAGCAGCCAGGAACCGATCAGACCGAGCCCGCTGGCGATGCCCAAGTAGGCGAGGAGGTACGAGGACGCCCCGTTCAGACGCTGCCACACCGTCGGGTCCGCCTCGCCGATCATCACCGTGCCCAGGTGCCGGCCGAGGTTCCTCTGCGTCGCACCGAGTACGGGCACCTGTGCCACGAGTTCGCGGTTGCCGTCCAGCGTCAGTGAGCCGGACCAGCCTCGGCCCACGGCCGCGCCCTCGCCCAGGGGCAGCGGGTCGCCGATCACCGTGGGGTCGGTGGAGCTGACGATCCGGCCGTCGGCGTCGGCCACCGTCACCGAGGTGACCCCGGACTGTGTCTGCGTGGAGTTCACCAACGGGGCGAGGGCCTGCCGCGGCGCGGGCTGCAGGAGTTGGCTGCGCGCCAGGGGGTTGGCGGCCAACTGCTCGGCCAGCGCGATGACCCGGCGGCCCTCGACGCGGTTGAACGTCGCCTCCGACTGCGCGAGGGAGACCGCGGCGACCGCCAGCAGCACCACCACGACGATGGCGAGCTGAAGCACCAGCATCTCGCCCGCGAGGGTCTGGCGACGGAAGGCGGCGACCACGACGGACTCAATCTCTCGTGCTGACACGGCATCGAACGGCTCAGCTGCCGGGTCACCCCATCATGGCCCCCGCCGGGGGCCGGTGACGAGTGCCGGGTGACACAAAGACCGTCGGGTGACACAAAGACCACAACCTCCGTTGGTTCCGGAAGAGAGACAGACTCCGGACCGCGGGGGCACCATGTGGCCCACATCACGCTCCGCCCCCCGTCCCCGCTCCCCGTCCCCGCTCCTCGTCCCCCCCTCCCCATCCCACTGCTCCCCGTACTCCCCTCCCGATACCTCATCGACGTACCGACAGGTGGTGGAACTCGTGCGCCTGCGCACTCCCCTCGCCCTGCTCGGGGCCGCCGTGCTCGTGCTCGTGGGACCTCCGCTGCTCACGCCCGGCAGCGGCGCCGAGACCGGCACACAGATCCCTGGCCTGCGCTTCATGGTCCCCAACACGCCCGGCGGCGGCTACGACATCACGGCCCGGACGGCCGCGAAGAACGCCGAGGACGCCGGACTCACCCACAACGTCGAAGTGTTCAACCTGCCTGGCGCCGGCGGCACCGTCGGGCTGAGCCGGCTGGTGAGCGAGCACGGCAACGGCAAGCTCGCCATGTCGATGGGTCTCGGCGTGGTGGGCGCGGTGCACTCCAACGACGCGCCCAAGACACTCGCTGACACCACCCCGATCGCCCGGCTCACCGAGGAGCAGGACGTCGTCGTGGTCGGCAAGGACTCCCCGTACAAGTCGGTCGACCAGCTCGTCGGCGCCTGGAAGGCCAACCCGGGCAAGCTTCCGGTGGGCGGCGGGTCCTCGCCCGGCGGGCCCGACCACCTCGCGCCCATGCTGATGGCGCGGGCCGCGGGCATCGACCCGAAGGACGTCAACTACATCCCCTTCGACGGCGGTGGCGAGCTGCTCGCCTCGATCCTCGGCAACAAGGTCGCCTTCGGGGTGTCCGGCGTCGGCGAGTACCTCGACCAGATCAAGGCGGGCGAGCTGCGGATCCTCGCCGTCACCGGCCCCGAGCGCGTCGACGAACTGGACGCGCCCACCCTCAAGGAGTCCGGCTACGACGTGGACTTCACCAACTGGCGCGGCATCGTCGCCCCGCCCGGTCTGTCCGACGCCGAACGCGACAAGCTCGTACGCCTGGTCGAGGAGTTGCACGACTCCCCCGAGTGGCGGAAGTCCCTGGAGCAGAACGGCTGGGACGACGCCTTCCTGACCGGCGCGAAGTTCGGCGACTTCCTGGACGCCCAGGACAAGCGCGTGATTTCGGTGCTGAAGGAGCTGGGACTGTGACGACGCGGACCACCGACATCCCCCCGACGCCCCCGACGTCCACGGACACACGGCGCTCGTGGCTGCGTGAGCACTCCGAACTCGGCGTCTGCGTCATGCTGTTGGGGCTCGGCGCGCTGGTCCTGACCGACGCGCTCACCATGGACGTCGACATCACGCAGCGGGGGCCCGTCGGACCCAAGACCGTGCCGATCGTGGTCGGCATCGGGCTCCTCGTGATCGCCGCGCTCCTCGCCGTCGACGTCCTGCGCGGCGGTCATGGCGAGGCGGAAGGCGGCGAGGACGTCGACCTGTCCGAACCGGCCGACTGGCGCACGGTGCTGCTGCTCACCGGGGTGTTCCTCGGGTCGGCCGTCCTCATCGAACCGCTCGGCTTCCCCATCGCG
Source organism: Streptomyces sp. NPDC048484 (assembly GCF_040651415.1). Classification (NCBI taxonomy): domain Bacteria; kingdom Bacillati; phylum Actinomycetota; class Actinomycetes; order Kitasatosporales; family Streptomycetaceae; genus Streptomyces; species Streptomyces sp. NPDC048484. Next base: position 60,521 of record NZ_JBEZJY010000011.1, read on the forward strand.
GGCGCGCTCCTCTTCTGGGGTGCCGCCTTCGCGCTCGGCAGCCGCCGGCTCGACAAGGACCCTCTCATCGCGGCCGTCCTCTCCCTCGCCACCTACGCCGTCTTCAACAACCTGCTCGGAGTACCCCTGCCGGGCGGCCCGCTGATGGGAGTGCTGTGACATGGACGCCTTCAACTCCCTGATGGACGGCTTCGGTACGGCCCTCACACCCGTCAACCTGCTGTGGGCAGCCCTCGGTGTGCTGCTCGGCACCGCGATCGGTGTCCTGCCCGGCATCGGCCCCGCGATGGCGGTCGCGCTGCTGCTGCCGGTCACGTACGGGCTGGAGCCGATCGGCGCGTTCATCATGTTCGCGGGGATCTACTACGGGGCGATGTTCGGCGGTTCGACCACCTCGATCCTGTTGAACACGCCCGGCGAGAGCGCTGCCGTGGTCGCGGCCATGGAGGGCAATCCGATGGCCAAGGCGGGGCGGGGCGCGCAGGCGCTCGCGGCCGCCGCCATCGGTCACTTCGCGGGCGGCCTGATCGGTACGATCCTGCTGGTCGCGCTCGCCCCGACGGTCGCCGAGCTCGCGGTGGACATCGGCGCGCCGGACTACTTCGCCATCATGGTGCTGGCGTTCATCGCCGTGACGTCGGTGCTGGGCTCGTCCCGGATCAGAGGGCTCGCGTCCCTGCTCATCGGTCTGACCCTCGGCCTCGTCGGCCTGGACCAGATGACCGGCCAGCAGCGGCTCACCTTCGGTTCCCTCCAGCTCGCCGACGGTATCGACGTGGTGATCGTGGCGGTCGGTCTGTTCGCGATCGGCGAGGCGCTGTGGGTGGCGGCGCACCTGCGGCGCAGTACGGGCGAGCCGATCCCGGTGGGCCGGCCCTGGCTGGGCCGTGCCGATGTGCGGCGGACCTGGAAGTCGTGGCTGCGCGGACCGCTGATCGGCTTTCCGTTCGGCGCGATCCCGGCCGGCGGCGCCGAGATCCCCACCTTCCTGTCGTACGCGGCGGAGAAGCGCCTGTCGAAGCACCCGGACGACTGGGGCAAGGGTGCGATCGAGGGAGTGGCGGGGCCGGAGTCGGCGGCGTCGGCCTCCGCGGCGGGCACCTTGGTGTCCATGCTGACCCTGGGTCTGCCGACGACGGCGGTAGCGGCCGTGATGCTGGCGGCCTTCCAGCAGTACGGTATCCAGCCGGGCCCACTCCTCTTCGAGCGCGAACCCGACCTGGTGTGGGGTCTGATCGCCTCCCTCTTCGTCGGCATGGTGCTGCTGCTCGCGCTCAACCTGCCGCTGGCGCCGGTGTGGGCGAAGCTGCTGCGCATCCCCCGGCCGTACCTGTACGCGGGCATCCTGTTCTTCGCGGCGGTCGGCGCGTACGCGGTCGGCGGCGAGGTCATCGACCTGGTGATCCTCCTGATCATCGGCCTGATCGGCTTCGGCATGCGGCGCTACGGTCTGCCGGTGCTGCCCGCCGTCATCGGCGTCATCCTCGGCCCCAACGCCGAGCAGCAGCTCCGCCGAGCCCTGCAGATCAGCGACGGCAGCGTCTCGGGACTGGTCAACACGCCCTTCGCGGTGACGGTGTACGCGGTGACGGCCCTGCTGCTGATCTGGCCCCTGCTGAAGAAGCTCGCGACCCGGGGCCGCGCGAAGGCCTGACCCGCGCCGGGCGCCGAGGACTTCCGGACCGTCCTGGGTCGCCCGGCCGGTGGATCGTCCTGGGTCGCCGAGACCGGGGCGGGGTCAGGAGATCTCCAGCGCGGCCTCGTCCGCGAGGGCGGACAACTGCGCGGCGATCGCCGCGGAGACGTCGCGCACCAGCAGCTCCCCTGCCTAGTGCCGCGACAGGCCCCGCCGTGCCTGCCAGATCATCCGCCGCTCGTACGAACTCGTCGTCGACCGGCTGACCTGAACACTCCTCGGGCTCCGGCGTCCGCCGACCCCCTTGCCCCCGTCACGGCTCACACCTAGCCTGCCTTTGTGCCGCTAATAAACAAAGCCCGAAAGCACAGCGCCGTGCCGGGCGGTCACAGCAGCGACCTCACCAGGCTCCGTATCGCCCTCACCGTCTTCTTCGCCCTCGACGGCTTCGTCTTCGCCGGCTGGGTCGTCCGCATCCCCGCCATCAAGGAACAGACCGGCGCCTCCGCCAGCGCGCTGGGCCTCGCGCTGCTCGGCGTGTCCGCCGGAGCCGTCATCACGATGATGCTCACCGGGCGACTGTGCCGCCGCTACGGCAGCCACCCCGTCACCGTCGTCTGCGGCGTCCTGCTCTCCTTCAGCATCGCGCTGCCCCCGCTCACCCACTCCGCCCTCACCCTCGGCGCCGTACTCCTGGTCTTCGGCGCCGCCTACGGCGGGATCAACGTCGCCTTCAACAGCGCCGCCGTCGACCTCGTGGCCGCGCTGCGGCGTCCCATCATGCCGAGTTTCCACGCCGCGTTCAGCCTGGGCGGAATGGTCGGGGCGGGGCTCGGCGGCCTCGTCGCGGGATCCCTGTCCCCGATGCGGCACCTGCTGGGCCTGACGGTGATCGGCCTGCTGGTGACCGCCGGAGCGGGGCGCGTCCTGCTCCGGTGCGAGGCCCCGGTGCCGCCGGACGGCGAAGAGCCCGGGGCGCGTCCGCCTCGCGAGGAACGAGTCCCGCGGAGGCTGGACGCCCGGACCCGCCGGCTGGTCATCGTCTTCGGCCTGATCGCCCTCTGCACGGCGTACGGCGAGGGCGCCCTGGCCGACTGGGGCGCCCTGCACCTGGAGCAGGACCTGGGTGCTCATCCGGGTGTCGCCGCGGCCGGCTACACCTGTTTCGCGCTGGCCATGACGATCGGCCGGCTGACCGGGACCAGGCTCCTGGAACGGCTCGGGCTGAGCCGGACCGTGGTCGCGGGCGGCGCCACGGCCGCCGTCGGTATGCTCCTCGGCTCGCTCTCGCCCTCCGTATGGGCGGCCCTGCTCGGCTTCGCCGTCACCGGGCTCGGACTCGCGAACATCTTCCCGGTCGCCGTCGAACGCGCCGGAGCGCTGGCAGGCCCCAGCGGCGTAGCCGTCGCCTCCACCCTGGGCTACGGCGGCATGCTCCTCGGCCCGCCCGCGATCGGGTTCATGGCGGACTGGTTCTCCCTGCCCACCGCCCTCACCAGCGTGGCGGTGCTGGCGGCGGTGGCGGCCGCCGTCGGGTACGGGACGCGACGGGCGACACAGGCCGACGCCTGACGGACCGACAGACCGACAGGCCGACCGACCGACAGACCGGCCGACCGACAGACCGGCCGGCGGCCGGCGGCCGGCGGGCAACCGGCTTCTGCTAGCGAGTGGCCGGGGAGGCGGTTCGACACCCGGAACACGACCGGCAGCGTGCCGCCGTCACACAGCGGCACACGGCACAGTGGTGTCCACACGCACAGTGGTTTCCCTCGCGCAGTGGTGTCCCGGCACCGAACAGATCAGGAAGTTGATGTCATGACCGACAAGCTCACTGTCAGTGTCCTGGGCACCGGAATCATGGGCGCCGCGATGGCCCGTAACCTCGCCGGCGCCGGACACACCGTCCGGGCCTGGAACCGCAGCCGCGACAAGGCCGAACCGCTCGCCGCCGACGGCGTGCACATCACCGGTACGCCCGCCGAGGCGGTCGAGGGCGCCGACGTCGTCCTGACGATGCTGTACGACGGCCCCGCCGTGCTGGACGTGATGCGGCAAGCCTCGCCCGCCCTGCGCGCCGGCACCCCATGGGTGCAGTCGACGACGGCGGGCATCGAGTCCGTCCGCGAGCTGGCCGGTTTCGCCCGCGAGAAAGGCCTGCTCTTCTACGACGCGCCCGTGCTCGGCACCCGACAGCCCGCCGAGGCAGGGCAGTTGCTCGTCCTCGCCGCCGGGCCGAGCGACGGCCGGGATGCCGTGACGCCGGTCTTCGACGCGGTCGGCGCCCGTACGGTGTGGACCGGCGAGGACGGAGCCGCGGGCAGCGCCACCCGTCTCAAGCTCGTGGCCAACAGCTGGGTCATCGCCGCCACCAGCGCGACCGGCGAGACCCTCGCCCTGGCCAAGGCGCTGGGTGTGGATCCGCAGAGCTTCTTCGACGCCATCGCCGACGGCCCGCTCGACATGGGGTACCTGCGCGCCAAGGGCGCCCTCATCCTGGAGGACCGGTTCTCGCCGGCCTCCTTCGCCGTGTCCACCGCCGCCAAGGACGCCCGCCTGATCGTCGAGGCCGGCGAGCAGCACGGGATCCGCCTCGATGTCGCGGCCGCGAGCGCCGAACGCTTCGACCGTGCTGCCGCACAGGGCCACGCCGACGAGGACATGGCCGCCACCTACTTCGCGAGCTTCGACGAGAACCCCGGGGACGCGGATCCCGGAGATCCGGCCACCGGGTCGGACGCGGACTCCGCCGCCTGAGCGCCGGGTTGAGAGGACGGTACGCAGTAGGAGCGCCGGGCGGCGTTCGGGACTCCGTGCACTCCTCCCCCGGAGTGCCCTCCATCGGGCACACTTCCCCCCATGGAGACTGCCGAGCTCATTCGAACCCTGGACCGGGAGGGCCGGTGGCTGGCCGAGGCCGCGGAGAAGGCCGGGCCCGGCGCCGTGGTGCGGACCTGCCCGGACTGGCGGGTGCGGGATCTTGTGCGGCACACCGGCATGGTGCATCGCTGGGCCACGGCGTTCGTCGCCGAGGGACACACGTCGTACCACCCCGACGGCGGCCTGCCGGACCTTGACGGCGCCGAGTTGCTGGCCTGGTTCCGGCACGGGCACCGGCGGCTCGTCGACACGCTCGCCGCCGCGCCGCCCGACGTAAAGTGCTGGAGTTTTCTGCCGGCCCCGTCACCACTGGCGTTCTGGGCGCGGCGGCAGGCCCACGAAACGACCGTGCACCGGGTCGACGCCGAGTCCGCGCTCGGCGCCGGACCCACGGGCGACGCCGAATCCACGGGCCCCGCCGAGTCCGCACTCGGAGGTGTGTCGAGCGCGATCGGCGTGGACTTCGCGGTCGACGGCATCGAAGAACTGCTCCTCGGCTTCCACGCACGGGACAAGAGCCGGGTACGGACGGACGAGCCGCGCGTACTGAGGGTGCGGGCCTCGGACACGGCCGCCGTGTGGACCTTGCGCCTGTCGACCGGACCGCCCGCTGCCGAGCGGGGTGAAGCGGCGGACGCAGACTGCGAGTTGACGGGAACCGCCGCGCACCTCTACCTGGCGCTGTGGAACCGCCGGGCCGCCCCTGCCGTGACGGGCGACGCGTCACTCGCGAAGCTGTGGCGGGAGAGGTCCGGAGTCACCTGGAGCTGAGCCGACCTGCCGGCAGCGGTCAGCCGCCCGCACCGAAAGACCCGCCCGATCCGCCCGTCTCGCCCGCCGACTTCCGCGCCGACACCGCTCTTTGCAGCGGCAGCACCTTGTCGCCGGCTCCCAGGCCGTGACGTGCCCGGCGGGCTTCCTTGCCCTGCCGGGCGCTCGGCTGTGACACTGCCCGTATGGAACACACCAGGGGGCAGCGGACTCAGTCCGAGCGGGACGCGATCACTGTGGAGATCGGATACGCGCTGGCCAGCGCCGTGTTCGCCGCGGCCGTGGTGTTCGGAGTTCTCGCCGGCCCCGCACTGCTTTTCGACCTGCCCCAGGCGGTCGAAAGGGTCCTGCTCACCGCAGGGACCGCGCTCGCGACCGTCCTCTTCCTCCTACGGGTGATCTCGGTACTGGTCCGTTTCCGGCAGGGCTCTCAGCCCAGCCAGCCCGGCCGCACCAGCCCCGACTCGTAGGCCAGGACGACCAGTTGGGCCCGGTCACGGGCTCCCAGCTTCACCATGGTGCGGCTGACGTGGGTCTTGGCCGTCAAGGGGCTGACCACGAGACGCCTCGCGATCTCGTCGTTCGACAGTCCGATGCCGACCAGCGCCATCACCTCCCGCTCCCGCTCGGTGAGCCGGGCGAGCGCGTCCGCGGCCGCCGGCTCCTTCGAGCGCGCCGCGAACTCGGCAATCAGGCGACGCGTCACACCCGGCGAGAGCAGTGCGTCGCCCTCGACCACCGCCCTGACAGCGCGCAGGAGTTCGTCCGGTTCGGTGTCCTTGACGAGAAAGCCGGACGCCCCCGACCGAATCGCCTCGAAGACGTACTCGTCGAGTTCGAAGGTGGTGAGCATGACGACCCTGACGTCCCGCAGATCCGGGTCGTCGGTGATGCGACGCGTCGCGGCGAGGCCGTCGAGCACCGGCATACGGATGTCCATCAGGACGACGTCGGGCCGCAGTGCGCGTACTCCCCGCAGGGCCTCCGCCCCGTCGGCGGCCTCTCCCGCCACCTCGATGTCCGGCTGGGCGTCGAGAAGCGCTTTGAAGCCCGCGCGCACCAGTGACTGGTCGTCGGCGAGCAGTACGCGGATCACTGGTCCTCCTTGGGTGTGCGGGACTTCTCGGGTGCCGAAGGCGCCGAAGGCTGCGGGGGTTGCGGGGGTTGCGGGGGTTCCGCGAGCGCCGGTGGTGCCTCGGACGACGAGGCCCCCGGCACCCCGAGCGCGTTCTTCAACGGCAGCACGGCCAGTACCCGGAAGCCGCCGTCCTCGCGTGGCCCGGCCTCGATGGTGCCACCCAGGGCCGCGGCCCGCTCCCGCATTCCGGCCAGTCCGTTGCCGCTGCCGCCCGCGTCCTCGCCGGTCGCCGGGCCGTCGTCGTCGACGCGCAGCCGCAGGGCGTCGCGTGTGCGGTCGACCCACACGCGCGCGTGCCGCGACCCGGAATGCCGTACGACGTTGGTCAGCGCCTCCTGGACGATACGGAACGCGGCGAGATCGGCGCCCGGCGACAGTCTCCCGCTGCCGCCCCGGTTCTCGACGGCGTCGGCGACGGCGACGGTCAGACCGGCACTCGCCGCCTGTTCCACGAGTTCGGGGAGACGGTCGAGGCCGGGCGCCGGAGCGCGGGGCGCGTCACCGGGCGTGCGCAGCGTGTCGAGTACGTGGCGCACCTCCCCCAGTGCCTCCTTGCTCGCGGCCTTGATGGTGGTGAGCGCGGTACGTGCCTGCTCCGGGTCGGAGTCGAGCAGCGCGAGGCCGACGCCCGCCTGGACGTTGATGACCGAGATGCTGTGCGCCAGGACGTCGTGCAGTTCGCGGGCGATGCGCAGCCGCTCCTCGTCGGCGCGCCGCCTGGCCGCCTGCCGGCGTTCGGCCCGGTCGCGGTCCCACTGTTCATGGCGGACGCGGACGAGTTCGGAAACGGCGAGGATCGCCACCGTCCAGGCGGCGATGGCGACCTCCTCGCCCCATGAGGAGGCGGGGTCCCCCTTCGGGGGCAGCCACCGGTAGAGCCAGTGCCCCACCAGAAGATGGACCGTCCACAACGTGCCGAGCGCGGCCCAGGCCGCCCGGCGGTGCCCGGCGACGACCGCGCTGAAGCAGGCGAGCGCGACCGTGAGGAAGACCGGTCCGTACGGATATCCCCCACTGAAGTAGACAAGTGCCAAGGCCGCGGCGCCGGACACCACCAGCACCGGAAACCGCTGCCGCCACAGGAGCAGCAGACTGCCCCCGAGGAGCAGGGCACGCGCGAAAGCGTCGAGCGGCTCCCGTTCGGGCTGTGCCTGGGCGGCGAAATTGCTGCCGACGAGGACGAACACGGTGAGAAGCAGCGTCGAACGCCACGGCCAACGAGGCCGGCCGTCGACCTCTTCCTCCTCGCCGCGAGGGTTCCACCACGGGGGCCCGTGCCACCGGCTCCGTGCTGGACCGCCCCTGGTCCAGGGTGGTCCACCGCACCGGCGTGTGCGCTGCTCTGCCATGCCCGCCACGCTAGACGCCGCGGGCCGCCGGGGGCGTCAGCCGAGCGAGGTGATCACACCTACTCCCGGCGGAGTACGCGCTTCGGCCCGAGCCCGGCGGCCTCCTTGCTGACCGCACCGCTCGGCTCATCGGGATCTCGGACGTCGCAGCTGCAGCGCGACGGCGAGGACGTCATCTGGCTGACCCTGGACCCGTCTGCGACGGGTGTCACCGACATCGAAGTGCTCGACGGACGCGATCTGGGCCCCGCCACCCGCCGGCCCGGACAGTCACGGAGCCCTGTACCCGAGCCCGCTGAGTGAGCACGGTGCGGTGCACAGTCTCAACAGGCCCAGGTCTTCAGCGGTCGAACCTGGTCAGAGCCCGCTGCGCCATCGGATGCGAGCGCATCATCTCGCCCAGGGAGGTGGAGCCGCGGGTGATGCCCGCGAACGCCTTCCACGCGGGCCGCAAGCCGGTGAGCGCGGCATGAAACGCCCCCGGCCGGCGCTCGAAGATCGCGAGCAGGCGCTTGCCGATGCTCATCTCCACACCCAGCCCCGCCTTGATCGCAAAGGCGTAGTTCAGTGCCTGCCGCCGCGTGTCCACGGCGTCGTGGGCCTCCGCGATCCGGACCGCCCACTCCCCCGCCAGCCGCCCGGAGCGCAGCGCGAAGGAGATGCCCTCGCGGGTCCACGGCTCCAGGAGCCCCGCCGCGTCCCCGCACACCAGCACCCGCCCCCGCGACAGCGGCGAGTCGTCGGCGCGGCAGCGCGTCAGATGCCCGGACGAGATGCTGGGCTCGAAGCCGGCGAGGCCGAGCCGGGCGACGAAGTCCTCCAAGTACCGCTTGGTGGCGGCCCCTTCGCCGCGCGCCGAGATCACCCCGACGGTGAGGGTGTCGCCCTTGGGGAACACCCACCCGTAACTGCCGGGAAGAGGACCCCAGTCGATGAGGACCCGGCCCTTCCAGTCCTCGGCGACCGTCTCCGGCACCGGGATCTCCACTTCCAGGCCGAGGTCGACCTGGTCGAGCTTCACCCCGACATGTGCTGCTATGCGGCTGGCGCTGCCGTCCGCGCCGACCACCGCCCGCGCCAGCAGCGTCTCGCCGTCCTGGAGGACGACGGCGACCGAGCGCCGGTCGGGAACCGCCGAACCGTGCTGTTCCACCCGCGAGACCGTGGCCCCCGTACGCAGTTCGGCGCCCGCCTTCTGTGCGTGCTCCACGAGCTGCTGGTCGAACTCCGACCGGTTGATGAGCCCGAAGAGCATCTGCTTGGAGCGACGGGTCCGTGTGAACCTGCCGTCGAGCGAGAACGTGACCGCGTGGATCCGGTCCCGCAACGGCAGCTCGAAACCCGGCGGGAGTGCGTCACGGGTCGGTCCGATGATGCCGCCGCCGCACGTTTTGTAGCGGGGCAGGTCCGCTTTCTCCAGCAACAGGACGCTGCGTCCCGCGACCGCTGCCGCATAGGCGGCCGAGGCGCCCGCGGGCCCCGCGCCGACCACCACGACGTCCCATACCCGCTGTCCGCCATCCTGTCCGTCGTCCGAAGAGTTCTCGCTGCTCACGATGGTCTGCTGCTCCGATCCAGCCGCCTGCCGCACGTACTCCACGCATCCTACGGCGGCGTCCGCCGAAGACCGCTGTGGGAGGATCGGCAGCGTATGCAGCGCGCACATCCATCGGCGCGCGCATCAGCAGCCGTACCCGTTCGTACAACGTCGCACCCACGAGGAGCGTGCCCATGTCGTCGCATCCGGTCGCCGAGACCGTCGCCTCTCTGATACCCGGGGCGAAGGCGGAGCTTACCGAGCTGGTGGCCTTCAAGTCGGTGGCGGACTTCGACCAGTTCCCGCGGAGCGAGAGCGAGGGCGCCGCGAACTGGGTGGCCGACGCGCTGCGCGCCGAGGGTTTCCAGGACGTCGCCCTGCTCGACACCCCTGACGGCACACAGTCGGTGTACGGCTTCCTGCCCGGTCCCGAGGGCGCGAAGACCGTTCTCCTGTACGCGCACTACGACGTGCAGCCGCCGCTCGACGAGGCCGGGTGGGTCACACCGCCGTTCGAGCTGACCGAGCGGGACGGCCGCTGGTACGGGCGCGGAACCGCCGACTGCAAGGGCGGCCTGGTCATGCACCTGCTGGCGCTGCGCGCCCTCAAGGCGAACGGCGGCGTCCCGGTCGGCGTCAAGGTCATCGCGGAGGGTTCGGAGGAGCAGGGCACGGGCGGCCTGGAGCGGTACGCCGAGGAGCACCCGGAGCTGCTCGACGCCGACGCGATCGTCATCGGCGACTCCGGAAACTTCCGGGTCGGTGTGCCGACGGTCACGACCGCGCTGCGCGGCATGACGCTCGTCCGTGTCCGGGTCGACACCCTCGAAGGCAATCTGCACTCCGGGCAGTTCGGCGGCGCGGCGCCCGACGCGCTGGGCGCCCTGATCCGCGTACTCGACTCGCTGCGCGCCGAGGACGGGTCGACGACGGTCGACGGGCTGACGAGCGCCTCGCGGTGGGACGGTCTGCAGTACGACGAGACCCAGTTCCGCAAGGACGCCAAGGTGCTCGACGGTGTGGAACTGATCGGCTCGGGAACGGTCGCCGACCGCATCTGGGCGCGGCCCTCCGTGACCGTCCTCGGCATCGACTGCCCGCCGGTGGTCGGCGCCACCCCGTCCGTGCAGGCGGGTGCCCGCGCGCTGGTCAGCCTGCGCGTGCCGCCGGGCGTGGACGCCGCCGAGGCGACCAAGCTGCTCCAGGCCCATCTGGAGGCGCACACACCCTGGGGGGCGCGGGTGAGCACCGAGCAGACCGGTCAGGGGCAGGCGTTCAGCGCCGACACCACGAGTCCCGCGTACGCGGCGATGGCGGAGGCGATGAGCGTCGCGTACGACGGCGCCGAGATGCAGTACGCGGGCCAGGGCGGCTCCATTCCGCTGTGCAACACCCTCGCGTCGCTGTACCCGCAGGCGGAGATCCTCCTGATCGGGCTGAGCGAGCCGGAGGCCCAGATCCACGCCGTGAACGAGAGCGTGTCGCCCGGCGAACTGGAGCGGCTCGCCGTCGCGGAGGCATTGTTCCTGCGGAACTACGCGGCCGGCTGAGCGGGTCCGGGGCCGCACGCCGAGGCCGCAGGGCGCGCCGTGGGCTCGGGCATGCCCTGCGGCCCCGGCGTGCGGCGCGCTGGCGCCCGGGGATGTTTCACCCCCGCCGCCCCTCCCCGTCCCGTACCCGGGGGCTGCGCCCCCAGACCCTCCTGTCGGCCTGGACGGCCTCGTCCTCAAATGCCGGACAGGCTGAAAAGACAAACGCCCCGCGGGGCAGAGGGCGTACGAGCGGCCGCGGTACGGCTCCTACCCCCTGGGCACCCCGGCCTCCAGGTACAGGGCGGCGCCCCGCTCCCGTGCGCGCAGCGCCCAGCGCAGTCGCTCGTAGCGGACGGGTGGCAGGAGCGTGGCGGCCTCCTCCTCGGTGACGAAGCGCCAGCCCCGCAGTTCGGGGCCCGGCAGCAGCATCCGCCCGGCCGCGCCGCCGTCGAGCCTGCCGCCGTCGTAGAGGAGGCGCAGGCCGCCGTAGCCGGGGGGTACCGGGGGCTCCCAGTCGACGACCAGCAGGCGGGGTACGTCGGTGAGTCGGATGCCGGTCTCCTCGGCCACCTCGCGGATGCCCGCGCGCGCCGGCGCCTCGCCGGATTCGACGACTCCGCCGGGGAACTCCCAGCCGGCCTTGTACGTCGGGTCGACGAGCAGCACCCGGTCCTGCTCGTCGAAGAGGAGTACCCCCGCCGCGACGGTCTCCGAGGTCGGCTCGGGAGTCTGCACGATGTCGCAGACCGGCACGGATCCGCTACTCACGGCCTCGGCGACGCGTACGGCCGTCTCGTAGGGAGTGAGCGTGCTGTTGTCGACGGGGTGGGCGTCCACGGTGAGCCAGCCGGCCAGGGCGGCGCGGTACGGCTCGATGTGGTCGTACGCCCACCGGCGTACCCGTATCTCCCCGGCCGGGAGGTCCAGCGGGACCTCCCGGCCGGCTATTCGCTCGCGCAGGATCGTTTCCGCCGGGGCGAGAAGCACATGGCGCACCGCGATCCTGCGGGACGCGAGTCCGCCGAAGATCTCGTCGCGGTAGTCCTGGCGGAGCAGTGTCATGGGGACCACGAGCACGCCCCCGAGTTCGGAGAGCATCGCGGCCGCGGTGTCCATCACGAGCCTCCGCCAGATCGGCAGGTCCTGAAAGTCACCGACCTCGGCGAGGCGCTTGGCCGGCAGCAGCTGTGCCAGCCCGGCGCCGATGACCTCAGGGTCGAAAAGTGTGCTGTTCGGGATCAGGTCGACCAGTTCCCGTGCGGTGGTGGTCTTCCCCGCACCGAACGCACCGTTGATCCAGACGATCACGGTTCCCCCTCTGCTGTTTGACCCCCTGAGGCTTGCCCGCTTCACCCTGCCACGGAAACCAGGCCTTGATGAGGTCGCGTTCGACGGGCCGAACGCATACGAAAACCCGGCCCTCCAGGGGGCCGGGCTCGTGGTCGGATCAGGCCGGAAAGGCGGTCAGCCCTCCCGCTCCAGGTCGTTGCCGTCCATGGTCAGGGTGCCGTCACTGATCGCCTGGTCGACAGTGCTGGAGGTGTCCCGGAGGTCGAGGTTGCTGAGGGCGTCGCCATTCAGGGAGTGGGACGGAGTGACGGCCGCCACCACGAAACCGGCGGCGAGGGACGCGATGGCGAGCATGCTGCGCTTCTTCATGCCCGGTTCAACTGTCGACCCGCCCATGGGTCACGGTCGGGCTTTCCGGCACCCACGACCGGCCCTTCATCGAGTCCGGTGACATCCGATGTCCTGACGCGCCCGCAGGCGCCACGGATCCTTCGAATGATGACCGCGTCAGGACCCCACCCCCAGGTGCAACTCAACACAACCGCACGTGGCGCTTAGATCTCACACCCTAATACGAGCATGGTCAAGGGTTTTGACGGGATATCGAACAACTGCCGCCACTCCCTCCCCCTCCCTTCCACCACAGTGAAACAGGTCCTACCATAAACGCGCACAGATGACGCGGACATGCAGACATCCAACCTTTCGCGAGTACGGAGGAACGTAACGATGCGTCACCTTCCCACCCGCACGACTCGTCGAAGAGCGGTCGGAGCCCTCACCGCAGGGCTGCTCGGCGCCTTGGGGCTGACCGGGCCGGTCCCGGCCGCCAACGCCGAAGCGCCGGCCGGAGTATCGGCCCGGACGTCAGCGGCACCGGCCGCGCCGGCCCTGGACGACGGTCTCGCCCTGACCCCGCCCATGGGCTTCAACAACTGGAACTCCACGCACTGCCGTGCGGAGTTCAACGAGGAGATGGTCAAGGGGATCGCGGACATCTTCGTCGACAAGGGGCTCAAGGACGCCGGGTACGAGTACGTCAACCTCGACGACTGCTGGGCGCTGCCCGCCCGTGACGCGAACGGCAAGCTGGTGCCGGACCCGGCCCGGTTCCCGGGCGGGATCAAGGCTGTCGCGGACTACGTGCACTCCAAGGGACTCAAGCTCGGCATCTACACCAGCGCGGGCACCAAGACGTGCAACGACGCGGGTTTCCCCGGCGGGCTCGGCCACGAGTACAGCGACGCCCAGCAGTTCGCGGACTGGGGCGTCGACTACCTGAAGTACGACAACTGCAACAACCAGGGCGTGGACGCCAAGCTGCGCTACAGGACGATGCGTGACGCCCTGAAGGCCGCCTCGCAGACAACCGGCCGCCCCATCGTCTACAGCATCTGCGAGTGGGGCGACAACAAGCCCTGGGAGTGGGCGGCGGATGTCGGTCACCTGTGGCGTACGACCGGGGACATCAGTGACAACTGGGGCTCGATGCTCTCGATCATGAAGCAGAACCTGCCGCTCACGCAGTACGCCGGCCCCGGGCGGTGGAACGACCCCGACATGCTGGAGGTCGGCAACGGCGGAATGACGGACACGGAGTACCGCACGCACTTCTCGATGTGGTCGATCATGGCCGCGCCGCTGCTCATCGGCTCGGACCTGCGGTCCGCGTCGAAGGAGACCTTCGACATCCTCGGCAACAAGGAGGTCATCGCGGTCGACCAGGACCCGCTCGGCAAGCAGGGCGCCGTGCTCTCCTCCGAGGGCGGTCGCCGGGTCGTCGCCAAGGAGATGAAGGACGGCAGCCGCGCCGTCGCCCTCTTCAACGAGACCGGCAGTCCCCAGCGCATCGCCACGAGCGCGAAGGCCGTCGGACTGCCCGAGGCGAACGCCTACACGCTGCGCGACCTGTGGCAGCACAAGAGCTACAACACGGCGGGCGCGATCTCGGCGACCGTCCCCGCACACGGCACGGTCCTCGTCCGCGTCTCGGCCGACGGCCGCTGGGCCAAGAACCCGCCCGCCGTCGAAATCGGCCTGGAAGGCGGCACGTTGACCGAAGCAGGCAAGCCGGCCGCCTTGACGACCTCGGTCACCGACCTGGGCCGCACGCCCGCGAAGCGTGTCGCCGTCTCCCTGACCGGACCCCAGGGCTGGAAGGTGAAGGCCAAGTCGCCGACCACGGCAGGCTCCCTCCCGACCGGCAGGACGTTGCGCACCAAGTGGACGGTGACCGCGCCCGCCGGCACACCCCCGGGGCCGTACGACCTGACCCTGAAGGCGAACCACCGTTCTTCGAGCGGGGTGCGGGCCGAAAGTGTGCTGCCCCTGACGACGTCCGTCGTGGTGGCCCCGCCTTCCGGCACCTCGCATCTCGGCGATCTCCCCTGGCTGTCGACGACGAACGGCTGGGGTCCCGTCGAGCGCAACACCAGCAACGGCGAGAACGCCGCGGGCGACGGCACACCCCTCACGGTCAACGGTGTCGTGTACGCCACCGGGCTCGGCGTCCATGCGGACAGCACCGTCGAGTTCTACACGGGCGAGGCCTGCGAGACCGTCACCGCGCAGGTCGGTATCGACGACGAGGAGGGCACGGACGGGTCCGTCGCCTTCGAGATCTGGGCCGACGGCACGAAGGCCGCCTCGACCGGCGTCCTCACCAACGCCGAGGCGGCGCAGGCTCTTTCGGCCGACGTGAGCGGGGCGCAGGTGGTACGCCTCGTCGTCACGGACGGCGGTGACGGGATCACCTCCGACCACGGCGACTGGGCGGACGCACAGCTCACCTGCTGACAGCAGCCGGCCGAGAGTGGCCGGCGAAGCAGTTCCCCGCGCCCCGGGCCCCGCAGGGGCGCGGGGCTGTGTCGGTACGCGCCTCCGTCTTCGGACGGTGGGCGCGACAGCCCACACCGCCCGAAGACGGAGGCGGCTCAGCCGCCGACCCCCGCGGCGGTGGCGCTCGGCCTGCGGCTGAGCGCGGCCGCCGCCGCGCCGACAAGACCGGCATCCGTGCCCATCTGCGCGGGCGTCACGGTGAGCCGCCGCACGAACGACAGCGTGGCGTAGTCGCGCAGGGCGGCACGCAGGGGCGTGAACAGGACGTCGCCGGCCTTCCCCACTCCCCCGCCGATCACCGCGATGTCGATCTCCACCAGGGTCGCGGTCGCCGCGATGCCCGCTGCCAGCGCCTGCGCGGCCCGCTCGAAGGAGGCCGTCGCGACGGGATCACCGGCCCGGGCGGCGGCAGCCACGGCGGCCGCGGAGGTGTCGCCCTCCGGACCCGGCTGCCAGCCGCTCTCGATGGCGCGGCGCGCGATGTTCGGACCGCTGGCGATGCGCTCGACGCATCCGCGCGACCCGCACGGGCACAGGTCACCGTCCAGGTCCACGCTGATGTGGCCGATGTGACCGGCGTTGCCCGTCGGCCCGGGGTGCAGCTGACCGCCGAGGACCAGGCCGCCGCCGACACCCGTCGAGACGACCATGCAGAGCGCGTTGTCGTGGCCGCGGGCCGCCCCCTGCCAGTGCTCGGCCGCCGTGATCGCCACGCCGTCGCCGATCAGCTCGACGGGCAGCCCGCCCGTCACGGCGCGGACCCGCTCGACAAGGGGGTAGTCGCGCCAGCCGGGCACGTTCACCGGGCTCACGGTGCCCGCCGAGGCGTCCACGGGGCCGGCGCTGCCGATGCCGACCACCGCGACCCTGCTCCACAGCGGTGAGCCGGTCAGCTCGCCGAGTACGGCCTCGACGGCCCGTATGACGATGTCGCCGTGCTCCTGGGCGGGCGTCGGCCGCTGGGCGCGCAGCAGGATCCGGCCGTGGCCGTCCACCAGCGCTCCGGCGATCTTGGTGCCGCCGATGTCGAGCGCGGCCACGAGGTCGGTGTGCATCAGTGTCAGTTCTCCCGATCGGATCCTGATAGGACCATGTGGACCATGAGGAAAGGGCAAGCCGGTCGCGTAACAGGGGAGGGTAGGCCGGAAAGTGCGATGGACAGTCTCTCTCGCATCTGACAACGTTGTCCAGGCTCTATGCTCGACGCCACATCCCGATCCGGCTGCCCACCGCGTCCGCCAGGACCCACGCAGCCCCACGGACTACAGGACAGGACAGCGCATCGTGGCCGAGACCGCCCGCCGAACCGAGAGCCGCTACGGCAACCGTCCGACCATGAAGGACGTCGCCGCGCGTGCCGGGGTCGGCCTGAAGACGGTGTCACGCGTAGTCAACGGCGAGCCCGGCGTCACCCCGGACACCGAGCGCCGGGTGCAGGAGGCGATCGACGCGCTGGGTTTTCGGCGCAACGACAGTGCGCGGGTGCTCCGCAAGGGCCGCACCGCGAGCATCGGTCTCGTCCTGGAAGACCTGGCGGACCCGTTCTACGGTCCGCTGAGCCGGGCGGTGGAGGAAGTGGCCCGGGCCCACGGCGCCCTGTTGATCAACGGTTCGAGCGCCGAGGATCCGGACCGCGAGCAGGAACTGGTCCTCGCGCTGTGCGCGCGCCGCGTCGACGGGCTGGTCATCATCCCGGCCGGTGACGACCACCGTTATCTGGAGCCCGAGATAAAGGCGGGCGTCGCCACGGTGTTCGTGGACCGCCCCGCCGGGCAGATCGACGCGGACGTCGTGCTCTCCGACAGCTTCGGCGGTGCGCGCGACGGCGTCGCCCACCTCATCGCGCACGGCCACCGCCGGATCGGGTTCATCGGGGACATGCCCCGCATCCACACCGCCGCGGAGCGTCTGCGCGGTTATCGCGCCGCCATGGAGGACGCCGGTATCCCGGTGGAGGACGGCTGGATGTCCCTGGGCGTCACAGGGCCGGAGCGGGTCCGCCGAGCGGCCGAGACCATGCTCTCCGGCCCCTCCCCCGTGACCGCCGTCTTCGCGGGCAACAACCGCGTGACGGTCACGGTCGTACGCGTCATCACCGAGCACGCCCGCCCGGTCGCCCTGGTCGGCTTCGACGACATCGAACTCGCCGACCTCCTCCAGCCCGGAGTCACCGTCGTCGCCCAGGACGCCGCCCAGCTCGGCCGCACCGCCGCCGACCGCCTCTTCCGCCAGCTCGACGGCTCGCTCATCCTGCCCGAACGCATCGAACTCCCCACGCGTCTGATCACCCGCGGCTCGGGCGAGCTGCCGCCGGCCGGCTGATACATGGCGTTCCCGGACGACGTCTTCGACCCCGCCCTCGAAACCTTTGACGACCCCCTCGAAGCCCGCACCCTCGAAGCCCTCGGCCTGGCCGTGGCGCCGCGCGACCACCCCCTGCTCTATCCCGGCGCCTGGCCCGGGGAGTCGGGGCTCCTCGACGGGGACCGGCTGCTGCCTCTGACCCGCCGCACGTTCCCGGGCCGGGTCCCCGTCCTCGCGGTCGGCTCCAACGCCTCCCCCGCTCAGCTCCGGCACAAGATGCGGCAGTACGAGCTGTCGTCCCCGATCCCCCTGGTGAAGGCGCGGGTCACGGGGCTGGAGATCGGCGTGTCGGCGCACGTCAGCGCCATGGGATACGTGTCCGCGTCGCCCTTTCGCGCCCCCGGGCACACCCGGGAACTGTTCATCACCTGGCTGGACCCGGCGCAGCTCGCCGCGGTCGACGCGAGCGAGGGAGTCACCAGACCGTCCGGTGCGTACGATCGCGTCCTGCTGCCCTCCACCGGCTTCCGGGTCGAGCTGGAATGGGGCGAACCGCTCGACGTCGCCCACCTCTACGTGAACCGCCATGGCGTCCTCCACGACGGCACCGGGGCTCCGCGCGAGCATCCCGGCGAACGGGGGCTGCTCGCAGCACTTCTCGCCGAGTCACCGCGGTTGAGGGAGCTGTTCGGGTCCACGCCCGAGGAGTTCTGCTCCCGCGCGCGCGGCGATCTGCGGCTCTGCGCCGAGGGGACCCGCCTCTTCGCCCGGGAGGGCCGCACGACGGCTTCCGGTCTGGAGAAGTACGTACGCGGTCAGCAGACGGGCAGTCCCGGCACAGGTGAGTCGTTGTCGCCGCCCTCGATGTAGACGTCGCTGACGTACACGTCGGTGTTGCCGCTGTCGTCGTCGGTCTTCGCCCACCAGGTGTTCGTCCACTGCCCGTCGGTCTCGCGACGCCCCAGGTCCTGCTGACAGTAGAAGTAGTTGGTGCCGGAGTCGAGGCTGCCTGCCCGGGCTCCCGCGGCGGTGTACGACGCCGCGGTCTTCCAGACCTGGCAGTTGTACTTGCCGCCGCCGGCGGCCTGGCAGACCGGTGCGGAGTCGGACGCTTCCCCTCCGTCTGTCGTACCGCCCTTGGTGGCTTCAGGCCGCGGCGAGGGAGTGTTGTCCGTCGAGTCGGTCGCCTCGGTGGGGTCCGGCTTCCCATTCGGGGGCGAGGGCTTCTCCTTGTCGTCCCGCTCCGTGGGCTTCTTGTCGTCCGTCAGGTCGACCGAGCCGCGGGTGGCGCCCGGGGAGGTTGTTCCGGCCGCGCCTCGGGAGGACTCGGGGCGAGCGGCGGTGGGCTCGTCGGAGTTCTTCAGCAGGGCGAGGGTGACGCCTGTCGCGGCCAGCACCACGGTGACGGCCACGGCGCCGAGCAGGACGCGTCCCCTGCGGCGGGACGCGGCAGGCGCGGCAGGGGCGGCCGGGGCAGGCGTAACCGACGTGGCCGACATGCCCGCCCGCGGAGTCGGCTCCGGCGGCCCGAAGGCTCCGGAGCCGAGCGGCTCGGACGGCCCGTGCGGCCCTGACGGCCCGGACGGCGACGAGGCCGCCGGGAGGCCCGACGCCGGAATGCCGGATGCGCTCCCGTGCGGTGCGCCGGACCCGTGCGGTGTGCCGGACTCGTCTCCCTGTGGGGTGTCGGGCCACAGGGGGTCCGGCGCGGGGTCTCCGGGCCGGGACCCGCTCCCGTCCGAAGCGCCGGCCTCGGGGCCGCCCGCGCCCGTGGACCCGAACGCCGCGGCCTCGGGACCCGGGCCCCGCTGCGGCGGCGGCCCGAAACCGGGCGGTGTCACCCGCACGCTGCGTTCGATCGTGTCCCGCACCGGCGGCTGGGGTGCCCTCAGCCCGCGCGTCGCCGAGTCCTGGTCGGTCGCCTCCGCCACCGCCTCCAGGAGCTGACGCGCCAGGCCTGCCTCCGGGCGGGCATCGGGTTGTTTGTGCATCAGCTGTCGCAGCACGGGGCCGAGCGGCCCGGCGTGCCGCGACTCCGGCAGTGGTTCCGCGACGATCGCCGTGAGCGTGGACCACGTGGACGTGCGGCGGAACGGCGAGACGCCCTCGATGGCCGCGTAGAGCGTGGCGCCCAGGGCCCAGATGTCGGAGGCGGGGCCCGGCTCGTGCCCCTGGGCACGCTCGGGTGCCAAGTAGTCCAGCGAACCGACCAGTTCACCGCTGCGCGTGAGGTGCGTGGTGGAGCCGTCGCCGGGGTCCTCCATCGAGGCGATGCCGAAGTCCGTGAGGACGACCCGGCCGGAGCGGTCGAGCAGGATGTTGCCGGGCTTCACGTCACGGTGCAGGACACCCGCCCGGTGGGCCGCGGCGAGCGCCTCCATCACCTTCGCGCCGATCCCGGCGGCCTCGCGGGCGTCGAGGGTGCCGCGCTCGCGCAAGACGTCGTCCAGGGAAGGACCGTCCACCAGCTCCATCACGATCAGCGGGCGGCCGTCGATCTCGACCACGTCGTGCACGGCGACGACGCCGGGGTGGCGAATCCTGGCCGCCGCGCGCGCCTCACGTTGCATGCGCAGCCCCAGGCCGGCCAGTTCGGGCGCTCCGGCGTCCGTGTAGGTGCGGAGTTCCTTGACGGCCACCTCCCGGCCGAGCACCTCGTCGAGGGCCCGCCAGACAACACCCATTCCGCCGCGCCCCAGTTGGGCCACGACGCGGTAGCGCCCGGCCAGGAGCCGCCCTGTCCCGTCCGGCTGTTCCGTCTGTCCCGTCTCCCTGGGGCGGTCCTTCTCCCCCGGCTGCTGGTTCTCCCCCGCAGACACCGCTGCCCCGTTCCTGTGGCACGTCAATGAAGTGCCGCCCAGACTACGGGGCACAGGTGACGGCGCGGGCCGGTGGCAACAGCTGTGACAGGGCCGCTACTTGCCCGAGACGGTCAGATCGGCCCGCCTCGGCACCGCGTAACCCTCCAGGTCCGCGCGCGTGAGCCCCGTCGCCCGTGCCACCTCCGCGATGTCGAGGGCTCCGCAGTCCAGGCCGCGCAGCAGATAGCCGCTGAGTGCCTTGGCGGTGGCCGGCTCGTCCATCACGTCGCCCCCGGTGCGGTTGGCGTACGCGACGAGCCGCCCCGCGGCCTGCTCAAATCCCTCGCGGTAGAAGCCGAACACGGCCGCGTACCGGGTCGGGAGGTGCCCGGGGTGCATGTCCCAGCCCTGGTAGTAGGCACGGGCGAGCGCGCGACGGGTGAGCCCGTGGTGCAGGCGCCAGGCGTCGTGGACCTTCGGCGTCGGACCGACCGGCAGCACGTTGGTGGAGCCGTCCGAGACCCGCACGCCGGTGCCGGCGGCCGCGACCTGCATGATCGCCTTGGCGTGGTCGGCGGCCGGGTGGTCGCTGGCCTGATAGGCGGCGGAGACGCCGAGGCAGGCGCTGTAGTCGAAGGTTCCGTAGTGCAGTCCGGTGGCGCGGCCCTCCGCGGCCTGGATCATGCGGGCCACGGTCGCCGTGCCGTCGGTGGCGAGGATGGCCTGGCTGGTCTCGATCTGGATCTCGAACCCGATCCGTCCCTGTTCCAGTCCGCGCGCCTTCTCGAACTCCTCGACGAGCCGCACCATCGCGGTGACCTGCTCCGCGTACGTCACCTTCGGCAGGGTCAGCACGAGGCCGGCGGGGAGCCCGCCGGCCTCCATCAGCCCGGTGAGGAAGATGTCGAGTGTGCGGATGCCCCGGTCACGGACCGGCGCCTCCATGCACTTCATACGGATGCCCATGTACGGTGCGGCCGTGCCCTCCTCGTACGCCTCCGCGATCAGCCGGGCCGCGCGGGCGGCCGCCTCGTCCTCCTCGGCGTCGGGGCGCGGTCCGTAGCCGTCCTCGAAGTCGACGCGCAGGTCTTCGACGGGCTCGCGCTCCAGCTTGGCGCGTACGCGGTCGTACACGGGCTCCGCGAAGTCGTCGCCGAGGCCGAGGACGGCGGCGAAGGAGGCGGCATCGGGCGCGTGCCGGTCGAGGGCGGTGAGGGCCTGGTCGCCCCAGGAGCGGATGGTGCCGGCGGTGAAGGCGTCACCGGGGACGTACACGGTGTGGACGGGCCGGCGGGTTGCGGGGTCTCCGGGATAGCGGCGCTCCAACTCGGCGTCGACCGGGGCGAGGGAGGAACTGATCTCCTCGCTGACGGCGCCCGCGAGGCTCGTCGCCACCTTCTCCTGCTGACCCTGGCCCATTCCACGCCCTCCTGGTTTTCCGCTCCCCGGAATCAACAATCCGTAGAACGAAGCTATCTGTGACCTTCTCGCTGGTCAACACCCACTTGAGCCCTGCCAGGAGCACGCGCGGACTTCCCCCGAGGCCCATCCCGGCATCTCGACATGTTCACGCCTAACTTCGAGACTTCGAGGCGCACGACTCGACCGGTATCCGCCACAGAACCGGCATCCGCCACAGAAGGAGCCTCCCGTGCCCCATCGCAGCCGAGTCACGCGCCGCCTGGGACTCAAGACCGCGCTCACCGCTGCCGTCGCCCTGCCCCTGGCCGGCACCGCGCTCTCCATGTCGCCCGCCTCGGCGGCCGACCGCCGTGACCGCTTGGAGGTCATGTCGTTCAACCTGCGTTACGCGAGCACCACCGAACCCAACAGCTGGGCCGTCCGCCGTCCCGTCACCCGTGAACTGCTGCGCCGGGAGCGGCTCCACGTCATCGGTACCCAGGAAGGCCTCTACCAGCCGGTGCGTGACATCGCGGCGGACCTCGGCGCGCACTACGACTGGATCGGCACCGGCCGTGCGGGCGGCAGCCGGGACGAGTTCATGACGGTCTTCTACGACACCCGCAGACTCGCTCCGGTCGAGTACGACCACTTCTGGCTCTCCGACACGCCCGACGTGATCGGCTCGAACACCTGGGGCGGCGGGTCCATACGCATGGTGACCTGGGTCCGCTTCCGCGATCTGCGGGACGGGCAGCGGGAGTTCTACTTCCTCAACACCCACCTGGACAACGCCAGTCAGAACGCGCGCGCACGCGCCGCGGCCCTGATCGCCGAGCGGATCACGGGGCTCGACCGCTCTCTGCCGCTGGTACTGACCGGCGACTTCAACATCGCCGCCCACAAGAACCCGGTCTACGACACGATGCTCGGCGCCGGACTCGTCGACACCTGGGAGACGGCGGCCGAGCGGAGCAGTCTGTACGGCACGTTCCACGGCTACCGGCCCCTCACCCCGGACGGCGACCGCATCGACTGGATCCTCACCTCGCCCGGCGTGACCGCACACCGGGCGTCGATCAACACCTTCTCCGCGGACGGACAATTCCCCAGCGACCATCTGCCCGTCCAGGCGTCCCTGACCCTGACATGAGCACATGAGCGCAGAAGGACATGAGCACATGAGGACATGGAACGGGCCCCGGTGACCGTGACGGTCACCGGGGCCCCATGTGCTGCGCTTTCCTGCGAAGACGCTCAGCCCTTGCGGGTCTTGATCTCCTCGGTGAGCTGCGGGACGACCTCGAAGAGGTCGCCGACCACGCCGTAGTCGACCAGGTCGAAGATCGGGGCCTCGGCGTCCTTGTTGACCGCCACGATCGTCTTCGAGGTCTGCATACCGGCACGGTGCTGGATCGCGCCGGAGATGCCGGAGGCGATGTACAGCTGCGGGGACACGCTCTTGCCGGTCTGGCCGACCTGGTTGGTGTGCGGGTACCAGCCGGCGTCCACGGCGGCACGCGAGGCGCCGACGGCCGCGCCGAGGGAGTCGGCCAGCGCCTCGATGACCGAGAAGTTCTCGGCACCGTTGACGCCCCGGCCGCCGGAGACCACGATCGCGGCCTCGGTCAGCTCCGGGCGGCCCGTCGACTCACGCGGGGTACGGCCGGTCACCTTGGTGCCGGTCGCCTGGGCCGAGAACGTGACGGCCAGCGCCTCGACCGCGCCGGCGGCCGGGGCGGCCTCCACGGCGGCCGAGTTCGGCTTGACCGTGATGACCGGGGTGCCCTTGGAGACACGCGTCCTGGTCGTGAAGGACGCGGCGAACGCGGACTGCGTGGCCACCGGACCCTCGTCGCCGGCCTCCAGGTCGACGGCGTCGGTGATGATGCCGGAGCCGATACGGACCGCCAGACGGGCGGCGATCTCCTTGCCCTCGGCGGACGACGGGACGAGCACGGCGGCCAGGGAGCCCCCGGCGGACACGACCTCGTACGCGGCCTGCAGCGCGTCCACCTTCGGTACGACGAGGTAGTCGGCGTACTCGGCGGCCTCGTGCGTGAGGACCTTGACCGCGCCGTGCTCGGCGAGTGCGGCGGCGGTGTCCGCGGCGCCGTTGCCGAGCGCGACGGCGACGGGCTCGCCGACACGGCGGGCCAGCGTCAGCAGCTCCAGGGTGGGCTTGCGGACGGCACCGTCCACGTGGTCGACGTAGACGAGAACTTCAGCCATGGGACTTCTTCTCTCCTGCTTGCGGAAGATGAGGGACGGTCAGCGAACGGAACCCGGGGACCTGAGGCTCAGATGAACTTCTGGCCCGCGAGGAACTCGGCGAGCTGCTTGCCGCCCTCGCCCTCGTCCTTGACGATCGTGCCGGCGGTGCGCGCCGGGCGCTCGGTGGCGGAGTCGACCTTGGTCCAGGAGCCCGCGAGACCGACCTCGTCCGCCTCGATCTCCAGGTCTTCCAGGTCCCAGGACTGAACCGGCTTCTTCTTGGCCGCCATGATCCCCTTGAAGGACGGGTAGCGGGCCTCACCCGACTGGTCGGTGACCGACACGACCGCGGGCAGCGAGGCCTCCAGCTGCTCGGAGGCGGTGTCGCCGTCGCGGCGGCCCTTCACGACGCCGTCCTCGACGGAGACCTCGGAGAGCAGCGTGACCTGCGGGACGCCCAGGCGCTCGGCGACGAGGGCCGGGAGCACGCCCATGGTGCCGTCGGTGGAGGCCATGCCGGAGATGACCAGGTCGTAGCCGGCCTTCTCGATCGCCTTGGCGAGCACCAGCGAGGTACCGATGGCGTCGGTGCCGTGCAGGTCGTCGTCCTCGACGTGGATGGCCTTGTCGGCACCCATGGACAGCGCCTTGCGCAGCGCGTCCTTGGCGTCCTCGGGGCCGACGGTCAGCACGGTGATCTCCGCGTCGTCCGCTTCGCCCGCGATCTGCAGGGCCTGCTCGACCGCGTACTCGTCGAGCTCCGACAGCAGGCCGTCCACGTCGTCACGGTCGACGGTCAGGTCCTCGGCGAAGTGCCGGTCGCCGGTGGCGTCGGGCACGTACTTCACAGTGACAACGATCCTCAAGCTCACGCCGGCTCTCCTACTGCATCGTCTTTTCTGGGCTGCCTGCTTACGGGCAGCATAGGCGCCTGAAGCGGCCGTTCCCGGTGGGGGCCACCCGCGCTCCGAGCGAATATTACTCGCCAGTACGCACTTCTACGCTCCCCCAGAACATTCCCTCTAAGCAAGCGCTTTGAACTGTGACCTTCGCAACGCAGCGTAACCGCAACGGATCATTCCCGCAGTCCGTTGAAACGCCCCTGGTGGTACAGAAGGGGGCGCCCGGCGCCGGCGGGGTCTCCGAGAACCACCTCGGCCAGCACGACGCGGTGGTCCCCGGCCGGAACACGGGTGACGACCCGGCACACCAGCCAGGCGAGGACGTCGTCGAGCACCGGAACGCCTTCGGGGCCTTCCCGCCAGGCGGTGGGCTCACCGAAGCGGTCGGCGCCGCTGCGGGCGAAGGTGGCGGCCAGCTCCTGCTGGTGCTCGCCGAGCACATGGACGCCCACGTGGTCCGTCCGGGAGATCGCCGGCCAGCTGGAGGCACCGGTACCTATGCCGAAGGAGATCATCGGGGGCTCGGCGGACACGGAGACGAGCGAGGTGGCGGTGAAGCCCACAGGACCGTCGTCGCCTCGTGCGGTGATCACGGCGACGCCGGCCGCGTGCCGACGGAAGACGGAGCGGAGCAGGTCGGGAGAGGCGAGCCGGGAGGCGCGCAGATCGGGCGAGGCCGTCATGGAGTCGCCCTGCTGGGCGAGGAGACCGCTTCGCCGAGCGCGGCGATCACATCCGCCTTGCGCGGCTGTCCGGTCGCGCGGCGCACGACGTGGCCGTCGGAGTCGAGGACGAGCACGGTCGGCGTCTTCAGGATGTCCAGTGCGCGCACGAGACCGAGGTGGTCCTCCGCGTCGATCTCGATGTGCCGCACACCCGGGACCAGGTCGGTCACCTCGCCGAGCACCCTGCGGGTCGCCCTGCAGGGTGCGCAGAAGGCGCTGGAGAACTGGACGAGGGTGGCCCGCTCGCCAAGATCCTCGCCCAACTCGGCCGCTCCCAGCCGCTTTCCGCCGTCCCGCCCGCGCACTCTGACTCTCCCGCTCCGACGTCGGTTCAGTACTCCGTAGGCACTCGCCGCCGCGAGCACCACCACGCACACCACAAGTCCGGTCATCCCCCGCTTCAGCGTTCACGAGCCTGCAGAGATTCCCCGCCGCCGCGGAAAATTCTTCCTCCCCTCCATGCTGAATACTTGATCTATGGACATCGATGCAAGAGGGCCGCGCTTCGGAGCGGCCGTGACGACCGTGATCCTCGCGGTCGTACTGATCACCGGCAGCGCCTGGCTGCTCGCCTGGCAGACGCTGGCGTTCGCGCTCGGCGCGGCGGGAGGCGTCGGCCGCTCCCCGTACGGCTGGCTGTTCCGCCGGGTCGTCCGTCCGCGGATCGGACCGCCGACGGAGTTCGAGGCGCCCGAGCCGCCGCGGTTCGCTCAGGCGGTCGGTCTCGCGTTCGCGTCGGTGGGCCTCGTCGGCTACACAGCGGGCCCCGAGTGGCTGGGACTGGCGGCTGCCGGGGCGGCGCTCGCGGCGGCGTTTCTCAACGCCGCGTTCGGGTACTGCCTCGGATGTGAGATGTACCTGCTCATACGGCGAGTGACGGTTCACACAGAGTAAAAGGGGCGCAAAACGCCGAGGTGGATCACGGGATGACGTGACGAGGATCTCGCCAATCTCCGGCACCAGGACTGGTCACTCGTCCGTTCTTCGGGCACGATCTGCGCAATGCCGTAAACCTACGGCAGCGTAAGTTTCCCGCCGGGAGCCCCCTTCCCAGGCAGAACAGAGAGAAGGGTCCACTCCGTCCATGGCTGAGCTTGCCTACCGTCCCGCCATCGGTTTCGCCCGGACACTGTTCAAGGCCTGGGACCTGAAGATCGATATCCAGGGGACGGAGAACATCCCGCGCTCGGGCGGTGCGGTGCTGGTGAGCAATCACATCAGCTATCTCGACTTCATCTTCGACGGCCTCGCCGCCCTGCCGCAGAAGCGGCTGGTCCGCTTCATGGCGAAGGAGTCGGTGTTCCGGCACAAGATCTCCGGCCCGCTGATGCGCAACATGAAGCACATCCCCGTGGACCGCAAGCAGGGCGAGACGGCGTACGCGCACGCGCTGGAGTCGCTGCGCTCGGGTGAAATCGTCGGCGTCTTCCCCGAGGCCACGATCTCCCAGTCGTTCACGCTGAAGAGCTTCAAGTCGGGCGCCGCACGCATGGCCCAGGAGGCCGGCGTCCCGCTGATCCCGATGGCCCTGTGGGGTACGCAGCGACTGTGGACCAAGGGCCACCCGCGAAACTTCAAGCGCAGCCACATCCCGGTCAACATCCGCGTCGGCGAGGCGATCGAGGCCTCTCGTGACAAGTACGCGGGCGCGATCACCCGGCAGCTGCGCGACCGCGTGCAGGAGCTCCTGGAAGCCGCGCAGCGCACCTACCCCGTACGCCCCAAGGGTCCGGACGACACCTGGTGGATGCCGGCGCACCTCGGCGGCACGGCTCCGACCCCCGAAGAGGTGAAGGCCGCCGAGGCCCGCTGAGAGCCCGCGCGCCCGGCCGCTGCTGCTGCTATTGAGGGGCTCGGACGGTGATGCGCGCTCCTGGGCTGAACTTTTCGAGCAGCTCGGCGAGTTCGCCCCCCGCGGCCTCGACGTCGGTCACCGGCATCGGGGCCAGGCTCTCCAGGAGGAAGATCGCCGAGGTCGACTCCTCCGTGAGCCGGGTGCGCGGTCCCTGGCGCCAGTTCCAGCGGCGGCAGGTCACGCTCGTCTCGTCGCACCACACCACCTCGCCGGTGTCGGGATGCTCGACGGCCTCCTCGCCGCCCGCGACCGTCACGAAGTCCTCGTCGCCCGTGGCACGCACGAGGCGCATCCCGCCCCGGACCTGGTCGAGGTCCTCGCCGCCGACCGGGATCAGGTGGGCGACGCTGATCGCGTTGTAGACGTCCACGAGCACGTTGATCCGGGGCAGCCCGGCATCCGAGAGCGCCCGCTTGGCCAGCGCCTCCGCCGAGTTGCGTGTCCGCGACGGCTTCGAGCCGAACGCCGTGTACGTACTGCGCCAGGCGGCCATGTGCGGGTCCTCGTGCGGCGCGCTCCCCTCCAGCCGTACGGCGAGTCGGCGGGCCGCGTCGTCCAGGAGCTGCGAAGTTCCGTCGGTGCTGGGGCCGTTGACGAGTCCGTGCGCCTCGATCGCGACGTAGGTGAAGCCTGGCGCGAGGGCGCGTACTTCGTCGGACACGGTGAGCGGGAGAGTCATTGTCTGCCTTGCCTGCCTTGGCTCAGAGTGCGGGAGCAGTTCATCCTACAGCACTCGGCAGTCCAGCCCATTGGACTTCAGGTCAGGTGCGAGGGCAGGCGCCGCGCCCACCGGCACTAGCGGGCCATCTCCTCCTTGAGCGCCGCCACGAAACCGTCCACCTCGTCCTCGGTCGTGTCGAAGGCGCACATCCAGCGGACGTCTCCCGCGGCCTCGTCCCAGAAGTAGAAGCGGTACCGCTTCTGCAGGCGCTCGCTCACTTCGTGGGGCAGTCGGGCGAAGACCGCGTTGGCCTGCACGGGGTGCAGGATCTCGACGCCGTGCACCGCGCGCACGCCCTCGGCGAGACGCTGGGCCATCTCGTTGGCGTGGCGGGCGTTGCGCAGCCAGAGGTCCTTGGCAAGCAGCGCCTCCAACTGCACCGACACGAAGCGCATCTTGGAGGCGAGCTGCATCGACAGCTTGCGCAGATGCTTCAGGTGACTGACGGCGTCCCGATTGAGGACGATCACGGCCTCGCCGAACAGCGCGCCGTTCTTGGTGCCGCCGAAGGACAGGACGTCCACGCCGACCGCGTTGGTGAACGCCCGCATCGGCACGTCCAGGGAGGCGGCCGCGTTGGCTATGCGAGCGCCGTCGAGGTGCACCTTCATACCGTGCTGGTGGGCGTGGTCGCAGATCTCGCGGATCTCGTCGGGGGTGTAGACGGTGCCCAGTTCGGTGTTCTGGGTGATCGACACGACCTGCGGCATGGCCCGGTGCTCGTCGTCCCAGCCGTACGCCTGCCGGTCGATCAGTTCGGGTGTGAGCTTGCCGTCGGGCGTGGGCACCGTGAGCAGCTTGAGCCCGCCCATCCGCTCGGGAGCACCGCCCTCGTCGACGTTGATGTGCGCGCTCTCCGCGCAGATCACCGCGCCCCAGCGGTCGGTGAGCGCCTGCAGCGCCACGACGTTGGCGCCCGTGCCGTTGAAGACGGGGAACGCCTCGGCGCTCGCGCCGAAGTGACCGCGCAGGATGTGCTGGAGGTGGTCGGTGTAGTCGTCCTCGCCGTACGCGGTCTGGTGCCCGCCGTTGGCGAGGGCCAGAGCGGCGAGCACCTCGGGGTGGGCGCCCGCGTAGTTGTCGCTCGCGAAGCCGCGCACCTGCGGGTCGTGGCGCCGCCGGGCGTCCGTCTTCGGAGGGTTCACGGCCTCGCGGCCAGGATTCACGGCTTCTCGGTCAGCCACAGACGCTTTCCGTTCACTTCGAGGGCGGGCTGCTCCCAGACCCCGACAATCGCCTCCGCCAGGTCCTTGACGTCCGTGAAGCCCGCGAACTTCGCGTTCGGGCGCTCGGCGCGCATCGCGTCGTGCACCAGCGCCTTCACGACCAGGATGGCGGCCGCGGACGTCGCACCGTCGGCGCCCGCGGAGATCCCGGCCTTGCGGAAGAAGTCGGCCATGGCCAGCGTCCACGCCTCGGCGGCGGCCTTGGCGGCCGCGTACGCGGCGTTGCCCGCGGTGGGCTTGCCCGCGCCCGCGGCGCTGATCAGGACGTACCGGCCGCGCTCGCTGCGCTGCAGTGCCTCGTGGAAGGCGAGGGACGTGTGCTGCACGGTGCGGATGAGCAGCATCTCCAGAAGGTCCCAGTCGTCGAGACTCGTCTTGGTGAAGGTCTCGCTGCCGCGCCAGCCGCCGACGAGGTGGACCAGGCCGTCGACCCGCCCGAAGTCCTTCTCGACGCGGTTGGCCCAGTCCCTGGCCGACTCCCGGTCGAGCAGGTCGACCGTGTCGCCGACGACGGTGGCGCCGCCGTGGGCGTAGCGGGCCGCGTCCACGGCCTCGGCCAGTCGCTCCGGGTCGTTGTCGGAGCCGACGACCACGGCGCCCGCCTCGGCGAGCCGCAGCAGGGTCGCCCGGCCCACGGGCCCGCCCGCGCCGGCCACCGCGATCACCGCGCCACTCAGTGCACCGTTCCCGTTTCCCATGGTCTTCGCCTCCTGAGCAGTGTGACGGACGCGGTCGCTCACGCGGCCGGCCGCTCGGCACTCGCCGCGGTGATGCCCTTCGTGGAGGCGATCACGTGCTTCAGCTTCTTGGCAAGCGCCTCATAGAACATGCTCAGGGGAAACTCGTCCGGAAGCACGTCGTCCACCAGTTTTCGCGGCGGCAGCGTCAGGTCGAGGGCGTCGGGGCCCTTGGCCCAGCGGGAACCCGGGTGCGGGGCGAGGTACTGGGAGACCAGGTCGTACGCGGCGAACCAGTGGACCAGTTTCGGACGGTCGATGCCGTCGCGGTACAGCTTCTCGATCTCGGCGCACAGCTGGTTGGTGACCTGCGGGGCGCGCTGCCAGTCGATGGACAGCTTGTTGTCGGTCCAGCGGACGACGTCGTGCTTGTGCAGGTAGGCGAAGAGGAGCTGGCCGCCGAGGCCGTCGTAGTTGCGGACGCGGTCTCCGGTCACGGGGAAGCGGAACATCCGGTCGAACAGCACCGCGTACTGCACGTCACGGCTCTGCGGGAAACCGTCGGCCTCCAGCTGCACGGACTCCCTGAAGGCGGTGAGGTCGCAGCGCAGCTCCTCCAGGCCGTACATCCAGAACGGCTGACGCTGCTTGATCATGAAGGGGTCGAAGGGCAGGTCGCCGTGGCTGTGGGTGCGGTCGTGGACCATGTCCCACAGGACGAAGGCCTGCTCGCAGCGCGTCTGGTCGCCGACCATCTCGCGGATGTCGTCGGGCAGTTCGAGGCCGAGCGTGTCGACGGCGGCCTCGCTGACCTTGCGGAAGCGGGCGGCCTCGCGGTCGCAGAAGATGCCGCCCCAGCTGAACCGCTCCGGGGCCTCGCGCACGGCGATGGTCTCCGGGAAAAGGACGGCCGAGTTGGTGTCGTAACCGGCCGTGAAGTCCTCGAAGGTGATGCCGCAGAACAGCGGGTTGTCGTAGCGGGTGCGCTCCAGCTCGGCCAGCCAGTCGGGCCAGACCATCCGCAGGACGACGGCTTCGAAGTTGCGGTCCGGGTTCCCGTTCTGCGTGTACATCGGGAAGACGACCAGGTGCTCGGTGCCGTCCTCGCGGTTCGCCGCGGGCTGGAAGGCGAGCAGCGAGTCGAGGAAGTCGGGCACCCGGAAACCGCCGTCGGCCCAGCGGCGCAGGTCCTTGACGAGCGCGGCGTGGTATTCGGCGTCGTGCGCGACGAGCGGCGACAGCTCCTGAACGGCGTCCAGGAGCTGGCCCACGGCCAGATCGGCGTCGGCCGGATCGGGGGCGGTCTCGGCATCGAAGTCGATCGACCCGTCCTTGGACTGCCATGGCCGGATCCGCTCCACGGCATCCTTGAGAACGGGCCAGGCCGGGTGGCTCACCACCCTGCTCCGGGAAGGAATCTGTCCCTCCGCACCAGTCTGCACAAGAATTTCCGTCATGACCCATCCTCCACGGGAGAACCTCGCGTATGGACACCGTATGCGTGCAGGACCCCCGCCACAAGTTGAGCAGCGGGAGATTATCCCGCCCTATGGCACCTTCACCGCTGTTCTTCCTGCGAAAGGCTACCCAGGCGGATGCTTCGCCGTTCGCTGGGTAGCTGCCGGATTTCAGTCAACCCACCGCCGCATCCGGTCAACCCGCTGGGGACTCGCCCACGCGGGGGTGAGTCGGAAAGGTGCGGCAGGGCCCGTTCTCGCGGCTGAAAGGCCTCGTTCCCGCCACCGGAGCGGGTCCAACGTCCGTCGGGACCACTAGGCTGCGGCCTTGCCGCGTGGGCACGGGACCGCAGCACGCGGCAGCCGAGCCGCCGTCCACGGAAGCGGAGTCAAACCTTGAACTTTCTCACCATCGGTCATCGCGGGATCATGGGTGTCGAACCGGAGAACACCCTGCGTTCCTTCACCGCCGCCCAGCAGGCGGGGCTCGACCTGATCGAGCTGGATCTGCACCTGAGCAAGGACGGCGCGCTCGTCGTCATGCACGACGCCGACGTGGACCGTACGACCGACGGTTCGGGGCCGATCGCCGACAAGACCCTCGCCGAACTGCGCGTGCTGGACGCGGGGCGCGGCGAGCGCGTCCCGGTGTTCGAGGAGGTCCTGGACGCCGTCACGGCCCCGCTCCAGGCCGAGATCAAGGATGTGGCCGCGGCCCGCGCACTGGCCGAGGTCATGAACCGGCGCGACCTGGTCGGCCGGGTCGAGGTCCTGTCCTTCCACGACGAGGCGATCGCCGAGATCGCCCGGCTGGTGCCCGGCGTCCGCACGGCGCTGGTCGCCAGCCGCTATGGCATCGATGTCGTCGAGCGGGCGACCGCCGTCGGCGCCACGAGTCTCGTACTGAACATCCGGCGGCTGACCCTGGAGGTCGTCGAGCGGGCCCGCAAGGCGGACCTGCGGATCATCGGCTGGGTCGTGAACACCCAGGACCAGCTGCGCCTGGTCCGCGCCCTGGAACTGGACGGCGCGACCACCGACTACCCGGAGATCAAGCGCACCGGCCGCTTCACGGCGTAACGATTATGCGAGCGGCTTCACCAGGAGCTCGAACTGCAGGTCGTCGCGCTGCGGGACGCCGAACCGCTCGTCGCCGTACGGGAAGGGAGTCATCTCTCCCGTACGGCGGTAGCCGCGCCGCTCGTACCAGGCGATGAGGTCCTCGCGCACGGAGATCACGGTCATGTGCATCTCCGTGACGCCCCAGGTCGCGCGGGCCAGCCGCTCCGCCTCGGCGATGATCACCTTGCCGAGGCCCGCTCCCTGGAGCGCGGGGCTCACCGCGAACATGCCGAAGTAGGCGTACGCACCGCGGTGTTCGAGCTGGCAGCAGGCGACCACCGTGCCCTCGCGCTCGACGATCAGCAGGCGGCCGTCCGGTGACTCGACGACCGCGAGGACGCCCTCCGGGTCCGTCCGCTGCCCCTGGAGGATGTCCGCCTCGGTGGTCCAGCCGGCGCGGCTGGAGTCCCCTCGGTAGGCCGACTCGATCAGTGCGACGAGTGCGTCCACATCGGTGTCGACCGCGTCGCGGTAGGTCAGTCCGTCGGGGGCGGTGTGCATGGAACGGTCTCCGATCTCGGGCGCGGCTCGGGCATGGATGAGGGTAACGCTCCCCTTGGAGCCTGTGACACAGGCTCTAGGCTCGGGAGGCATGGTGCATGTATTGAGCAGCCGGACCTTGATCCGTCCCGCCGACCCCGAGCGTTCCCGCGCCTTCTACGGCGAGACGCTGGGGCTGCCCGTCTACCGGGAGTTCGGTACGGGCCCCGAGCGCGGCACCGTCTACTTCCTCGGCGGCGGTTTCCTCGAAGTGTCGGGCCGCTCGGAAGAACCGCCCTCCCCCGCCGTCAAGCTGTGGCTCCAGGTGGCCGACGTGACGGCCGCGTACGAGGAACTCCTGGCCGCGGGCGTCGAGGTGCGCCGGCCGCCGGTGAAGGAGCCGTGGGGGCTCGTCGAGATGTGGCTGGCGGACCCGGACGGGACGGAGATCGTCATCTGTGAGGTTCCGGAAGATCACCCCTTGCGGTACCGCCCATGAGGCTCCGGGGAACCCGTGCTCAGCCCGCTGCCGTGCTCGCGGTCAGCGCCTCGCGAAGCCAGGAGTCCGCGCCGCCCAGGGTCAGGCCTGGCGTCAGCTCCCCTGCCAGCTGCCAGTAACGGGACATCACCGGGTGGTCCTCCGCGGTGAGGCGGACCGTGAGGGAGCGGCGGAAGGCTGGACTGTCCCGGCTGCCGGAGGCCCGGGCATGGGCGGCGACATAGCAGTCCAGCGCCTCCCCCGGGCCGGGGGCGCGGTCGGTCCGCAGGGCGGCGTCCACCAGTCGGTACGCCTCGTGCAGGCCGCCGTAGAGCAGGTCCGGGTGGGTGACCGGGGCGGGCCGGTGGGACACGAGGCAGTGGTCGGTGGCGGCCGTGGCCAGGGCGTGGATGCGGGCGAAGGCGAACACCTGGTCCGGAGTCGGGTCGGCGGAGGGCTGCGGGACGGCCGCGTCGGTCACGGTCGCGCGGAGGCGGGCGGAGAGGCGGACCGGCAGCAGGCGGCGCCAGTAGTGCGCGAGGGCCGAGGTGCTGGGCGGGACACTGACCGCCCCGATCAGCTCCAGGCGCTCCGCTAGCTGCTCCGGGGCGCCGTCCTGGAGCGCCCGCAGCGCTGCCTCGCGCCAGCGCAGGGCGGCGAGTTCGGTGCCCAGGTCGTCGAGCCTGCGCGCCACGACTGCCTCCAGGGTGTCCCCGCGGTCGAGGACCCGCCCGATCTCGGGGACGGGCACGCCGAGCGAGCGCAGTGCGCGGATCGTGCGCAGCCGGGCAGGCGCCTCGGGGCCGTAGCGACGGTGGCCGCCGCCACTGCGCGAGGTTTCGGGCAGCAGGCCCTGGTCGGAGTAGAAGCGGACGGTCTTGACCGTGGTCCTCGCCTGCGTGGCGAGCTCGCCGATGCTCAGGGTGCCGTTGCTCGCAGTGCCGTCCGGTGACAAGGGTTGAACCTCCCTCAGGGGGAGTTCCTAGGTTACCCACGACGAACCCAGCCCCTGGAGGTGCTCATGTCCATGTTCATCCTGGTCTCCGGCCCGTTCACCGACGGACGGGTCTGGAACGAGGTGGTGGGGCGGTTGCGGGAGTCGGGCGCCGAAGCGCACCCGGTGACACTGAGCAGCCGGCCCGAGGCCGATCTGGAGACACACATCGAGGACGTGGTCCGGCTGGTCGATTCCCTGGAGTCGCCCGGGGAGTTGGTGCTGGTGGGCCACGACTACGCCATCCACCCCGTGCTGGGCGCGGCGGACCGCCGCCCGGAGCGGGTCGGGCGGATCGTTCACCTGGACGCCGGGATGCCGCAGGACGGCGACGCGGCGCTGGCGCTGGTGCCGGACCCCTCGGTGCATGAACTGCTGCGTGCCGAGGGCGGTCCCGGGCCTGTCCCGTCGCCGGGGCCCGCGCAGTGGCAGCGGTGGGGCAGCACGGAAGGACTGTCGGTGCGGCAGCTTGAGCTGCTGAGCCGGCTGGCCGCCCCGCAGCCGCCGCGCACGCTGACGCAGCCGCTGCGGCTGGCCGGCACCGCCGCGTCCGTACCGAGCAGCGGCATCCTGTGCACGGCGGGAGGGATGACCGTGGAGCTGGTCGAGGCGCTGGTGCGCACCGGTCCGCCGCAGTTCCGGAAGCTGGCCGATCCGCGGGTGGGCTTCTTCGAACTGGCCACCGGCCACTGGCCGATGGTCTCCTGCCCGGACGAACTGGCCGAGGTGCTGCTCCGCGCGGCCGCGGGCGAGGGCCGGCGGCTGACCGTGCCCGAGGGCGAGTCGCCGTTCCTCGGGTCCTTCCTGTTCGACACCCCGGAGCGGCCGCGGGTGCGGAACGGGCGGCTGGACCTGCACATGCCGAAACCGGACCCTGGAGGAGCGCAAGGGCCTCGGCCCGCGGTGCTGTTCGTGCACGGCGGGCCGGTGCCGCCCCACCATGAGCCGGCGCCGCGCGACTCGCCGCTCTACCTGGGCTATGCCCGCTACGCGGCGAGTCTGGGCGTGGTGGGGGCCGTCGTGGAGCACCGACTGCACGGCATCGCCGACTACGCGCAGTCCGCGGACGACGTGGCCGAGGCCGTTGAACTGCTGCGGGCCGATCCCCGCGTGGACGCGCGGCGCATCGCCCTGTGGGTCTTCTCCGGCGCCGGTCTGCTCACCGCGGACTGGATCGCCGCCCCGCCCCCGTGGCTGCGCTGCCTGGCCCTTTCCTATCCGATCCTGGCCCCGCTGCCGGGCTGGGGCGCGGTGGGATCCCGTTTCCGCCCGGTCGACGCGCTCCGCGCGGGTGGCGGGACGCTGCCGCCGCTCGTGCTCACCCGGGCGGGCTTGGAGACGCCGCGGATCGCCGCCACGGTGGAGGAGTTCACGGCCGCGGCCGAGGAGACGAAGGCCCTGCTCGAGATCATCGACGTCCCGCACGGCTGCCACGGTTTCGAGATCCACGAACCGACGGACGAGTCCCGCGAGGCGGTGACCCGGGCCGTGCGCACGGTCCTCGCGCACCTGGAGCAGCCCTCGTGACGCACTGCCGGGACGCGCGGTTCCTGACTCGCGCCTCCTGGCTCACGCCTCCTCGCGCTGCGGCACGACCGTGTACTTGGGGTCCTGCGCCGACGCGACGCCCGCGGCGAAGACGCCGAAGCGGGTGCAGGCCGAACCGGCCAGCAGGGCCAGGCCGCTCGCGGCCGCGGCCGGACGGTAGCGGCCCAGGAGGACCGCGCCCGCGGCGCCCGCGGCGGTGAGGGTCCTGGCGTTGCGCAGCAGCGTTCCCGCGCGGCCCTCGCGGTAGGTCTCCGCGACCATGCCGAGGCGCTGCTCGGCGGCCCGGGTGGCCGCCGTCTCGGCCGCCGCGGCCAGGGCGGCGGCGCAGCGGGCGGGAGCGGATTCGCCCGGGGGTCCGGCCACGAGAGCCATGCCGGCCGCGGCCGCCGTGGCCGAGGCGGCGAACAGGTAGGGCAGTTCACGGTGGGCGCCGTGCCAGGCGGGCACGGCGGTGTCCGCCGCGAGGACCGCGGTGTAGGTGGCGACCGCCGGGCCGAGGAGCGCGGCGCCCGCGGTCGCGGCCGCCCCCGCCCTGGGGAGCCTGCCGGTCACGGCGGTGAGGGCCGCCGCGCCGGCCAGCGGACCGTAGACACTCAGCAGCCATGAGCCCATGCTCATCGGCGAGGTCGGCTTGAAGACGCGCAGCATGTGGGTGAAGCGTCCCGGCCGGCCGAGGTCGTGGACGAGCGCCGCCGCGGAGCACGACACGGCGGCGAGCGAGGACACCTTCAGGGCCGTCGCCGTCCGCCCACGGCCCGTCACCTGCGCGGCCGCCGCCAGGACCGAGCCCGCGCCCGCGAGCCCGCCCAGGAAGAAGTACCCGGCGATGTCGGTCGCGGACCAGGACGGCGGCTTGATCACCGGCCGCCCGTAGTACGACTCGAACTCGGCGCGCGGCACCATCGCCTGCTCGCCCCGTCGCCTGCCCCGCCGCTCGCCCTTCATGATGTCCTCTTCCGTCGGGTCAGCGCGGGCAGGGCGAAGGACAGCGCGGCGCCGCCTACGAGGGAGAGGGCCGCCGCGCCCGCGTGCTTCCACATGGCGGGCAGGTCCCGGGTGGTGACCCGTGGCTTCGGCGGCAGACCGTAGACCTCGGGCTCGTCGAGCAGCAGGAAGAACGCGCCGTCGCCGCCCACCCCGTCGTCCGGATCGTGGCCGTACAGCCGCGCGTCACTCACGCCCGCCTCGTGCAGCTGGTCGACCCGCAGGGCGGCCCGCTCGCGCAGTTCTTCCAGCGGACCGAACTGGATCGACTCCGTCGGGCAGGCCTTGGCGCAGGCCGGCTCCTGCCCCGCGCCGAGCCGGTCGTAGCACATGGTGCACTTGAACACCCGCCCGTCGGTGGGCCGTTGCTCGATGACGCCGTACGGGCAGGCCGGCACGCAGTAGCCGCAGCCGTTGCAGATGTCCTCCTGGACGACGACCGTGCCGAACTCCGTGCGGAAGAGCGAGCCGGTCGGGCAGACGTCGAGGCAGGCGGCGTGGGTGCAGTGCTTGCACACGTCGGAGGACATCAGCCAGCGGAACCCGTCCGCGGCGGGCGGGGCTTCGGAGTGCCCCTCGGCGGCGAGCGGCAGTCGGGTCCGCCCCTCCGCGGTCGGCGGCTTCGCGGGCGCGGTGGGATGACCGGTCGCAGGCCGCTCTTCGGGCGCGGGGCGGGCCGGCTGCTCGATGAACGCCACGTGCCGCCACGTCGAGGCGCCGAGCGCCTGTGTGTTGTCGTACGACATGCCGGTCAGGGAGAGGCCGTCCTCCGGGATGGCGTTCCACTCCTTGCAGGCCACCTCGCAGGCCTTGCAGCCGATGCACACGGAGGTGTCCGTGAAGAACCCCACCCGTTCCTGACCGTCGTCCGTCATGTACGGGCCTCCGTTCCGGTGGTGTCGGTGATTCCCGCGCGCCTGCGGTACTCGGCCAGCAGCCGGGGAAGTTCGGGTCCGCGGGGGCGGCGGCCCGGGACGATGTCGGCGGTGAGGGCCTTGTCCTCCTGGATGTGGGCGTTGGGGTCGAGCGCGATGGCGACGAGTTCGTTGGCCGCGTCGCCCTTGGACAGGCCGTTCGGGCCCCAGTGGAAGGGCAGTCCGATCTGGTGGACCGTACGGCCCTGTACGGACAGCGGCCGGATCCGCGCGGTGACCATCACCCGTGCCTCGACCGCTCCCCGCGCCGTGACGATCGTGGCCCAGCCCAGGTGCGTGAGACCCCGCTCGGCCGCCAGCTCGGGCGAGAGTTCGCAGAAGAACTCGGGCTGCAGCTCGGAGAGGTAGGGGGACCAGCGGCTCATCCCGCCCGCCGTGAAGTGCTCGGTCAGCCGATGGGTGGTGACGACGTACGGGAAGACGTCCGCACCCCGCTCGTCACCGCCCGGGTGGTAGCGGTTGCCCTCGCGCGGCAGCAGCTGCCGGGCCGGGTTGCGGGTGGTCGAGGGGTGCAGGGCGTTGCGGAACGGCGAGTCCTGCGGCTCGTAGTGCGTGGGCAGCGGGCCGTCCTCAAGCCCCGCGGGCGCGTACAGCCAGCCCTTGCCGTCGGCCTGCATGATGAACGGGTCGTCGCCGCGCAGCGCGTCCGGACCGATCGCGTCCTCGGCCGGCACATGGCCCGGGGCGCGGTCGGGGACGAAGTCGGGGACGTCGTGGCCGGTCCACCTTCCCTCGGCCTCGTCCCACCAGACGTACGCCTTGCGCTCGCTCCAGGGGGTGCCGTCCGGGGCGGCCGAGGC
Source organism: Streptomyces sp. NPDC048484 (assembly GCF_040651415.1). Classification (NCBI taxonomy): domain Bacteria; kingdom Bacillati; phylum Actinomycetota; class Actinomycetes; order Kitasatosporales; family Streptomycetaceae; genus Streptomyces; species Streptomyces sp. NPDC048484. The sequence continues at coordinate 99,116 of NZ_JBEZJY010000011.1, forward strand.
ACGGTTGTAGAGGATGCGCCGGTTGGCGGGCCAGGCCCAGGCCCACTCGGCGGCGACCCAGTTCTGTTCCGACTCCGGTTTTCTGCGGGCCGCCTGGTTGACGCCGTCCGCGTACACGCCGCAGTAGATCCAGCAGCCGCACCGCGTCGAACCGTCGTCCTTGAGTTCGGTGTACGCGCTCAGGGGACTGCCGTCCGCGGCGTGTCCGTTGATCTCGGCGAGCACCGAGGCCGCCTGGGGCTCCCGCAGTGGGCCTTCCACCGGGTAGTCCCAGGTGAGGTCCAGGACCGGCCGGTCCATCGGGTCGGTGGAGCCGGCCAGTTTCTCCTTGATGCGCCGGCCCAGGTGGTACATGAACCACAGGTCGCTGCGCGCGTCGCCCTCGGGTTCGACGGCCGCGTGGTGCCACTGCACCCAGCGGTTGGTGTTGGTGAAGGAGCCCGACTTCTCGGTGTGCGCGGCGGCCGGGAAGAAGAACACCTCCGTGCCGATCTCCTCGGTGCGCAGTTCCCCGTTCTCGATCTCGGGTCCGTCCTGCCACCAGGTCGCCGACTCGATGAGGGAGAAGTCGCGTACGACGAGCCACTCCAGCTGGGCCATGCCGAGACGCTGGAGACGGGAGTTCGCCGAGCCGACCGCCGGGTTCTCACCCATCAGGAAGTAGCCCTTGCAGACGCCGTCGAGCTGCGCCAGGACCGTGTCGTACGTCGCGTGGGAGCCGGTGAGGCGGGGCAGGTGATCGAAGCAGAAGTCGTTCTCGGGGGTGGCCGCGTCGCCGTAGTAGGCCTTGAGGAGGCTGACGAAATAGTCCCGCATGTCCGACCAGAAACCTTTGTCCGTACGGGTCGCCGTGACGAAGTCGTCGAGGGTCTCGTCCTTGTGGGCGTGCGGCATGGGCAGATAGCCGGGCAGCAGGTTGAACAGCGTCGGGATGTCGCTCGAACCCTGGATGGAGGCGTGGCCGCGCAGGGCCTGGATGCCGCCGCCGGGCCGGCCGATGTTGCCGAGGAGCAGTTGGAGGATGCTCGCGGCGCGGATGTACTGGGAGCCGACCGAGTGCTGGGTCCAGCCGACCGCGTAGACGAAGGCGCTGGTGCGGTCGCGGCCGGAGTGGGAGGTCAGCTCCTCGCACACGCGCAGGAAGGTCTCGCGGGGTACGCCGCAGATGTCCTCGACCAGTTCGGGTGTGTAGCGGGCGTAGTGGCGTTTGAGGACCTGGTAGACGCAGCGCGGGTGCTGGAGTGTCTCGTCGGTCGGGGCGCGGGGGGCGGTCCGGGCGCCGCCCGAGCCGTGCGCCTCGGGGCCCGCGGCCTTGCGCACCCGGTCCTCGTACTGTTCGTCGGCCTCGCCCGTGGGCTGCTGGACCTCGACGCCCTCGTACTGCCAGCTGTGCGGGTCGTAGTGGTGCTTGTCCTCGTCGTAGCCGGAGAAGACGCCGTCGAGGTCCTCGGTGTCGCGGAAGTCCTCACTGACCAGGGTCGCCGCGTTGGTGTAGTTGAGGACGTACTCGCGGAAGTCCTTCTCCTCGGTGAGGACGTGGTTGATGATCCCGCCGAGGAAGGCGATGTCGGTACCGGCCCGGATCGGGACGTGCAGGTCGGCGAGGGCGCTGGTGCGGGTGAAGCGCGGGTCCACGTTGACGATCCGGGCGCCGCGCGCCTTGGCCTCCATGACCCACTGGAAGCCGACCGGGTGGCACTCGGCGAAGTTGGAGCCCTGGATGACGATGCAGTCGGAGTGCTGGAGGTCCTGCATGAAGGTGGTGGCGCCGCCCCGGCCGAAGGAGGTGCCGAGGCCGGCGACGGTGGAGCTGTGGCAGACCCGGGCCTGGTTCTCCACCTGGACCACGCCGAGGCCGGTCAGCAGCTTCTTGATCAGGTAGTTCTCCTCGTTGTCGAGGGTCGCGCCGCCCAGGCTCGCGATTCCGAGGGTGCGGGCCGTACGCAGTCCCTCGTGCTCCCACTCCCAGGTGCGGCGCCGGGTCTCGATCACCCGGTCGACGACCATCTCCATGGCCGTCTCCAGGTCCAGGGGCTCCCATTCGGTGCCGTACGGGCGCCGGTGGAGGACCTGGTGACGGCGGGCGTCGCCGGTGGTGAGCTGGAGGGTCGCGGAGCCTTTCGGGCAGAGGCGGCCACGGCTGACCGGCGAGTCCGGGTCGCCCTCGATCTGGACGACCTTGTCGTCCTTCACATAGACCTGCTGACCGCAGCCGACGGCGCAGTACGGGCAGACGGACCGGGTGACCCGGTCCGCCGTCTCGGTGCGCGGGCGCAGCTCCTGGGTGCGCGGCGAGGTGACGGCGCTGCCGCGGCCCAGTGGATCCGTCCCGGTGAGCTGACGGTAGACGGGCCAGTCCTGCAACCTCTTGCGCACGTCCATCGCGCTTCCTCCGTCGGTCGTTCGATGATCCTCCGGGTCAGCCGGCCGTCAGTCCCTGCAGAGGCAGAACGGGTGCCCCACCGGGTCCGCGTACACCCGGAAGCCGCGGCTGCCGTCCTTGTCGTCCAGGTCGAGCGGAGTGGCGCCGAGGGCCAGCACCTGGGCCTCGGCCGCCTCGATGTCCGGCACGGTGAAGTCCAGGTGCAGCTGCTGGGAGTTGGCTTCCGCACTCGGCCAGTGGGGCGGTTGATGACCCGGGGCCCGCTGGAAGGAGATGCGGTGACCGCCGGGCGCGTAGAGGTCGTACCAGTCGTCGCTGTACCGCTTGACCTCGCCGCCCAGGACGCCCGCGTAGAACCCCGCAAGGGCGGGCGGGTCCGGACAGTCGAGTGCTACGAGGCAGTACGTGGCGATGGCCATGCCGATCCCTTCGCTCCGGAGCTCACGGGTGCCCCCTGAGCTGTTCCGTCTTCAGCTGTTCCGTCTTCAGCTCTTCAGCTCTTCAGCTCTTCTGTCTTCTAGCTCTTCCGTCCTGAGCTCTTCCGTTCTCGGACTCACAGGTTCTTCAACGCGGGCAGCAGCTTCTTCTCGGCCCAGTCCAGGAACGGGAACTGGTGGTCGCCGCCGATCTGGACCAGGGCGACCTCGGTGAAACCCGCGTCGGCGTAGGGGCGAACGGCCTCGACGAAGGCGTCGACGTCGTCGCCGCAGGGGATGCTCTGCGCCACGTCCTCGGGCCGGACGTGCTGGGTGGCCGCGTCGAAGCTCGCCGGGCCGGGGAGTTCGGAGTTGACCGGCCAGCCGCCGAGCGCCCAGCGGAACTGCTCGTGCGCCCGCGCCACCGCGGCGTCCTTGTCGGTGTCGAAGCAGACGGGCAGCTGGCCCACCCTGGGCTTGCCGCTGCCGCCGTGCCGGTCGAAGGAGTCGATCAGCTCGGCCTTCGGCTCGGTGGCGATCACCAGGTCGGCCAGCCGGCCGGCCAGGGCACACGAGCGCTCGCCGGAGACGGCGACACCGATGGCGGGCGGCTCGGCGGGCAGGTCGAACAGCCGGGCGTTCTCCACGTCGAAGTGCGGGCCGTGATGGTTCACGTTCTTGCCCTCGAACAGCGCGCGGATGATCTCGATGGCCTCTTCCAGCATTTCGAGGCGCAGGTGAGCAGCCGGCCAGCCGCCACCCACCACGTGCTCGTTGAGGTTCTCACCGGAACCGAGCCCGAGCCGGAAGCGGCCCTCGGCGAGCAGCTGCGTGGTGGCGGCCTTCTGTGCGACGACGGCCGGGTGGTAGCGGGTCGTCGGACAGGTCACGTACGTCATGAGGGGGATGGTGGTGGTGGCCTGCGCGGCGGCGCCGAGGACGCTCCACGCGTACGGGGCGTGTCCCTGCTCCGCCAGCCAGGGGAAGTAGTGGTCGGAAGTGACCGAGAAGTCGAAGCCGGCCTGTTCGGCTGCCACCACGTGCTGCACCAGCTCGCGCGGTCCGGCCTGTTCGGTCATCATCGTGTATCCGATTTGTGGCATATATTCCTACTAGCCGATCGAGGGTGCCCGAAACATGCTCCCTGCGAGCGGCACCCGAGTGCCCGTCCCCCGACGATCCAGTCACGGGAACGGGCACGGGTCACTGATTCTTTTCCCACTCCCGTGGAACCACGGACACCATGACCGAGACCGAGTCCGAGATCAGCGCCGTCATCGTCATCGACATGATCAGCACGTACGACCACGAGGACGCCGAGCAGCTGCTCCCGGCGGCCCGCAAGGCGTTGCCCGCGGTCGTACGCCTCCTGGAGCGGGCCCGGGAACGGGACGTCCCGGTGATCTACGCCAACGACAACTTCGGCCAGTGGCGCTCCCACCACGGGGAGATCCTGGAGGCCGCGCTCGCGGGCCCGCACGCCGATCTCGTCGAACCGATACGCCCCGACGACAAGTCCCTGTTCGTCGTGAAGGCGCGCCACTCGATCTTCTACGAGACACCGCTGAGCTATCTGCTGAGTCAGCTCGGTGTCGGCCATGTGGTGCTGTGCGGCCAGCTGACGGAGCAGTGCGTGCTGTACTCCGCCCTCGACGCCCACATCAGGCATCTGCGGGTCACCGTCCCCGTCGACGCGGTCGCCCACATCCACGCCGATCTCGCGCAGGCCGCGTTGCGGATGATGGAGCGGAACATGGCGGCGGAGCTCCGCACGGCCGAGACGGCACGCCTCTGACCGGACTCGGCCCACGCCTCCGACCGGACTCACCGGACTCACCGGACTCAATGGTGGCCGAGGCCGCCGCTCCCGAAGCCGCCGCTGCTGTTGCGGTTCCACCGGCGCCGCTTCTGGTTCCTGGCGCGCCGGGTGGACATGTTGCCCGCCGCCCGCAGCCCGTGCGGGCTCAGGAAGCTGCCGTCGTGCGGCATCTCGTCGGGCTCCCGCATCTCCTGGATCTCGTGGACCGCGCCGGTCTCGGGCAGCCGGGGCTGGTCCTCAGGTCGCGGCGGACCGGGTTCACGGCTGCGTACACGCATGCCCCACCACACCGCGGCGACCAGCATGGCCGTGACCAGAAGTCCCACCACGAGGGGTCCCACGACGAAGGGCTCCGAACCCGCCACGACTTCATGCGGGGTCGCTGCGGCCCTGCCGAAGCTCTCCATGGAGAGCGAGTACCCGCACAGACCGGCCCAAACAGGGCCCAGCGGTTCCGGCCCCGCGCACCGGCACACCGCGGACTCGCGCCCGCGGTGTGCCGGGGGCTGCCGAGGGTACGGGGTAGGGATGCGAATGGGTGTGCTTGACGTCGGCTCGAACACGGTACGGCTTGTGATCGCGGAAACGGATGGAGCAGTTCCGCTTCCCGTGCACACCGCCAAGCGCCGGCTGAGGTTGTCCGCCCACGTGGAACGGGGCGGCCATCTGCCGACCGAACAGGTGGACCGGCTGGTGGAGGCGGTGGAGGACGCCCGGAACGAGGGGAGGCGCTGGGGGGTGACCCAGCTCTTCGCCTTCGCCACCGCGATCGTGCGGGACGCCCCGAACCGTGCCGAGGTCCTCGGGCGGGTGGCCGCGGAGTCGGGGGTGCCGCTGCATGTGCTGCCGGGCGAGGTGGAGGCGGAGCTGACCTTCCTGGCTGCCCGGCGCTGGATGGGCTGGCGGGCCGGGCCGCTGGCCCTGCTGGACATCGGGGGCGGTTCGCTGGAGGTGGCCTTCGGCCGGAGCAGGCTGCCCGACTTCGCGATCTCGCTGCCCCTGGGGGCCAACCGGCTGACCCGTGAGTTCTTCCGCGGCCAGGATCCGCCTTCGCCGCACCGGACCAGGCTGCTGCGTCGGCATGTACGCCACCAACTGCGCGACACCGCGGCCCGTATCCGCTGGGAGGCTCCCCGCACGGCGGTCGTCACCTCGCGCATGTTCCAGCAGCTGGGGCGGTTGTGCGGGGCGGCCCCCGGCCGGTCCGGGCCCTTCACCCCCCGGAGCATGACCCGCTCCGACCTCGGCAGGGCCGTGGAGCAGCTGGCGGCGTTGCCGTCGGCCGAACGCGCTCTCCTGCCGGGGATCTCCCTCGCGCGTTCCGGTCAGTCCCTGGCCGGAGCGATCGTCGCGCACACCACGATGAAGCTGATGGGCATCGACGAGGTGGCGGTCTGCCCCTGGGCGCTGCGCGAAGGGGTCCTGCTGCGCTGCATCGAGGACGGCAGCTCCGACTGGTGGGACGCGTACGGCCTGGACGCCCAGGAGCCCGCGGCGGAGCCGGTGCTCCGCCGTCTGCGCGGGGCCGAGGCTGCGCCGGTGAGTGCCGAGGGGTGACGGTCCCGTCGGCACCCGGAGCCCTACGACGCGGTGCAGGCCGTCCCGTTGAGGGTGAAGGCCGTGGGTGAGGTGTTGCCGCCGGACCAGGAGCCGTTGAAGCCGAACGTGACCGACACGCCCGGCGCCATGGCCGCGTTGTAGGTGGCGTTGGCGGCGGTGACGGCGGAGCCGGTCCGGGTGACGGTCGCGTTCCAGGCCTGCGTCACGCTCTGCCCCGCGGGCCAGCTCCACGCGGGGTAACCGTCAACGGAGGTGGGGCAGTCGACCGGGAGGGGCGCCTGCGGGAGGGGTGCCTGGTGGAGCGGGCCGGGTCCGGCGTACTCAGACGCGCGGGGCGGGCAACCGGCCTTCGAGCTGGACCAGCAGGTCGCCGAGCAGAGCGGCGAGTTCGCGTTGTCCGGTGCCGGCGAGTCCGGACAGGACCGTCGTCTCGTAGGAGAGCTGCTCGGGGAGGATGCCGTCGACGAGGTCCCGTCCGGCGTCCGTGAGGCGGACGTGGGCGACGCGGCGGTCGCGGGTGTCGCCGCGGCGCTCGACGAGGCCGCGCTCGGTCAGCTGCTTGAGCCGTTTGGTGACGGCGGCGCCGGAGGAGAAGGTCTCACGGGCCAGCTCACCCGGGGTCAGTTCGAGGCCCGTGCGGCGCAGTGCGCCGAGGAGGTCGAACTCGGAGCGCGTGAGTCCGGCGTGCCGCAGCGGCGCGTCCTCGGCCTGCTGGAGGAGGGCGGCACAGCGGTTGATGCGCCCGATGACCTCCATGGGCCCGGTGTCGAGGTCGGGGTGGACCGCCTGCCACTGCCGGACCACGGCGGCGACCGTGTCTGCCGCGATGTCTCTCGCGCCGCCTCCCGCGATCGGCCGCCCGTTCGCTGCCGTCATGCCTGTGCGTCCTCCAGAAGGTGCGGTCGCTGCCGTCGTACCGTCGCCGCGAGCGTACGGTGTCCGCTCCGCTCGGCGTGCATCACCCGCTCCTGCGGCAGGGCACGCTGCCACCACTCGCCGGCCGCCGCGTCGGCCGTGGCACGCAGTTCGACGAGCGCGGCGGCCAGGCGGCGGCGGGCGGACTGCAGGGCGCCGGGTCCGGGGCACTCGGCGGCGATCAGCCGCGCCGCGTGTTCACGGGCGTGCTCCACCGTGTCGAGAGCGTCCTCGATCCGGTCTCCGGCCCGTCGGTTGGTGACGGCGACCGCGGCCACGAATCCGACGAACGCGCCGACCAGCGTGTCCACGATCCGGTCCGCGATGAGCCCGCCGGGCTCCTGGAAGCCCGTGAATTCGGTGATCAGCAGTGCCATCGGGGTCACGCAGATGCTGCCGAGCCAGTAGTTGCGGGTGATCAGGGCCTCCGCGCCGAAGTTGAAGGCGAGGCAGCACAGCACCAGGGCGGCGGGGCCGAGGTGGGCGAGCGGGGCGACGGCCGCGAAGAGGAGGACGCCGACGAGGTTGCCGACGACGCGCTGCACGCCTCGGCTCCAGGTCAGCGTGATGTTCGCCTGGTAGAGCGAGGCCGCGGTGACCAGAGCCCAGTACGGACGGCCGACGCCGAGCGCGAGCGACACGTATCCGGCGAGCGCACAGCCGAGCGCGGTGCGCAGGGCGAGCGGGAGAAGAGGGCCCAGCCTGCTGCTCAATCGCCCTTTGTTGGTGGCCAGTTCGACTTCCACGCCGAGCAGTTCGTCGGCGTCCCGTCCCGCCGCCACGTGGGGTACGAGGTTCGTACCGCGCAGGTCGCGCGCCCAGGAACGCAGCCGGGCGGGGTCCGTGTCGGCCGGGGCGGCGAGCGCGACCTCGGCCCGCACGAGGAGCCGCTCCAGGGCGCGGCGGGGCTCCGGACGTGCGCCGGTGGCGAGGAGTGACTGCCAGGCCGCGTGCACGGCGGCGGCCGCGGCGGCCCGGACCCGTTCGTGGGCCATGCCCGCGCCGCTCCCGGTGCCCGCGCCCGTGCCGCCGCCCGGGCCGGTGACCGGGCCGGTGACCGATGCCTCGACGTACGCGGCGGCCGCGTTCAGAGCGCGGGCCGTGGCCCGGCGTTCCGGGCCGTGCGGGCGCAGGAGCCCCGGAGCCATGCCGACCAGCCAGGCCCAGGCGCCCGCCGCGGCGGCGAGGACGAGGTGGCCCGGGACCTGGCCGAGCATCTGAGGGGCGAAGAGGGAGGCGGAGCTGATGAAGGTGAAGATGACCGGCCCGGGCGGGCCGATGCGTGTCACGTCGGTCGCCGCCTTCTGTGCGGCGGCGAGCAGCGCGCCGACTCCGACCAGGACCGCGACGCAGGACGTGAGCGACGCCGCGACCAGCGCGATCGCGACCGAGGCGAGCATGCCGAGCACGACCATGGCGAGAGCACGGCCGCGAGCCGCGTACGGCAGGTTGTGGGCGTAGAGCGCGCAGAGCGATCCGGCCATGGAGTACAGGGCGAGATCCAGTCGGCCGAGCGCCAGCAGCGTCAGGTTCGGCACGCCGACGGCGACGACCACACTCAGCGCGGGCTTGAACCAGATGTCGGATGGGCGGCCGAGGCGCAGGACGCCTGCCAGGGGCAGTCTGCGGGGTCGGGCGTGGCGGGGTCGAGCACTGCTCATACCTAAAAGGTTAGCAGGTGTTTTACTCGTAAAAGATTGCGCCGGATACACGTCCGCCGAAACGCCGGCCCGTGGCGCACTCCCGCACGCTCCCCCACTTGCACCTTTGCGCTCGCTTGCGCTCCGCCCGGCCGGGGCATTCCTTCGACCGGACTGTCCGAACACCGTCGATCGGGGAGGTGCGCGGTGCACGGACCTGGGTCGCCCGGCTGGCTGCTCGTCGCGCTGTGCGCGGCGACCGGGGCCTACTGCCTGCTGCGTATGCGCAGCAGGGTCGAGGAGCAGCGCCGCACCGCGGGCGGTGAGGCACTGATGGGGTTCGGCATGGCCGCGATGGCGGTGCCCGCGGCGGTGTCGACGCCACCACGCTGGACGTGGGCCGTCTATACGGCCGTGTTCGGGGTGGCCGCGCTGCGTGCCCTGTGGGCGGCGCGGACCAACGCCCACCACGCACACCATCTGGTGGGCGCGTTCGCCATGGCCTACATGGCCGCGGTGATGGCGAGCGGGGCACATTCCGGGGTGCCCGTCCTCACAGGAGTGCTGCTCGTGTACTTCACGGTGTATGTGCTGTGGGCCGGAACACGGCTCGTTCCGGCCGCGGTGGCCGGACCCGCGGGAGGCAGTTCCTCGGGGGGCGGCACCGCGATGGGCGGCACCCCGGGAGGCAGCTCCGCGGGAGGCGGGCGCACACCCGGCTGGGGCGACCGGCTGGAGCTGGCGCAGGCCTGCCGGCTCTCCATGGGCATCGGGATGCTCGCGATGCTTCTCACGCTCTGAGCCGGCGTGCCGCACGCCCCGTACACCAGGCCAGGCCCGGGGCGTACGGGATCGTGGTCTGTGTCACTTGCCGCGAACGGCCGTATCCCGCGGAGCCGCCCCGCTCATAAGCTGCACCCATGATGGTCCCCGCGGCACTGTTGCTGCTCGGCGCTCTGGCCGCCCTCCTCGCTCCGCGGCTGCTCGCCCGGACGGACTGGCAGGACCGCGAACCGGTGGTCGCCCTGTGGGTGTGGCAGTGCGTGGTGGTGGCCGTACTGCTCTGCTGCGCGCTGTCGATGACGCTCAGCGCGGCCGCCGCCTGGCGGGCGGTACGCGGCCATGTCTTCGCCCCCGCCCCGCACGCCGTGGTGGAGGCCTACGCGCTCACCGGAGGCCCCTGGGCCGCGGCGACGGCCGTGACGCTCGCTCTCGGCGGCGTATGGACCGCGACCATGCTGGCCCGCGAGATCGCCCGGGCCAGGACCGGCCGCCGTCAGCGGCGAAGTGAACTGCTCCTGCGCGCCCCGCTGTTGCCCGGCGAGGAGCCGAGCAGTGAGCGGCTGGTCGTCCTGGAGGGTGAGCGTCCCGACGCCTGGTGGCTGCCGGGAGCCGCGCCCCAGCTGGTCGTCACCACAGCGGCGTTGCGCCGCCTCAAGGGTCAGCAGCTGGATGCCGTGCTCGCCCATGAACAGGGACACGCGCGCGCCCGGCACGACTGGCTGCTGTACTCCTCGGGCGCGCTGGCCACCGGCTTTCCCCAGGTCCCGGTGTTCGCCGCGTTCCGCGACGAGATGCACCGGCTGGTCGAACTCGCCGCCGACGACATGGCGTCGCGCCGGTTCGGCCGGCTGACGATCGCCCTCGCGCTGGTGGAACTCAACGAGGACAGCGGTGTGTTCGGCCCCTGCCCGACCCCGCAGGCCCATGTCCCGCAGCGTGTCCACCGGCTGCTCACTCCCCCGGACCGTCTCCGTCCGGTCCGTCGGCTGAAGCTCACCGCGGCCGCGGCGCTGGTGCCGGTGATTCCGGTTCTGGTGGCCTTCGGACCGGGCCTTCGGGCGCTGGGGTAAGCGCTGGGGCAAGCGGATTCACCACGCGCGGGGACCCCGGTTCACCACGCGCGGGGGCCCCGGGCTCGCCTCCGGCCCCATCGGTCGGCGAGGATCGGTGCATGCACCCTCCCGTCGACTCGCCGCCCCACGCGACAGGCCCCGGGATCGCCCTGCGCGTTGCCGCGGCTCTCGTCCTGCCCACCGCCCTGCTCGTCCTCCTCGTCGCGATCTCCTGGGACCCGCTCATGGCCCTCGACGGCGACATCGCCCGCACCACCCACCGCTGGGCGGTCGACGACCCGGATCTGACCCAGGCGTTCCGCATTCTCACGGACTGGGTGTGGGACCCCTGGACGATGCGAGCCCTCGTCACCGTGGCCGTGCTCCGGCTGGCGCTGCACCACGGCGCGTGGTGGCTCGCCCTGTGGCTGACGGCCGCCTGCGTTCTCGGCTCGCTCCTCTCGCAGGGGCTCAAGGCGGCGGTCGACCGCGAACGCCCTGTCTGGCCCGACCCCGTGGACTCCGCCCACTTCGCGGCCTTCCCCTCCGGGCATGCCATGACGGCCACGGTGGTGTGCGGCCTGCTGCTGTGGGTCCTGCGTCTGTACGGCGCCGGGCGCCTCCTGTGGCGTACCGCGCTGGCCGTGTCGGTCGTGTCCGTCGTCGGCGTGGGGCTCACCCGTATCTGGCTCGGCGTGCACTGGACGTCGGACGTGCTCGGCGGCTGGCTGCTCGGCGCGTTGGTGGTGGCGCTCGCGATGGGGTCCTACGCGCGGTTCCGGGGCGCCGCCGAGCCGCGCTGACACTCCGGGCCTGACACCCGGGCCGGTCCCGCCACCGATCGCCCCCACACACGACGGCGTACTCCTGCTCCTGTTGCGCACGGGTCACAGGGTGTACTCCACTAGGGTGATCGAACGGTCGATCAGTTCCCTCAGGCGACCTGTTCCCTCAGTCGACCTGTTTCCTTCACTCTGGCGCGACGGAGTTGCCATGCCGACCGACCCACAGCGGTTCTCACCGATCACCACCGACAGAGCGCATCCCGCGCGCGTCTATGACTGGCTGCTGGGCGGCAAGGACAACTATCCGGTCGACGAGGCGGTGGGAGAACAGCTCCCGCCCGAGGCCAGGGACGCGGCTCGGCAGAACCGCCAGTTCATGCACCGAGCGGCCGCCTGGCTCGCCACCCGGGGCATCGACCAGTTCCTGGACATCGGGACGGGGATCCCCACCGAGCCCAACCTCCACCAGATCGTCCAGAACATCGTGCCGACGGCGAAGGTCGTCTACACCGACAACGATCCGATCGTCCTGCGTCACGCCGAGGCACTGCTGATCAGCCACGCCGAGGGCGTCACCGACTACATCGAGGCCGATGTACGGCAGCCGGCGGGGATCGTCGAACACGCCCGGCGCGTCCTGGACTTCGACCGTCCGATCGCGCTGTCGCTGATCGCGCTGATGCATTTCATCCCCGATGAGCAGGACGCCCACGCCGTCGTCCGCGATCTGGTCGCCACGCTGCCGCCGGGCAGCTACCTGGTGCTGTCACACGCTGCCTCCGACGTGTATCCCGAACTTGCCGAGCAGGTCACCGCCGAGTACGCCAAGGGCGGCATCCAGCTCGGTTTCCGCACCCGCGCGGAGGTGGAGCGTTTCTTCGACGGTCTCGATCTCGTTCCGCCCGGCCTGGTGACAGCGACGGAGTGGGACACCTCGGACGAGACGCAACCCGCCGAAGGCAGCGGCATCTACGTGGGAGTGGCCCGCATTCCGTGACCCGGATCGTCCCGAGGTTCCGCGATCCCGAGGTCCCGAAGTTCCGCGAATCCGACGTTCCGCGAATCCGCGGGCGGGTCTTCCCAATTGGCACAGGACGCCACGTCTGACGCAGGAGCCACAAGGGCAGGCCATAGGGGACTGAGCACCGCGGTTTCGGCAGCCGTTCGCCCCGTGCCGGGGCCGCAGGAGGGACCTACCGTTCGCCTTCCTGATGCGCCTGCGGCACCAGAACGGCGATCTCGCCGGGGCGGAGCAGCTGGCCGAAGCAGCGGTCACCGCCGGAGACACCGCGCCGCTCGTGGCACTCGCCGGCCCGTGGTGACGACGGGCGCTGCCGCATCCTGCCCGCCGGCCGGCAGACGCCTCACTCGCCTCTTCCGGCGAGCACTCGTGACCGTAACTGCCCGTGCGGGCACCGAGCCGACTCGGATCTTTTCCTCTTCGGACCAATCCGTGTACCCCCACGGCAACGGATCACCTGCGCAGGCTGACGAATTAGGTGAAGGGGCAGTTGCATGACATGCGAGGCAGGCGAGGCGGGGCACATACGCCCGAAGCTCGGCACGGGCGTCAGGAACCGTACCGAGCGTGACATCCGGGAGCCGGATGTGGAGGCGGGCGCGCGACCGCAGGCCACGTGCGAGGAGGCACGTGCGGCCGCACCTCGCGAAGGGGGCGGAACCGCAGGGAAGAATCCTGCAGCGGCGGTGACCTCAGGCGCACCGGTATTCGTCGATCCCAGCGGCCGGCGGGCCAACAGAATGCGCCGGGTGGGCTGGCTCGTGGCGGCCGCGTGCGTGGTGTCGGCCGCGACCCTGGGCGTCGTGGTGACCAACGGCAACTCGGCCGCGCCCTGGCTTCACCTACCGGGAACAGTCGGCAGCGAGAGGCAGAACCGAAGCGCGAACGAGGCGGGACAGCAACCGGAGCGGAAGGAGCCCGGCGCACCTGCCGCAGACGGCCCCTCGTCGACCGCCGCCGGGTCACCGATCCGGCCGCGGAGCGAGACCAGCACGTCGGCGAAGGCGCTGAGCGTTCCACGGCCGGACGCGAACGGCACGACCGCCTCGCCCGGCGGGCCGCCCACAGCCGCTCCGTCTTCCAACGGGAGCGCCACCGAGCCCGTGCCCACGGACACGGGGGAAGCGGTCACCGAACAGCCGAGCCGGACGACATCCCCCGAGACACCTCAAGAGCCGACAACAGCGCCGAGCACGGTCGATCCCCCGTCCCCGACCGCCTCGGCCGAACCCTCCCCGACCGGGACACCCGCAACCGGCCTGCTCGACGGGCTGGTGACCGCCGCCTCCGGCCTGCTCGGCAAGTGAAGCCCGGCCGCAGGGCCGGGCCGCGCCGTGGCCTGCCTTCCCGTCCGTCCGAGGCGATCCCCCGCGTCGCCCCGGACGGACGGCAGCCCGAACGAGATCCCGTGGGAACCGGTCCGGACGCGTTGAGTATAGTTGGCTGACAGCCAGTCAACGCAGGAGTACCTAGAATGTCCCCTCGCAGCGCATCGGTCAATGAAGAGTTGCGGCGGCGTTCCCGCGAGAGGCTTCTGCAGGCGGCACTCGAACTCGTCAGCGAGCGTGGGTACGACGCCACGACGCTGGGCGACATCGCGGACCGCGCGGGCTCCGCCCGCGGTCTCGTCTCGTACTACTTCCCGGGCAAGCGTCTGCTCGTCCAGTCCGCCGTGCACCGGCTGATGCACCGCACGCTGGAGGAGGCTCTGGAGCGCGAGCCGTCCACCGAGGACGGCCGGGAGCGGATGGCGCGGGCCATCGACGCGATCCTGGGCCTCGCCCGGGACCACCCCGTTCTGATGCGCCAGCACATGGCGGGCATCCTGCAGGGCGAGGGATTCAGGCAGTGTCCGGAGCAGCAGCGCCTGGCGGAGCTGCTCAGTGACACCACGGCCCGCCACGGATCGCCGGACGCCGGCGTCGACTACCCCATGCTGCGGGCGCTGCTGATGGGTGCGGTGTTCTCGGCTCTCGTGCCCGGGGTCCCGATGCCGGTACCGGTGCTGCGGGCCGAGCTGTTCCGGCGCTACGGGCTCGAATGGGAGCGGGGTGCCCCGCCGGGCGCCGAAGCGCCCGACGGGACGTACCGCGAGGACCTCTCACGGTTCTTCACTCCCGGGAGCCGCGAGTCGGAACAACGTCCCGATCACGGTCACGGTGACGAGCACGGTCGGGAGCAGAACCAGGAGACGGACGTGACCGGTCAGCCGGTCAGCCGAGGTCAGTCGAAGTAGTCCGGCTGCGTCTGAACGTTCAGCTCGCTCTGCCGGTTCTTCTTCGCCGGGTCCGTACGACGGTCGTTGATCTTCAGGACGTCGAAGCCCTTGGCGATGTCGTTCGAGTAGATGTAGCCGTTGTAGTAGTACGCGGACCAGGAGCCGCCGGTGACCATGGTCGTGGTGCTCAGCGGGCCGCGTTCGAAGTAGGCGATCTCCTTCGGCGCCGAGGAGTTCGTGAAGTCCCAGACGGAGACGCCGCCCTGGTACCAGGCCTGGACCATGATGTCCTTGCCCTTGACCGGGATCAGCGAGCCGTTGTGGGCCACGCAGTTCTCGGTGTCGGCCTGGTGGCGCGGGATCTTGAAGTAGCTGCGGAAGACCAGCTTGCGCTTGTCGCCCTTGCCGACGATGTCGTAGATGCCGTCGGCGCCGCGGTTCGGACCCACGGCCTCGTTGCAGGTGGCCGCTCCACCGCCGCCCAGCTCGTCGGTGAAGACGACCTTGTTGGCCTTCTGGTTGAAGCTCGCCGAGTGCCAGAACGCGAAGTTCACGTTGTCCTGGACCTGGTCGATGACCTTCGGGTTCTCCGGGTCCTTGATGGAGAACAGGATGCCGTCGCCCATGCAGGCGCCCGCCGCGAGGTCCTTGGAGGGCAGCACGGTGATGTCGTGGCAGCCGGTCGTCTTGGAGACACCCGGGTTGGTGGGCCCGCCCGGGTTTCCGCCGCCGTCCGCGCCTTCACCGGGGAAGAGAACGGGGAAGTTGACGACCGCCGCCTTCTCCGGGGCCTTGCGCGGCACCTTGATGATCGAGATGCCGTCGTGCGGCGGCTGGCAGTCGGGGAACGTGGCACTCGGCGAGTACGAGGACACGTAGATGTAGACGTTCTTGCGCTCCGGCACCAGCGTGTGGGTGTGGGAGCCGCAGGCGGTCTCGACGGCGGCGACGTACTTCGGGTTCTTCTTGTCGCTGATGTCGAAGACCTTCATGCCCTCCCACGAGGCCTTCTCGGTCGCGGGCTGCGTGGTGCTGTTGCAGGAGTTGTCGCTGCGCGAGGAGTCCGTGGAGAGGAAGAGCAGGTCGCCCGAGACGGTGATGTCGTTCTGCGAGCCCGGGCAGAGCACCTGGGAGACCGTCTTCGGGGCCTTCGGATTGCTGATGTCGAAGATACGGAAGCCGTCGTAGTTGCCGGCGAACGCGTACTTGCCCTGGAAGGCGAGGTCCGAGTTGGTGCCGGGCAACGCGTCCTTGGGGATGTTCGCGAGGTGCTCGATGTTGTCCGAGTGGACGATCTCGTCCTGCCCGGGTATCTCGCCCTTCGCGATCGCCGCTCTGGCCTCGGCCGCCTCACTCTTGGAGACCTTCTCCGAAGTCACCGGAGCGTCCCCGGGGTCGGGGGTCGCGACCGCGGGGCCTGCCGTGAGCAGTGCGGCCAGAAGGCCCGCCGCGGTGACGGCAACTCCCAGACGTCTGCGCCGCGTTCGGTGATTGTTCAACAGGGTCACTGCGTCCTCCCTAGTAGCCGTTCGCAGTCGAACGGTTCAGGTACCTCCGCAGTATCGTCTTCTGCATGCACAGATCAACAGGTGGCAACGCATTCGTAATGAATGTTTTTGATCATTGGCATGCGGAAGCGTGCTAGGACGGTCATCAACACTCACGAGGTGTCTGCCGATTCATGTGCCGCAGGAGGTCACTGTGCTCGCTCGCCGTACGTCCCGCCGTCTGATCACGGCGTCCGTGACGGCCGCCGTCCTCACACTCGGCGGCTGCACGGGCTCCGACGACGACACCAAGTCCGCGCCGAGAACGGGCCCTTCGGTGATCGCTCCGGGCAAACCGGGCGAAGCCGCCGAGACGCTCTCCGCCGCGGACGCCGCGGAGCAGCGCTCCGACGACGACACTCCCAACTCCGCGGACTTCGACTACGCCCGGATGATGATCGAGCATCACAACCAGGCCATCGAGATGACCGAACTCGCCCCGAAGCACGCCTCGTCGACGCGGGTGAAACGGCTCGCCGAGCGGATCTCGGCCGCACAGGGGCCGGAGGTCGAGACGATGGAGGCCTGGCTCAAGAACCACGGCGACGCCAAGAAGAACGGCGCCGAGAAGAACAAGGGGCACCACCACGACGTGATGCCGGGTATGGCGACCGAGGCACAGCTCAAGACACTGCGCGCGGCGAAGGACGAGGCGTTCGACGAGCTCTTCCTGAAGCTGATGATCACCCACCACAACGGGGCGATCACCATGGCCACGGACGTCCTCTCCCAGGGCAACAACATCCAGATCGGCGAGATGGCCGACGACGTGATCGCCCAGCAGACCACCGAGATCAGCCGCATGCGCGAGATGTGACGGCAGGGGCTTCAGCGGCGGGCGTGGCGGGGCGCGAGGAAACCCGCGTCCCGTGCCCCGGCGATCAGTCTCAGCGAGCGACGGCGGCTGTGCCCGGTCGCGGACATCACCGCGAGCACCGGATCCCGCCCCGCCCGCTGAGCCGCCAGATACTCTCCGGCGACGAGGCGACGGCCCTCGACGCCGGGCGGCCGGGCCGGGCGCGCGTGCCGCCTGTCGGGGCTCCCGTCGCCGGCCGGGCCCCCCGGCGCCCCGGCCGCTCCCGCGCACGCTTCCAGGAGCGGGCCCTCGATCCAGTCCGCAAGCGCCGCCAGGTCGTCGAGCGAGAGCGCGGGCCGGGCGCGTACCTCCTCGACGGAGACGCATCCCTGGCACACCGCCGCGAGCAGGTCGACACCGGCACCGTCGTCGAAGCGCAGCCGGACGTCGCACCAC
The DNA here is from genome assembly GCF_040651415.1 of Streptomyces sp. NPDC048484. NCBI lineage: Bacteria > Bacillati > Actinomycetota > Actinomycetes > Kitasatosporales > Streptomycetaceae > Streptomyces > Streptomyces sp. NPDC048484. Next base: position 116,507 of record NZ_JBEZJY010000011.1, read on the forward strand.
GTCGTGGCGGTGTCGTTCTCCCGCACTTCCCAGGCGCGCCGTACGGTCACCGCCCCGTCCGGCTCATCACGATCAGAAAGATTAAGAAAGGATGCTTCCAGCACATACGCAACGTAACCGCATGATCACATTCGTCACGAAAAGGCACGCACGCGGGGCCCACGCGGCACACCGTCGGCGCAGCGCCCTGTCCTGCCCCTCCCCCGTCTCGCGGTGCGGTGCGATGCTGGGAGCACCAGCGAGTTCCTCGTTCTTCTCGGGGAAGGGGTTGTGCCGTGCTGCAGGTCGCCGTCGTCGGATCGGGGCCGAGTGGCGTGTACGCCGCGCAAAGCCTTGTCCAGCAGGAGCGGGTGCCCGGGGTCAGGGTGGACGTCCTTGACCGGCTCCCGTGCCCGTACGGCCTGGTGCGCTACGGCGTGGCGCCCGACCACGAGAAGATCAAGTCACTGCAGAGCACGCTGCGTACGGTCCTGGAGCACGAGCGGGTGCGGTTCCTCGGCGGTGTCCTGGTCGGCCCGGACGGACTGCCGGCCGCCCGGCTGAGGGAGCTGTACCACGCGGTCGTGTACTGCGTGGGCGCCGCCACCGACCGGCATCTCGGAGTGCCCGGCGAGGAACTGCCGGGCAGCTGGTCGGCGACCGACTTCGTGTCCTGGTACAGCGCGCATCCGGACATGGTGTCCGACGGTTTCGCGGCCGGCGGTTTTGTGGCCGGCGCGCGGGCGGCGGTCGTCATCGGCGTGGGCAACGTGGCGGTGGACGTGACCCGCATACTGGCCCGTGGCGCCGCGGAACTGAGCCCGACCGACATGCCCCAGGCGGCACTCGCCGCACTGTCCGGCAGCCGGGTGCGGGAGATCCAGATGGTGGGGCGGCGCGGCCCCTCGCAGGCCCGCTTCACCACCAAGGAGCTGCGGGAGCTGGGCGGCCTGCCGGACACCGAAGTCGTCGTGGACCCCGCCGAGTTGGCGCTCGATCCGGCGTACGCGGATCCGTCCGCCCTGCCCGCCGCGCAGCGACGCAACGTCGAGGTGCTGCGCGGGTGGGCCGAGCGACCGCCGGCCGCCGGCTCCCGGCGGATCCGGCTCCGCTTCTTCCTGCGTCCGGTCGAGGTGCTGCCGGACGCGGGCGGGCGCGTGGGCGCGGTCCGCTTCGAACGGACCCTCCCCGACAGCCTCGGCGGCGTGACGGGCACGGGGCGGTACGAGGACATCGAGGCCCAGTTGGTCCTGCGCTCGGTCGGCTACCGCGGAGTTCCGCTGGAGGGACTGCCGTTCGACGCGGACCACGGCACTGTCCCGCATCTCGCGGGCCGCGTCCTGCGGGACGGCTCGGTCGCGCCCGGCGAGTACGTGGCCGGCTGGATCAAGCGCGGCCCGACGGGCGTCATCGGCACCAACCGACCCTGCGCGAAGGAAACGGTGACGTCGCTTCTGGAGGACGCCCCCGCACTCGTACAGCGCGAGGTACCGCCCGATCCGCTCGCCGCCCTGCGGGCCGCGGGCCTGCGCCCGGTCGACTGGTCGGGCTGGCAGGCGATCGAGCGGGCGGAGGCGCGGCTGGGGGCCTCACTGGGTCGCGGCGTGGTGAAACTTCCCGACTGGCAGTCACTGATGAACGCGGCCCGGACAGAAGACGCCCCATAAGGGGGCGGGGCCGCACCGGCAAGCGGCTCCGCCGCGGGGCGCGACCGGTCACGTACGACTCCCGGGTTTCGACACATCCCTGTCACCCCCTGTGGGCATGACACCTGGCGGCAACAACCAGGAAATCAACAAACTGTTCAACACCCGTACGGTCACGTGCGACCCCCCGCTCCCCCGCCGCCCAGGAGTACCCATGGCACCCCCCACCTCCGCCCCCGCACGGGAAGTGCACCCCGTGGACGAGGTCCCGCCCGTCCGCCACCTCGCCGCCTTCGGTCTGCAGCACGTGCTCGCGATGTACGCGGGCGCGGTCGCGGTCCCGCTGATCGTCGGCAGCGCGATGAAGCTGTCGCCGGCGGACACGGCGTACCTGATCACGGCGGACCTTCTGCTGTGCGGTATCGCGACGCTCATCCAGTGTGTCGGCTTCTGGCGGTTCGGGGTACGGCTGCCGATCATGCAGGGGTGCACCTTCGCGGCCGTGTCGCCGATGGTGCTGATCGGCACGGGCGGCGGCGGACTGCCCGCGATCTACGGTTCGGTGATCGTCGCCGGTCTCGCGATCATCCTGCTGGCGCCGGTCTTCGGCAAGCTTCTGCGGTTCTTCCCGCCGCTCGTCACGGGCACGGTGATCCTGATCATCGGGCTCTCGCTGCTGCCGGTGGCCGGCAACTGGGCGGCGGGCGGGGCCGGTTCACCGGACTTCGGCGAGCCGAGGAACCTGGCACTCGCCGCCTTCGTGCTCGCGGTGGTGCTCGGCGTGCAGCGGTTCGCGCCGGCGTTCCTGAGCCGGGTGGCCGTGCTGATCGGTATCGCCGTGGGACTCGCGGTCGCGGTGCCGTTCGGCTTCACGGACTTCGACGGCGTCGGCGACGCGGACTGGCTCGGCATCAGCACACCGTTCCACTTCGGCGCTCCCGCCTTCGAGGCGTCGGCGATCGCGTCGATGCTGGTCGTGGCACTGGTGACGATGACCGAGACCACCGGTGACCTCATCGCGGTCGGCGAGATGACCGACCGGAGGATCGAGCCCCGGACGCTGGCCGACGGTCTGCGCGCCGACGGCCTGTCCACCGTACTGGGCGGGGTGTTCAACACCTTCCCGTACACGGCGTACGCGCAGAACGTCGGCCTCGTCGGCATGACCCGGGTCCGCAGCCGCTGGGTCGTCGCCGCCGCGGGCGGCATGCTCGTGCTGCTCGGCCTGCTGCCCAAGCTGGGCGCGGTGGTCGCGGCGGTACCGGCCCCGGTGCTCGGCGGCGCGGGGCTCGTCATGTTCGGCACGGTCGCCGCGAGCGGACTGCGCACCCTGACCCAGGTGGACTTCAAGGGCAACAACAACCTGACGGTCGTGGCCGTTTCGGTGGCCGTGGGCATGCTGCCGGTCGGCGTGCCGGCGGTGTACGCGAAGTTCCCCGACTGGTTCCAGACGGTGATGAACAGCGGCATCAGCGCGGGCTGCCTCACGGCGATCGTGCTGAACCTGCTCTTCAACCACCTGCCCGCGAAGGGCGGTTCAGCGGCCCCCGAGCCGGACGGCCTGGCGAGCGGCGGCCGCGAGGACACTGTCGAGAAGTCCCGGGAATAGTCCGTCCAGGTCGTCCCGGCGCAGCCCGTTCAGCTTGGCGGTGCCCCGGTACGCCTGCCGGATCACCCCGGCCTCGCGCAGCACCCGGAAGTGGTGCGTGGTCGTGGACTTGGTGACGGGCAGGTCGAAGTGCGAACAGGAGAGCTCGCCGCCGTCGGCGGCGAGCTCGCGCACGACCTGGAGCCGCAGCGGGTCGGAAAGAGCGTGCAGCACGGCCTCCAGACGGATCTCCGAGCGCTGCGGGTGCGGCAGGTCGCGGCTGCTCCCGGTCGGGGCGGCGATCGTCACGGCGGCTCCACTCCGTCGGGTCCGGGGGGCTCCCCGGAGAACTCCATTGGAACTCCATTGTACGAGAACTCTCGTAGTTTGACATCCGCCATACTACGATGACTATCGTACGAGTCGTAAGCCGCCCCGCCACACGACCCGCCACACGATTGGAGTCCGCCGTGAGCGCGCTCTTCGAGCCCTACACCCTGCGCGAGCTGACCATCCCGAACCGGGTCTGGATGCCGCCGATGTGCCAGTACTCGGCCGCGCCTCAGGGCCCTGATACGGGCGCCCCCGCCGACTGGCACTTCGCGCACTACGCGGCGCGCGCCGCGGGCGGAACGGGCCTGATCATCGTCGAGGCCACCGCGATCAGCCCCGAGGGCCGGATCTCGCCGTACGACCTCGGCATCTGGAACGACACCCAGGTGGAGGCGTTCCGGAGGATCACGCGTTTCCTGGTGTCCCAGGGCACGGTTCCCGGCATCCAGCTCGCCCACTCCGGCCGCAAGGGCTCGACGGACCGCCCCTGGAAGGGCGGCGCGCCCGTCGGACCCGACGCCCACGGCTGGCAGCCGCTCGGACCGAGCCCACTCGCCTTCGACGAGAAGCACCCCGTACCGACCGAACTGACGGTGGACGGGATACGCGAGGTCGTCGGCCAGTTCGCCGACGCCGCCCGGCGGGCACTGGACGCCGGCTTCGAGATCGCCGAGATCCACGGCGCGCACGGCTACCTGATCGGTGAGTTCCTCTCCCCGCACTCCAACCGGCGCACGGACGCGTACGGCGGCTCGTACGAGAACCGGGTGCGCTTCGCCCTTGAGGTCGTCGACGCCGTACGCGAGGTGTGGCCCGACGACAAGCCGCTGTTCTTCCGCATCTCGGCCACCGACTGGCTGGAGGAGAACGGCTGGACGGTCGACGACACGGTCCGCCTCGCCGCCGAGTTGTCCGCCCACGGTGTCGACCTGCTCGACGTGTCCACGGGCGGCAACGCGTCCGGGGTACGCATCCCCGTCGGGCCGGGTTACCAGGTCCCCTTCGCCGCGCGCGTCAGGGACGAGACGTCCATGGCCGTCGCCGCCGTCGGTCTCATCACCGATGTCGAGCAGGCCGAGAAGATCCTCGCCAACGGTGAGGCGGACGCCGTGCTGCTCGGCCGGGAACTGCTGCGCAACCCCTCCTGGGCCCGGCACGCGGCTCGCGAACTCGGGAGCGCCCCGCACATACCGGACCAGTACCACCGTTCGGTCTGACGGGATCTGTGGACCCGGCCGTGCCGGGCCCGCCTCCGGCGGAGCCTGCCCACGACGGGCGTCGGCTCAGCCGGTCTTCCACCGCCACTGGGGGCCGACCCGCTCCCACTCCGTGTCCCACTGGTCCAGCCGCCGGCGCTCCAGGAGACCTCGCACCAGCCGCCCGCCCGCGAGGGGCACGGCCGCGGCGGCCACACCCATCAGGGTTCCGATCAGTCCCGCCCGCAGGGTCGCCTGGGCCTGCGTGACGGGCCTGGTGACGGGACGGCCCTGCGGATCGGTCCACACGGTGACCGGGGTGCCTGCCGTGCTGCCCGGCTCGACCCGGGTCTGCCCCTCGTGGACGGAGCCGTCCGCCGCCGACCAGCGGACCTCGGCCCACACCTGCTCGGAACCGGACGCCGTGCCGGGCGCACGCTCGGTGAGCAGCGCGTTCACGGGCCGCCACTCGACTCGCTCCCGGGCGAGGCTCTGCTCGACCGAGCGCGCCGTCGACAGGCCCGCGAGCGTGCCGGTGAGCAGGGCGAGGAGCCACACGGCGAGTATGGTCCAGGCCTCGATCGTGTCGCTACGGCGCCGCAGCGGATTGGGCCGCCAACGCCACAACAACGCCGCCGGACCACGCAAAGCCGCCATCGGGGCCCCTCTCCTCATGCCGCACGCGCACACCGTGCCGCCCGCGCACCATGTCTTACGCGCACCATGCCTCACTCGCACACCGGACGCTCTCCTATACGGGAGCGGCCCGCCGGTTGCTCACGAGACGTGCCCCACATCACCGCCACCCCATGAGAAACGCCCTGACCTGCGTCGATATGCCGCTCAGGGGTGATTGTCAGTGCCGGGGTGCACACTGGCCGATATCTGAGACAACGACGTCCGGAGGTGGCTGGCATGACCGAGGTACTGCTCGCGGTGGGCACGCGCAAGGGACTGTTCGTCGGGCGGCGGCGCGACGACGCCTGGGAGTTCGACGACAGCCCGTATTTCAACGCCCAGGCGGTCTACTCGGTCGCGATCGACACCCGGACCGATACGCCGCGGCTGCTCGTCGGAGGCGACAGCGCCCACTGGGGCCCGTCCGTGTTCCACTCCGACGACCTGGGCCGCACCTGGACCGAGCCGGCCAAGGCCGCCGTCAAGTTCCCCCAGGACACGGGTGCTTCGCTGGAGCGGGTCTGGCAACTGCACCCGTCGGCGGCCGAGCCGGACGTGGTGTACGCGGGCACGGAGCCGGCCGCGCTGTACCGCTCGGCGGACCGCGGCGAGTCCTTCGAGCTCGTCCGTCCTCTCTGGGAACATCCCACCCGCTCGCGGTGGGTGCCGGGCGGCGGCGGTGAGGGCCTGCACACGATCCTGACCGACGCCCGCGATCCGCGTGCGGTGACGGTCGCCGTCTCCACGGCCGGTGTCTTCCGCACGAAGGACGGCGGCGAGAGCTGGGAGCCGTCCAACTCCGGGATCTCGGCGGTGTTCCTGCCCGATCCGGACCCGGAGTTCGGCCAGTGCGTCCACAAGGTCGCGCGGGACTCGGCGACACCGGACCGTCTCTATCTGCAGAATCACTGGGGTGTGTACCGCAGCGACGACGCGGGGAGCCACTGGACGGACATCGGTGAGGGCCTGCCGTCCACGTTCGGCTTCGCTGTGGCCGCTCATCCCCACCGCGGCGGCACCGCCTATGTGTTCCCCATCACCGCCGACTCGGACCGGGTCCCGGCGGACCGCCGATGTCGTGTCTTCCGCACGGCGGACGCGGGCAAGAGCTGGGAGTCGCTCTCGGCGGGCCTGCCGCAGGAGGACCACTACGGCACGGTGCTGCGCGACGCCCTGTGCACGGACGGCGCGGACCCGGCGGGCGTGTACTTCGGCAACCGCAACGGAGAGGTGTTCGCGTCCGCCGACGATGGCGACAGCTGGCAGCAACTGGCGTCCCATCTGCCCGATGTCCTCTGCGTACGGGCCGCGGTGATCGCTTGAGCTCCCGCGACCGACCCCTCCGCGGCACCCGGTCGGTCTCCGGGACTCGGACGCTCGCTCGCGCACGGCCTCCAGGACCTGTCTGACGATTCCGCCCCGCGAAACCCGGTTCCGCGCGTTCGGCGCGCATGTCTCCAGTGGCCCACCGCCGTCAGGGTCCGGGGAGCCGACCGGAGCACGGGACGTGGAGCTGCCCGGGCCGGCCGGGCACACCGGCGGCGCGGCGTCCCCTCGCGGATCACGAACACCTCGCGGGCCGGTGGTACGGGGCAGGCGGCGCTCGCCCCGTACCACCGGCCGACGAAGAACCTGTGGCACTTCGGCAAGGAGACCCGGCCGTTACGACGCCAGGCCGTGCCCTACGGCAGGCGCCAGTCGACCGGCGGGGCACCCTGCTCGACGAGCAGGTCGTTGACTCGGCTGAACGGACGCGAACCGAAGAAACCCCGGTCCGCCGACATCGGCGACGGGTGGGCGGACTCGATCGCAGGAAGATCCCCGAGCAGCGGACGCAGATTGCGGGCGTCCCTGCCCCACAGCACCGACACGAGCGGCGTACCGCGGGCCACCAGCGCCCGGATCGCCTGCTCGGTGACCTCTTCCCAGCCCTTGCCGCGGTGCGCGGCCGGCTTGCGGGGTGCCGTCGTCAGCGCCCTGTTGAGCAGCAGCACCCCCTGCTCGGTCCACGGTGTCAGATCCCCGTTCGACGGCCTGGGCAGCGACAAATCCGCATGGAGTTCCCGGAAGATGTTCTCCAGACTTCCCGGCAGCGAACGCACCTCCGGCGAGACCGCGAAACTCAGCCCGACGGCCATCCCCGGCGTGGGATAAGGATCCTGACCGACGATCAGGACGCGCACATCGTCGAAAGGCTGCTGGAAAGCGCGCAGGACGTTCGCCCCGGCCGGCAGATAGGTCCGGCCGGCCGCTATCTCGGCCCGGAGGAAGTCCCCCATCGCAGCGATACGTTCAGCCGCAGGTTCCAGGGCCTTCGCCCAGCCCGCTTCAACAAGTTCATTCAAGGGTCGTGGTGCCACGGTCCGTCACTCTAGTGGCACACACCGGAGCCCCGCATACACGGGAAGCCTCCGCACAACAGCCGTCCCTCGGACGCTAGTCTTCCTCCTCAGTCGAGGTCCGCGAGCCGGTCGGGCAGATCACGCAGCCGGCCACCGGGAAGGAGGGGAGCTTGTTGCGTCCAGCGGTCAAGCCACTCCGCCATGGTCGTCACACCTGGTCGGCCCTTCTGCTCGGACACCCGATCGGACACCCAGAGGACCGGCGGCTGCCGTGACCGGCCCCGGGAGCGGGTCGGGCGTGCTGGGGGTGGACTCCGGCGGATCGGGGCTGCGGGTCGTCCTCGCTGTCGACGGAGGCCGGGTCACCACGCCGCTGACGTCCAGGGAGCCGGTGCGCACCGGACCGCGCGGCATCGACGCCGGGCATCTGCTGGAACAACTGGTGCCGATGGCCCGGCGGTTGATGACCGACACCGAGGTCGGCACACTCCGGGCCGTCACCGTCGGCGCCGCCGGCCTCACCACACTGGGCGACGCGCTGCGCGCCGAACTGCCCTCGGCACTGGCCCGTGAACTCGGCGTACGGCGGCTGGCCCTGGTCGCCGACGCCGTCACGGCGTACACGGGTGCGCTGGGGCAGCGGGTGGGCGCGGTCGTCGCGGCCGGCACCGGGATGATCGCGATCGGCACGGACCTGCACGAGTGGCGCAGGGCGGACGGCTGGGGCCACCTGCTCGGCGACAGCGGCAGCGGGGCCTGGATCGGTCAGGCCGGCCTCGACGCGGCGCTGCGCGCCTACGACCGGCGGCCGGGCGGCTCGGTGCCCCTGCTGGCACGCGTCGAGGCGGTGTTCGGCTCCGCTCCGGCGCTGCCGGGGCAGCTCTATCCGCGCCCTGACCGGCCGGCCGTGCTGGCGTCCTTCGCGCCGGAGGTGGCCGCCTGTGCCGACGGCGGCGACCCGACGGCGGTCGGCATCCTGGCCGCCGCGGCCCGGCACATCGCCGACTCGGCCGCCGCGGTGTGTCCCACAGCCGAAGAGGCCGGAGGGGCCGGAGAGGTCTCGGGGGAGGTCCCGGGGGAGATCTGTCTCGCCCTCACGGGCGGGCTGTTCAAGATGGGCGACCCCCTCCTCGTACCGCTACGGGCCGCCCTGACGGACCGGTTGCCGCACGCCCGGCAGGTTCCGGCCGCGGGTGACCCGCTCGACGGTGCCGTCGGTATCGCCGTCGAGCTGGCCGACGACCGTCTGACCCTGCCGCACGACGACAGCATGCTGTACGTCGTGCGGGACGCCATGGATACCGCGGACACCATGGGTACCGCGGACGCCACGGACACGGCGACGACCACGGACAACCCGTCACGAGACCGTTCATCTTGATCCGTAGATATCCATCCGAAGATAGCCAGGTAGATCAATCTGTACGTAACTCATCAGACAAAACCGGACGGATACCGCTCACCTGCACCCTCCCCGAACAGGGGAGCCCAGGAAACCAGTAACATTCGGCGCCATGAGCTCCCCCACTGGGCCCGCGTCCGGCCTACCAGTACGAATGCCGCGACCCCGCCAGCCCGGCCGGCACCGCCGACCGGAACCGTTGGCGGCTCCCGAGGGCGCGCCCGCGCTCGTCCTCGCGGTGCCGGGCACGCCCAGCGCCGCCACCCGTAGCCTCGCCGAGGAGGTCGTGAGCATCGCTCGCTCCGAGCTGCCCGGCCTCGACGCCCGGATCGGGTACCTGGACGGGGACGACTCCGAGTTCCCCACCCTTCAGTCGGTGCTCGCGCACGCCTTCGAGGAGCGCGCCGCACGCTTCGAGCAGGCCCGCGCGGCCGGTGCGGACGTCGTGGAGCCCGACGGCCCCGTGGCCGTGGTCGTGCCGCTGCTCGCCGGTCCGGACAGCGCGCTGCTGCGCCGCGTCCGCCAGGCCGTCATGGACAGCCGTGTCTCGGCCGACCTGACCGATGTACTCGGTCCGCACCCGCTGCTCGCCGAGGCGCTGCACGTGCGCCTGTCCGAGGCGGGCCTGGCGCGCGCGGACCGAGCCAGGCTGTTCACCGTGGCGACGGCCGCGGACGGCATCATCCTGGCGTCCGTGGGCGGCGACGAGGCGGTGCAGGCGGCCGGGATCACCGGCATGCTGCTCGCCGCGCGACTCGCCGTACCCGTGATGGCGGCGGCGCTGGACGAGGAGGGCGCGATCGCGGCCACCGCCGAGCAACTGCGTTCCTCGGGCTCCCAGCAGCTGGCGCTCGCCCCCTATCTGATCGGCCCCGAGCTGGACCCGGGTCTGCTCGACGAGGCCGCGAAGGAGGCGGGCTGTTCCGCCGCCGAGGCGCTGGGCCCGTACCCGGCGATCGGCAAGCTGGCGCTCGCCAAGTACACGACAGCGCTCGGCATCGCACCGCCGCAGCCGCAGGGCGCGCCGGTCCGCTGACGGGGCCGTTTCGCCCACGCACCGGCACACGCACCATCCCGAAGGGCCCCGCTCCGCTTTCCGGAGCCGGGCCCTTCGGGGTTCCGGCAAGAACCCCCTGGGACAGGTCCTAGTCGAGCACCACGCAGGACGCCGCCGGTGCCTTGACCGACCCGCCGCGCCGCGGTACGCCCGTGTCGGGGTCCACCAGGAACCATGCGACATTCCCCGATCGTTCGTTGGCCACGTACAGGAAGCGGCCCGTCGGGTCGAGGGCGAGCGCTCTCGGCCAGGTGCCGCCGCACGACACCGTGGCGACCAGTCGCAACCCCTCACCGGCCGCTCCGGGCACGAGCAGCGAGACGACATCCGGGCCGCGTGTGGCGGTCCACACGAAGCGGCCGTCGGGCGACACGACGATGCCGGAGGGGTAGGCGCCGCCGTCCGGGAGGTCGGGCAGCACGGACGTCTCCCCGACCGGCTTGAGCGAGCCCCTGACCGCGTCCCAGCGGCAGGCGGTGACGGTCGGCGAGAGTTCGTTGAGGACGTAGGCGTGTTCGCCGTCGGGGTGGAACGCCAGATGGCGGGGCCCCGAGCCGGGTCGCAGCGCGATCTCCCGGTGCAGCGCGAGTGTGCCGTCGCGCAGTGCGCACACCCGTACCGAGTCGGTGCCGAGGTCGACGCTCACGGCCCATCGGCGGCTCGGATCCGGCTGGACGTGGTGGGCGTGCGGCCCCTGCTGGCGCTGTGTGTGCGGGCCGGCGCCCTCGTGCCGCAGTACACCGGCGACGGCGCCGAGGCTCCCGTCGTGGCGGACGGGCAGGGCGCTGACGCTGCCGGAGCCGTAGTTGGCGGTCAGGATGTGCCCGTCGAAGAGGCTCAGATGCGTGGGGCCGCTGCCGCCGACCGGTACCAAAGGGCCGGTCAGGGACGGTTCGTCGCCCTTCACCCGGTAGGCGGCGACCGCGCCCTCCGTCGTCTCGCTCACCGCGTAGAGCATGTCTCCGCCGGGCGACAGGGCCAGATACGAGGGGTCGGCCACGCTGTTCACGGCGCTGAGCAGCGTCAGAGCGCCGGTTTCCCCGTCCACGGAGGCGGTGAGCACTCCCAGGCCTCCCGCCGCCGTGAAGGAGCCGATGTACGCCCGTCGCTGCCGTCCGTCGCCGTCCGTCACTGCGTCCCCTCTCGGTACCACGTCTCTCGGTGCCATGGCTCTCGGTGTCACGTCTCTCGGTGCCATGTCCGTGGGGCGACGGTAGCAGCGAATGGACTAGACCAAATCGGAATCCGCCTGCGTCTCGCCGCGCGCCCGGGCGTGTGCCTCCGGATGGTGCACGTAGGCGGGGTGCTGTTCGACCGTCTCGTACGTCCGGTGGAACACGGGCGTGGCGCTGCCCGAGATGGGCGGCACGATCCAGGACCAGTCCGCGCCGACCGGGCGGCCGCTGCTCTCCTCGCGGCCGAGGTGGGTGAGGAAACGGCGCGACTCGGTGTGGTGATCGGTGACCCTGACGCCGGCGCGGTCGAAGGAGTGCAGGACGGAGCGGTTGAGTTCGACCAGGGCGCGGTCCTTCCAGAGGGAGCGGTCGGTGCGCGTGTCGAGGCCCAGCCGCTCGGCGACGCGGGGCAGCAGGTCGTAGCGGTCGGCGTCGGCGAGGTTGCGCGCGCCGATCTCCGTGCCCATGTACCAGCCGTTGAAGGGCGCGGCCGGGTAGCAGATTCCGCCGATCTCCAGGCACATGTTGGCGAGGGCCGGGACGGCGTGCCAGCGCAGACCGAGCCCGCGCCACCAGGAGTACTCGGGATGGTCGAGGGGCACTTCGAGCACCGCGTCCGCGGGCAGCGTGAACCAGCGGGGCGTACCGCCGCCGCTCGGAACGGCGCCGCCCCGGGCCACGCCTCCCTGGACGACCAGGGGCAGGACGTCGAAGGGGGTTCCGGGGCCGCCGGGCCAGCCGAGACGACGCAGGAGCGCGGTGATGCCCGCGTTGCGCGGATCGCCGGTGACACCGCCGTCCGGGCGCCGGTAGCCCGCGTACCGGATGAGCTGTTCGTTCCAGATCCGCGGGCCCGGCCGGCCCGGCCGGTCCGGGGCGAGGACGGTGATGAGCGCACGGATCCGGCCGTCGCGGGTGGCCTCGCGCAGATGGTCGGCGCACGCGTCGGCGACGCCTTGCGCCTCCGTCACGTCCCTGCGGTCGTTCACGCGCAGGGAGTGCCAGTAGAGCCGCCCGATGCAGCGGTTGGCGTTGCGCCAGGCCACTCGGGCGCCGAAGACGAGTTCCTTCGTCGTCTGCCGGTACGTGCCCGAGTCCGCGATCTCCCGGTGTACGGCGGCGATCCGGCGGGCCGGGTCCCCGAGCCGTTCCTCGGTGTGCCGCAGGGCGATGAACTCCGCGGCCGCGAGGAAGAGGCGCCGGAGTGCGGCCGGGGACACGGCGTCGGGCGGGCCCCCCGGGGGCGGGTGTTCGACGAGGCGCCCGGCGGCCGTTTCGGGGGCCGGGCCGCGGTCATGCTGCCCGGCCGCTCCCGTACGACGTGGCCGTGCGTCGTCGACGCCGCCTGCGGGACACCGGCCGGGATCGGCCGGCACCCGGTCCAGCCATCCGCCCGGCCCCTCCTGTGCCGGTGGTGCCGGTGGTGCCGGTGGTGCCGGCGCCGGAAGCCCCGCGCTCCCGTCGTCGAGCAGGCGTTGGCCGATCCTGCGTGGGACATGCCGCATGGTGCACCTGCACCCCCAGGTGGCTCCGCCCGCGGACCGCTCCCGCACGGTCCGCGGGTTCCGTGCGTCTGATAGCCGCCGGGTTACCCTCCTCGTGGCCTGATCCACCCTCTACGTGGCCGGTAAATCTGCCTCATTCGCGGGCAGGATGTCCAACTCGCCTGCGTACGACAGGAGTTCAGGCGCCCGCGAGCGAACCCCGCAGCGGTGTGGCCGGCGCGGTGAGCGCTCGTTCCAGGCCATGGAGGCGGGCGGGGGTTCGGACGCTTCCTGGTGCTGCGGCTGTTGGTACTGCGCAGCAGTACGGACCGGAATCACCTGCCCTCGGGCAGGCGCGGGCTTCAAAAACCGGCTCCGCGCCCGCGGTACGCACGGCGCTCGCCAGGTTCCGGCAGTCGGTGAACTGACGAAGCCGACGCCGTGTGCCGCTGTTGCAGGGGCAGGCCCCGTCAGGCGGGGGCTGTGATGGGGCCCCGCAAGGGTACGGCGAGTGCTTTCAGCGCCTGCTCCAGACCATGCAGATGGGTCAGGGCCGGCTCACCACCGGAAGGGTGCGCTGCGGCGACGGGTATGCCGACCGCACTCCGCGCCGCAGCAGGCACGGTCAGGGCCTCCACCGCCGCCTCCACCCGCCGACAGGCGGCAGCGAGCCTCGCGTCGTGGGAGGCATCGGGATCCGCGGCAACCGATGCCAGGCCGCGCACCTCCCGCGCGCACTGGTCAAGCAGCACGATGACCTTGCGGGCCCGCGCCTTGCGGGCCCGCAACGGGCTGAGCGGGTGCACCAGCGGGGACAGCGAGAGCCGCACCCTGCCCAACAGCAGTTCCAGCTCAGCCACATACCGGGCCGGGTCTGCGGCAGGGGACCCGGCCAGGCGGGCGGCAGCCTCAGACGTGCAGGCATGGACGCAGTGCAACGCGCGCTGGACCCACGCATCGGTGGTGGCATGCGTGGTCACCGGGAGCACCAACAGCACAGCGAGCGCCGCGCCGAGCGCCCCCGCCCCCGTCTCCATCACACGCAGAACAAGCAGACCCGGATCGAGCACCCCCAGCAGCCCGTACAGCAGGCCCACCATCACCGTCACCGACAGCATCATCCACGTGTACGACACCGCGGCCGCATAGAAGATGCCGAACACACAGACCGCGACAAGCCCCGAGGTGGGAGCACCGGCTCCATCCAGCGGAACAGCGATCACCAGGCCGACGGCGATACCGATGACGGTCCCCAGGACCCGCCGAAACCCCCGAACCAGGGTCTCGCCGCGCGAGGCGGTGTTCACGAAGATCCACCAGGCGGTGCCGACGGCCCAGTACCAGCGCTCGTGCGAGAGGACCTGGCCCGCGGCGATCGCGAACGCGCAGGCGGCCGTCGCCTGGAAGGCCTGGCGGGTGGTCGGCCGGGAGAGGCCGCGGCCGGCCGGCGCGGCGGACGTGACCGGTGCCGGAGTGCGCCGCTCGATGCACCACGCGCCGAACCGCACCGCCGAGGACGCGGCCAGTGACAGGCCCATCGCGGCGTACAGCTGCGGCAGCTGACCGGGGACCGCGTGCAGGAACTGGGTGATGAAGAAGGTCATGAACGCGAAGATGCCGAGCGCGTGGCCACGGGGTCCCCAGCGGCGGGCGTACACCCCGCAGAAGATCACTGCGAGCCAGACCGCGTCGCGCAGGGTCGGTACCGCGTGCAGCACGGCTGAGAGGGCGAGGACGGGGAAGCCGACGGCGGGCAGCAGGGCGGTGGTGACCACCTGGCCGCGCACGGTCGCGTCGCCGACCGTGAACAGTGCGAGCAGCGCGGTGAGACCCCCGGTGATCGAGGCGGACAGCGAGAGCCCGGCCAGCTCCGACACGGTCACCGCGAGGCCGATGCCGAGCACCGCCCGCAGCGAGACCCGCAGCCGTACCAGGCCCGGATCCGGAGCCATGAACATCTTCTTCACCGTCGGCAGCCCGCCCCCGTTTCGCATTGCTTCAAGGACACAAGGACATGGGAGTGGCGCCGCAGGTCCGGTTCGGCGTTGATTCGGCGTTGATTCGGCGTTGATTTGGTTTTGCTGCGGTTTTGGTCCGGCTTCCTTGCCGGCCGGCGCTGCACGTCGCCATCAACAGCCACACGTTAAGCAGGAGAGGCGCAGTGGCTCAACAGGCGTCCGCTCCACTGGGCCATTGGTACAGTCAGAAACGATCACTCAATACCGTAGGGAGGCCAACGGACCATGGCCGTGGACGAGCTCGACACCCGCATCCTGCGACTGCTCCTCGAACGGCCGCGCACCAGCGTGCGGGAGTACGCCCGCGTCCTCGGCGTGGCCCGCGGCACGCTGCAGGCGCGGCTCGACCGGCTGGAGCGGGACGGAGTGATCACCGGGACGGGCCCCTCGCTCTCCCCCGCCGCGCTGGGCCACCCGGTGCTCGCGTTCGTGCACATCGAGGTCACCCAGGGGCATCTCGACGACGTGGGGGACGCGCTGGCAGCCGTGCCGGAGATCATCGAGGCGTTCTCGATCACCGGCGGCGGAGATCTGCTGACCCGGGTCGTCGCGAGGGACAACGGACATCTGGAGGACGTGATCCAGGCGCTGATCAGCCTGCCGGGGGTCGTCCGCACGCGCACCGAGGTGGCACTGCGCGAGCGCGTACCGCAGCGGGTGCTGCCGTTGGTGGAGGCGATCGGCCGTACGGCCCGGGGTTGATCATTGGCATCCTGGACACCATGAGCAATCTCGGCGGCACTTCGGTCATCTTCGATCTTGACGGCACGCTCGTGGACAGCGAGCCGAACTACTTCGAGGCGGGACGGCAGACGCTCGCCGAGCAGGGCGTCACGGACTTCAGCTGGGCCGACCACGAGCGGTACGTCGGCATCAGCACACAGGAGACGATCGCGCTCTGGAAGGAGCGGTACGCCCTCGACACCCCGCTCGACGTGCTCCTCGCGGACAAGAACCGCCGCTACCTGGAGCTGGCCCGCGCGTCCACGCGGGTCTACCCGGAGATGCGCGGGTTCGTGGAACTGCTGGCCGGTGACGGGGTCCCCATGGCCGTGGCCTCGGGCTCCTCGCGCCTGGCCATCGAGGCGATTCTGTCGGGCACGGGGCTGGACGCGTATCTGCGGACGGTCGTCTCGGCGGAGGAGGTCCCCCGTGGGAAGCCTGCTCCCGATGTCTTTCTGGAGGCGGCACGGCGGCTCGGAGCGGCTCCTGGGGACTGCGTGGTTTTTGAGGATGCCGTGCCGGGTGCCGTCGCTGCGCGTGCGGCCGGGATGCGGTGTGTCGCGGTCCCGTATGTCGCGGGACAGGCCGATGATCCCGCGTTCGCGACGGCGGAGTTGGTTGTGCGGGGCGGGCAGGCTGAGTTCATGGCGCGCGGCGTGTACGAGTGGCTCCGCCGATTTGACGGTTAGGGGGTCAGGCGGTCAGGCGGTCGGTTGGGTGCCACAGGGGCGCGGTGAGTGGGAGAGCGCGGGTTGCCCGTGGCTGAGCGCGCAGTTCCCCGCGCCCCTGGGTGAGTGGGCCCGGGCGAGTGGGACTGGGGGCCTGGTCGCGGCCCGGGACGGTATGGGCTGGGCTCGCGGTTCCTCGTACGCCTGGAGGGTGCTTCCCTACTTCATGCCCGCCGCGTCGAGCAGGGCCGTGGCCGCCGTGGTGGTGAGGCCCTCCAGGTTTTCCGCCTTTGCGCCGGCCCGGGCGCTCGCGCCGTCGAAGACGAGGGTGAGCTGACGGGCGAGCAGCTCGGGATCGCGTGCGCCGCCGCGCTCCGCCTCCACCCGGAAGGCCTCGATCAGCGTGCCCTTGACCCGCAGGGCGACAACGCTCGCCGGATGCCCGGGGTCCTTCAGCTCGACCAGGGCCGACAGGAACGGACAGCCCCGGAAGTCGTCCTCCGTCGACGCCTGCTCCAGCTGCTCGAAGACGTACAGGATCCGCGCCCGCGGCGGCCTGGGGTCCTCGGGGCCGAGGTGGAGCCTTCGCCCGTACTCCGGCGCACGCCGCTCCAGGCTCGCCGCGAGCACGTCGTCCTTGCTCTCGAAGAGCTGGTACATCGAGCGCTTGGAGACCCCGGCGGCCCGGCACAGCGCCTCGACGCCGATGGAGACGCCGTCGCGGTAGAACAGCTCCATGGCCGCGTCGAGCAGCCGGTCCCTCGTGGATGTCTTGTCCGTGCTGGTGGCCATGACGGCGAGGCTACCTCCGGGGGACGACAACCGGAAAACCGATCGGTATACCGGGATGACCGGTCAGGCCACCAGCTGCGGATACAGGACCGAAAGGTCGGCCGACAACCCGGACTTGACCTGGCGGGACACGTCGTCGGCGAGCACCTCGAAGGCTCCGCTCCCGATGCCGTCGAGCGCCTGGGCCGCCACGTCGGCAGGCGAGGACTTGGGTGCGTCGACCGCCGCGGTCATGTCAGTGTCGACGTATCCGACATGGAGCCCCGTGACGCCGATCCCCCGCGGGCGGAGGTCGAGCCGCAGGGAGTTGGTCTGGGACCAGAGCGCGGCCTTGGACGCGCTGTACGAGCCGGCGAGGCCGATCCACGACAGCACGGAGTGGACGTTCAGGATGTGGCCGCCTCCGTTGCGCTCGATGACGGGGACGAACGCCCGGGCGGTGAGCAGCGGCCCGTAGAAGTTCGTCTCGAAGTCCCGGCGCACGTCGTCGACCGGCGAGTCCAGGAAGGAGGCGTTCACGGAGACGCCCGCGTTGTTGATCAGGATGGTGACGTCGTCGGCCCGCTCCGCGGCCGCCGCAACGGACGCGGGGTCGGTGACCTCCAGGGCCAGCGGTACGGCCCGGGGGTCCGTGACCGTACGCGGGTCGCGGGCGGTGGCGTACACCTTCTTCGCTCCCCGCTCGAAGAGCCCCTCCACCAGCGCCTTCCCGATCCCCCTGCCACCGCCGGTCACCAGGACGACGGAACCCTCGATTGCAGTCATGACACTCTCCGAACCTCGACACACGCGCGGAAACCGATCGGTTTCCCTTCGCCTCAGAAAGGTAAACCGATCGGTTTCACAAAGCAAGTGACCCCGCTTGTGGCCCCGCTGCCGCAGCGAGGCCACTCCCGGTGCGTCTACGCGCCGCTCGCCTTGAGCATGTCCTCACGCTCCACGAGCTTCACCCGCTCACGACCCTGGGGCTCCCCCAGCGCCTTCTCCGCGGCGTCCAGGCGGTACCAGCCCTCCCACGTGGTGAAGCGGACGTTCCGGTCGGCAAGGAACGCGTCCACCGACCCCGGGTCCGGCGAGGCGGGGGTCCCCAGACGGCCGTTCCGGTGATCGTCCAGGAGGCTGGCGACCGTCTCGTTGGCGTCGCCCTTCGTGTGGCCGATCAGGCCCACCGGGCCGCGCCGGATCCACCCGGTGACGTACGCGGACGTAAGGTGCTCGCCGGTCTCCTCGATCACCCGGCCGGCCCTGTCCGGGACGGTGCCCGACTCGACGTCCCAGGGCAGCTTGGGCAGCTTGTCGGACAGGTAGCCGACGGCACGGTAGACCGCCCCGAGGTCCCAGTCCTTGAACTCGCCGGTCCCCTTGACGTTGCCGGTGCCGTCGAGGACGGTGCGCTCGGTGCGCAGACCGACGACCTTGCCGTCCTCGCCGAGGATCTCGGTCGGCGACTCGAAGAAGTGCAGGAACAGCTTGTGCGGACGGTCGCCGACGTCGCGGATCGCCCAGTTCTCCAGCGTCTTCGCGACCATGTCGGCCTGCTTGTTGCCGCGCCGGGTCGCGATCGAGCCGTCGTCGTAGTCGATGTCCTCGGGGTCGACGATGACCTCGATGTTCGGGGAGTGGTCCAGCTCCCGCAGCTCCAGCGGGCTGAACTTCGCCTGCGCAGGGCCGCGACGGCCGAAGACGTGCACCTCCAGGGCCTTGTTGGCCTTGAGACCCTCGTGGACGTTCGGCGGAACCTCGGTCGGCAGCAGTTCCTCCGCGGTCTTGGCGAGGATGCGCGCCACGTCGAGCGCTACGTTGCCGACGCCCAGGACGGCGACCTTCTCGGCCTCCAGCGGCCAGGTCCGCGGCACGTCCGGGTGACCGTCGTACCAGGAGACGAAGTCCGCCGCGCCGTACGAGCCGTCGAGCCCGATACCGGGTATGTCCAGCGCCCGGTCGGCCGTCGCCCCGGTGGAGAAGATCACCGCGTCGTAGAAGGCGCGCAGATCGTCCAGGTTGATGTCGTTCGGGTAGTCGACGTTGCCGAAGAGACGGATCTGCGGTTTGTCGAGCACCTGGTGCAGGGCCGTGATGATGCCCTTGATGCGCGGGTGGTCGGGGGCGACGCCGTAGCGGATCAGCCCGAAGGGCGCCGGCATCCGCTCGAAGAGGTCGATGGAGACACCGGGCTCGACGGCCACTGCGGACTTCAACAGCGCGTCGGCGGCGTAGATCCCGGCGGGGCCGGCTCCGACTATGGCTACCCGCAGGGGGCGAGGCATGATCAGGTTCCCTTCGAGCGGTGATCAGGAGTACTCACCGGGGAGCCTAAACTAAGGCTTGCCTAAGCTTGTAGCCGGGTTGGATCTATGACCCCATAAAGCCGACTTATGAGTTGTTGTTCACAGCGAGGTGGCCAGCAGCGAGGTGGCCGGTGCCGCGACAGGCAGCCGGCCGAGGTAGCGATGTTCGGCTCGCCACGTCTTCAGCCGGCCGCTTCTTCAGCTTCTCGGCCCTTCAGGTGCTCAGTGCCTCGGAGCTCCTCAGCTGTCGTAGTCCACGGTCAAGGTCTCGGAGACCGGGAACGACTGGCACGTGAGGACGTACCCCGCGTCGACCTCGGCGTCCTCCAGGGCGAAGTTCCGGCGCATGTCGGCCTTGCCGTCGGTGATCAGCGCACGGCAGGTGCCGCAGACGCCGCCCTTGCAGGCGAACGGCAGATCGGGGCGGGTCCGCTGGGCGCCGTCGAGGATGCTCCGGTCCCTGGCCAGACCCGAGGTGGTTGAGCGGCCGTCCAGCGTGATGGTGACCTGGCTGACGGGCCCCCGCACGGCCGTCTCCTCGTGACGTACCTCTCGGATCGGCTCGTCGTCGGCGTAGAACAGCTCCCGGTGGACGCGATCGCCGGGCACGCCGAGACCGGTCAGGACCCGCTGAGCGTCGAGGACCATGCCGTGCGGCCCGCACAGCCACCAGTGGTCCGCCGCCTTCACGTCGACCAGCGAGCCGACGAGCGCCGAGAGCCGGTCCGCGTCGAGGCGGCCGGACAGCACCTCGGCCTCGCGGGGCTCACGGGACAACACATGGGCGAGCTGGAACCTGGCCGGGTACAGGTCCTTCAGATCCGCCAGCTCGTCGGCGAACATCACGGTGTCCGTGCGCCGGTTGCCGTAGAAGAGGGTGACCGTCGAGCGCGGGTCCGCGGCCAGGACGGACTCGGCTATGGAGAGCATCGGCGTGACACCGGAGCCTGCCGCGACCAGCACGTGACGGCCGGGCGCGGCGAGGTCGGGCGTGAACGTGCCGGTGGGAGCCATCACTTCGACCGTGTCGCCGGGGCGCACGTCACGCACGAGCCATGCCGAGAACAGACCGCCCGGCACCACCCGCACACCGATGCGTGGCACCGAACCGGCCGGAGAGCAGATCGAGTACGAGCGGCGCTCGTCCCGTCCGTCGACCACACGCCGCAGCGTCAGCGACTGACCGGGCGCGAAGGCGAACTCCGCCGCCAGCTCCGCCGGGACCTCGAAGCTCACGGCGGCCGCGTCCTCGCACAGCGGCTGTACGGCGGCCACGCGCAGGGCGTGAAAGGCCGCACGGCGGCGCACGCGGCGACGCACCGCCGACACGGAGCCGGAGCCGGGGTCGGGGGTCGGAGCGGCACCCACGGCCGGCGCGGGCGCCGCAGCCGTGGCAGCCGTGGCCGTCACGGCCGTCGTGGCAGCCGGGCCCGTCAGGCCTCCTGCCGGCTCTTCCCTCGGGCCTTCCATCAGATCTCCTTGACGTACTCGAACGGCTCGCGACAGGCGCGGCAGCGCCACAGCGCCTTGCAGGACGTGGCGGCGAAACGGGAGGTCTCCTCGGTGTCCGCCGAGCCGCAGCGCGGACAGGCCACCGTGCGGCGGGCGGGAGTCAGCACGAGGGGCACCGGGCCGGCGGCGCGCCCGGGTGCGGCTCCCGGCGGCGCGATCCCGTGCTCGGTGAGCTTGCGGCGGCCCTCCGGGGTGATCCAGTCGCTCGTCCACGGCGGGTCCAGGACCGTACGGATCTCCACGCGCGTGTAGCCCGCGCCGCGCAGTCGTGCCGCCACGCCCGCGCGCATCTCGGCCATCGCGGGGCAGCCCGAGTAGGTCGGCGTCAGACTTGCGACCACGGTGCCGTCGCCGGTCAACTCGACCTCGCGCAGGACCCCGAGGTCGGCCAGGGTGAGCATGGGCAGCTCGGGATCCGGCACCTGTTCGGCGATGTGCCGGGCGCGCCGCACGTCCGTCAGCACGGTCATGGCCGCCTTGTCTGTCTCAGCGGCCTTGGCCGTCTCAGCAGTCCTAGCCGTCTCAGCCGTCACCATGTCGCTCCCGGGTGCGCGCGGGCCACGCTCTGCAACTCGGCCAGCAGCGGCGCGAGATGCCCGGTGTGCTCCCCGGCACGGCCGGCCCCGGGCAGCGGCCGGTACACGGGCATGGGCAGCCCGGCCGCCTCGGTGACCTGCCGCAGGACGGCGACCACCTCGTCCCGTACGTCGTACGCCGTGAACAACTCGCCGAAGTACGGGGCGACCTGCTCCAGCGCGCTACGCGTGCGGCGGTGCGACTCGTCCGTACCGTCGCCCAGCCGCACGACCCACTCGGCCGCGTACTGCCGGTGATACGTCAGCTCCTTGACACCCTTCGCCGCGACGGCCGCCAGGACGGGGTCGGGATGCGACGACAACTCCTCGAAGTGCGCGAGCCGCCAGCTGGACAGCACCAGCAGCCGGACGGCCGAGAACGCGAAGTCCCCGTCCGGGAGTTCGGCCAGACGTACGTTCCTGAAGTTCTCCGCGTCCCGGAAGTAGGCGTATGCGTCCTCGCCGCGTCCGGTGCCGTCGGCCTGGCCCGCGCGTGCGTACAGCAGGCGGGCCTGGCCCAGCAGGTCGAGGCCGATGTTGGCGAGCGCGACCTCCTCCTCCAGCTCGGGGGCGTGGGTGGTCCACTCGGCCAGCCGCTGGGCACTCACCAGGGCGTCGTCCGCGAGGGCCACGCAGTCCGTGGCCAGCAGGCCGGCGTCGATGCCCTCGGGCACGGTGGTGTCCACCCCGTGCAGCGGGTCCTCGAAGCCGGTGCCGTACGCCCAGCGCGCGTCGTCCTCGTGCCCCTCGGCGAGGGACAGGTAGACATGGTCGTCGCTCATGCCCTGCTCCTCAGATGTGCGGGACGTCGTCGGGGATGTCGTAGAAGGTCGGGTGACGGTAGACCTTGTCGGCGCTCGGCGCGAAGAACGGGTCCTTCTCGTCGCGCGTGGAGGCCGCGATGTGCTCCGAGCGCACCACCCAGATCGAGACTCCCTCGTTGCGGCGGGTGTACAGGTCGCGCGCGTGGGTGAGGGCCATGGCGTCGTCCGCGGCGTGCAGGGAGCCCACGTGGACGTGGTTCAGCCCGCGCTTGCCGCGCACGAAGACCTCGTACAGCGGCCAGTCGCCCTTGGGAGTGCTTTGGACGGCCTCCGGGGCGGTGTCACCCGCGATCGCGTCGCCCGGGGTGGTGTCAGTGGTGTCGCTCATGCCACCGCTCCTTCACGTGCGCACGCGCGCCGGGCCTGCTTGGCCGCATGGGCCGTGGCCGCCTCCCGTACCCAGGCGCCCTCCTCGTGGGCGGACCTGCGGCGCTCCACTCGCTCGGCGTTGCACGGTCCGTCGCCGCTGATGACCCACTTGAGCTCGGCCCAGTCGGGGGTGCCGAAGTCGTGGCGACCACGCTCCGCGTTCCAGCGCAGGTCCGGGTCCGGGAGCGTCACGCCCAGCTTCTCGGCCTGCGGGACGGTCATGTCGACGAACCGCTGACGCAGTTCGTCGTTGGTGTGCCGCTTGATCTTCCAGGCCATCGAGGCCGCCGAGTTCGGTGAGTCGCCGTCGGGCGGGCCGAACATCATGAGCGAGGGCCACCACCAGCGGTCCACCGAGTCCTGGACCATGGTCCGCTGCGCCTCGGTGCCGCGCATCATGGTCAGCAGCAGTTCGTAGCCCTGCCGCTGGTGGAACGACTCCTCCTTGCAGATCCGCACCATGGCGCGCGCGTAGGGCCCGTACGAACTCCTGCACAGCGGAACCTGGTTGCAGATCGCCGCGCCGTCGACGAACCAGCCGATCACTCCGACGTCGGCGAACGTCGGGGTCGGGTAGTTGAAGATCGACGAGTACTTCTGGCGTCCCTCGATCAGCCGCTCGGTCAGGTCCGCACGGTCGGCGCCCAAAGTCTCGGCGGCCGAGTACAGATACAGGCCGTGCCCGGCTTCGTCCTGGACCTTCGCGAACAGAATGGCCTTGCGGCGCAGCGACGGGGCCCGAGTGATCCACTCGCCCTCCGGCTGCATGCCGATGATCTCCGAGTGCGCGTGCTGCGCGATCTGCCGGACGAGCGTCCTGCGATAGCCGTCGGGCATCCAGTCGCGGGGCTCGATCCGCTGGTCCCGCGCGATCGTCGCGTCGAAGTGCTCCTGCAACAACTGCTCCGGGAGGGGCGTCTCGGCGGAGTGTGTCGTGGTCATCGATACCAGCTTCCCTACCGACCATTCGTTCGGTACCAGTGTGCCGTCTTTCCCGCGACCGGGCAAGACCCGGGCCGGACGGGGGCAGGACGGGGGCCCGATCAGGCGACGCGGTCCGGAAACGGGGGCAACGGAGAAAAGGGGCATACGGAGTCCATGCCCGAGCCGCTCGCGCGCCCCCTGCGCCGGTCGCACGGGGCGGACGACCGGCGTGGGAGCACACCGTCGTGGGCGCCCTGCCCCGTGCAACGGATCTTCACGTCCGAGGCATGAACACGCCCCTTTCACGCGGTTCCCGGTGGCCACCCCTGACTGTTTGGCTTGACCGGCGGCGCGGCACTGCCCAGCCGTCCGTACAGCCACACAGCCACTGCCCCGGCGTACGCCGCCCCGGAACTCTCCCCCGACCTCCACAGTCCCCGCGAACCCACACCCGACGGCCGCCCGGTGCATCCCCGAGGCGCCCCCGCACCCGTTCACGGCCATGCGCGTCCGCCCACGGCCACTCACGACGACTGACGACTCAGGTATTCGGAGGACATGTGACTGCCCCGGAAAGTCCCCCCGACAGCGCCGCCGGGCCCACCGGCGACCAACCACGGTTCACCAGCCTCGGCACCCAGGCGGCACGTCAGCTCGCCACCACCACCAAGTCCGAACCGCAGATGCAGGCCATCACCTCGCGCTGGCTGCTCAAAATGCTGCCCTGGGTGGACGTCAAGGGCGGCGCCTACCGGGTGAACCGGCGACTGCAGCACCGCGTCGGACGGGGCCGGGTGCAGTTCGACCAGAACGGCGCGGACGACATCAAGGTCATCCCCGAGACGCTCACCGAACTCCCCTCCCTGCGCGGCTACTCCGACACGGCGGCCCTGAAGGAGATCGCCTCACGTTTCCGGGTGCGGGAGGTACGCGCCGGCCAGATCCTCTTCGACGCCGGGCAGCCCGTCACGGAGGCGTACCTCGTCGTCCACGGCCGCTTCACCCGCTACACCACGGGCAAGTACGGCGAGGAAGAGGTCACCGGGGTCGTCACGGACGGGGAGGGGCTGGGCGACGAGGCCATCGGCCAGGCCGAACCGCGGTGGCACAACTCGGTACGGGCCGAGACCGCGGGCGTGGTGCTGGCGGTCAACTGGGACGGCCTCGAGCAGCTCGCCGAACGCACCCCGTCCTTCGCGGCGCAGCTGGCCGCGTTCGCCGAGCGGCAGAGCAAGCCCATGAACCGCAAGGGCGAGGCCGACGTCCCCGTGCAGGCAGGGCACGTGGGCGAGCCGGTCCTCGCCGGCGGCTTCGTCGACTACGACCTCGCTCCGCGCGAGTACGAGCTGTCGCTCACCCAGACGGTCCTGCGCGTCCACACCCGGGTCGCGGACCTCTACAACAGCCCGATGAACCAGACCGAGCAGCAACTGCGCCTGGCCATCGAGGAGATCCGCGAACGCCAGGAGTGGGAACTCGTCAACAACCGCGACTTCGGTCTGCTGCACAACGTCGACCACAGCCAGCGTGTCAGCACCTTCTCCGGTCCCCCGACACCGGACGACCTCGACGAGCTGTTGTCGATGCGCCGCAAGACCCGGGTGTTCCTGGCCCACCCGAAGGCGATCGCGGCCTTCTTCCGGCAGTGCAACCGGCGCGGTCTCGTGCCCGGCACGGTCGACATCGAGGGACACCAGGTGCCTGCGTGGCGCGGGGTTCCGTTCCTGCCCTGCGGCAAGATCCCGATCAGCCCGCAGCAAACGAGCAGCGTCATCGCCCTGCGCACCGGAGAGGCGGACCAGGGCGTCGTGGGCCTGTATCAGACCGGCATTCCCGAGGAGTTCCAGCCGGGGCTCAACGTGCGGTTCATGAGCATCGACACCACCGCGGTCATGAACTATCTGGTCACCGCCTACTACTCGTTGGCGATCCTCGTTCCCGACGCGGCGGGAATCCTGGAGGACGTCCAGGTCGGGCGGACCGCGGAATGAGCGCACCGCCCATGTCCGGTCCGGCGCCGCGACTGCCCGGACCGCCGAGCCTCGCCCGCGCCGCCACCAGCCGTCGGGGCGGCGCGGTTCCCGGGCTGCGGTACCGGCCCGCCGTGCCCGCGGACCCGGAGAAGGCCGCGGAGATCGACCGCAGGCTGGAGGCCTGGGCCCGTTCGCTGGATCTGTTTCCCCAGAGCTGGACGGGGGACTTCGCGGGGTTCCAGTGCGGCCGGGCCGTCGTGCTCCAGCACCCCGGAGCGATCGGCCTCGACCACCTCACGGCGGCCGGCAAACTGCTGCTCGCCGAGAACGTCGTCGACGACTGCTACTGCGAGGAGGTCGAGGGCAGGGGCGGAGCCTCGCGCGGACTGGGCGGGCGGCTGATCATGGCCCAGTCGGCACTCGATCCGTACCACGGCACACCTGAGTTGGAGGAGGAGTGGCGCCGCGGCATGGACGCCGACGGGCCGCTCCGCTCGTACCGCCACGCGTTGCGGGACTACGGCGACCTCGCCACGCCCAGCCAGATCGACCGGATCACGCACGACCTGGCCCGGCTGCACCTGGGCTATCTCGCGGAGGCCGCCTGGTCCGAGATCCGGTACCTGCCGCAGGTCTGGGAGTACCTGGTGATGCGGCAGTTCAACAACTTCCGCCCCTGTCTGTCGATCGTGGACGCCGTGGACGGCTACGAACTGCCCGAAGCCCTGTACGCCCGGCCCGAGATCCAGCGGATCACCGCGCTCGCGTGCAACGCCACCACGATCGTCAACGACCTGTACTCCTTCACCAAGGAACTGGCCTCCGATCCCACCCATCTGAATCTGCCTCAGGTCATCGCCGCCAACGAGCGGTGCGGGCTGAAGGCCGCCTATCTCCAGGCCGTCGAGATCCACAACAGGATCATGGAAGCGTTCGAGGAGGAGTCGGCGGCACTGTCCGCCACCTCGCCCCTTGTCGCGCGCTATGCCGAGGGACTGGCCTCGTGGGTGTCCGGCAACCACGAATGGCACGCCACCAATTCCCACCGCTACCACCTGCCGAACTACTGGTAGCGCCGCCTGTCCCGGCCCGTCGCCACCGTCATCGTCATCGTCACCGCGCCACGAGGAGTGCCCCTTGACCATCGCAGACACCGAAACCGACACCGAGTCCCAGACCGCGGCCGAGGCCTCGGCGGCACCGGTACCGCGCCAGTCCACGTACCAGTCGGCCTACCAGTCGACGTACCAGTCCAGCGTCGCGGACTACTGGAACGCCGAGGAGAACCCGGTCAACCTCGAACTCGGGAAGATCGACGATCTGTACCACCACCACTACGGCATCGGAGCCGTCGACCGGTCCGTGCTCAGCGGTGTCACCGGCTCGGAGGCGGGCCGCAGCGGGGAACGTTCCGGCGGCGGCTCCGCCGAGCACCGCGACCGCGTCACCGCCGAACTGCACCGTCTGGAACAGGCCCAGGCCGAGCTGCTCGCCTCCCATCTCGGGGCGCTCTCCCCCACCGACCATGTCTTCGACGCCGGCTGCGGGCGCGGCGGCGGCAGCGTGGTGGCTCATCTGCGGTACGGCTGCCACACCGACGGAGTGACGATCTCCAGGAAACAGGCCGACTTCGCCAACGAGCAGGCCCGCAAGCGGGGCATCGCCGACAAGGTGCGTTACCACCACCGGAACATGCTCGACACCGGCCTGGCCACAGGTGCGTACGCGGCTTCGTGGAACAACGAGTCCACCATGTACGTGGAGCTGGACCTGCTCTTCGCCGAGCACGCCCGACTGCTGCGCCGCGGCGGCCGCTATGTGACGATCACCGGCTGCTACAACGACGCCTACGGGCGGGCCTCGCGTGAGGTGTCGTTGATCAACGCCCACTACATCTGCGACATCCACCCGCGCTCGGAGTACTTCCGGGCGATGGCCCGCAATCGGCTCGTGCCCGTCCATGTGCAGGACCTGACCGCCGACACCATCCCCTACTGGGCTCTGCGCGAACAGGCCGGCCATCTGGTCACCGGCATCGAGGAAACGTTCCTGAACGCGTATCGGAACGGCAGCTTCCAGTATCTGCTCATCGTGGCCGACCGCGTCTGACCGGCCCTCCGGGCGGCTCCGCCTCAGCGCCCGTGCGCGTCGGAGCCGCCCGTCGCCGGGTTCGCCGTTGGGGTGGACGTGGAGGTACGCGAGGTCGCCCGAGCGCAGGGCGACCAGACGGCCGTAGGCGCCTAGGTAGGGCTGAAGGCCGGTGACGGGCTTGCCGTCGCGCAGGACGTTGAGTTCCAGTTGAGTTCCAGTTCCGAACTGACGCCGGCCCCTCAGGCGGCCTCCGCGGCCTCTGCGGCCTCCGCGGGCCCCGCCGCGTTCCGCCGCTGCCCGCCGTCGCGGTGGATCGGCGTTCCCGAGCCCGTGAGAGGGGCGCCCGTCCCACCGCGGCGGGCCGCGACGATCTCCGCCGCGATGGACAGGGCGGTCTCCTCGGGCGTACGGGCGCCGAGGTCGAGGCCGATCGGCGACCTGAGCCGTGCCAACTCGACGCCGGTCAGGCCGACTTCACGCAGCCGCCGGTCACGCTCCGCGTGCGTCCGGCGTGAGCCCATCGCCCCGACGAACGCGACCGGCATCCGCAGGGCCTGCTCCAGCAGGGGAATATCGAACTTGGCGTCGTGCGTGAGCACGCACAGGACCGTGCGCGCGTCGGTCGTGGTGTCCCGCAGATAGCGGTGCGGCCAGTCGACGACGAGGTCGTCCGCCTCGGGAAAGCGTGCCCGGGTGGCGAACACGGGGCGGGCGTCGCACACCGTCACGTGGTAGCCGAGGAACTTGCCGGCCCGGACGAGCGCCGCGGCGAAGTCGATCGCACCGAACACGATCATGCGCGGCGGCGGCACGTTCGACTCGACGAGCAGGGTGAGTCCGCCGGGGCAGTGCGTGCCGTCCTCCGCGAGGTCGAGGGTGCCGGTGCGTCCGGCGTCCAGCATCGCCCGTGCCTCGGCCGCCGCCGTCCGGTCCAGCTCCGTGGAACCGCCGCCGGGCGACTCCTCGTACGGCCCGTCGTACGAGCCCTCGTAGGACCCGTCGGGATGCACCAGCAGGGCCCTGCCCAGGAGTTCCGCCGGTCCTCGGACGACCCGGACGAGGGCCCGGGGCTCGCCCGCGGCGGCGGCCGCGAGCGCCGACCGGAACACCTCCCGGGCAGGCGCCGCCGCGTCGACGGGGGTGACCATGATGTCGAGAACCCCGCCGCAGGTCAGTCCGACCGCGAAGGCGTCCTCGTCGCTGTAGCCGAACCGTTCGACGACGGTCCCGCCGTCCTGGAGTGCCTGGACGCACAGGTCGTACACCGCCGCTTCCACACAGCCGCCGGAGACCGAGCCGACGGCCGTGCCCTCACTGTCGACGGCGAGGGCTGCGCCCGGACCGCGCGGTGCGCTGCCGCCGACGGACACGACGGTGGCGACGGCGAACTCCCGACCCTCCTCGGTCCAGCGGGCCAGCTCGCCGGCGATGTCAAGCATGGGCGTCCGCCGCGAGGACGCGGTCGGGCCGGATGGGCAGGCTGCGGTGGCGTACCCCGGTGGCGTGCCAGACGGCGTTGGCGATCGCCGCCGCGGCCCCCACGATGCCGATCTCGCCGATGCCCTTGATGCCGACCGGGTCGTCCGGGTCCGGGTCGTCCACCCAGTCCGCCTCGACGAGCGGTACGTCGGCGTTCGTGGCGACGTGATAGCCCGCGAGGTCGGCGCCGTAGAGCGCGCCGGTGTTCTGGTCCCTGACCGCCTCTTCGTGCAGGGCCATGGAGATGCCCCAGATCATCCCGCCGGTGAACTGGCCGCGGGCCGTGAGCGGGTTGACGATCCGGCCGGCGGCGAAGATGCCGAGCATGCGGCGCACCCGCACTTCTCCGGTGGTCACGTCCACGGCGACCTCGGCGAACTGTGCTCCGAAGGAGTGCCGCTCCTTCTGTGCGAGAGCTCCGACGGCGTCGGTCGTGTTCGACCGAACCGTGATGCCCTCCGGCGGGACGCCGTCGGCCAGCGCGAGCCGCTCGCGCAGTTCGTCGGCCGCGGCCGTGACCGCCCAGGCCCAGGAGCGGGTGCCCATCGAACCGCCGGCGATCATCGCCGGGCCGAAGTCGCTGTCGCCGATCCGCACGCGCACCCGGTCGGTCGGCACCTGGAGGGCGTCGGCGGCGACCAGGGTGAGCGCCGTCCGTGCGCCGGTTCCGATGTCCGCGGCGCTGATCCGCACGGTGAAGGTGCCGTCGGCCTCCGCGGTCGCGGCCGCCGTGGACGGCATCGCTCCCGCGAAGAAGGAGGCCGCCGCCGTCCCGGTGCCGATCAGCCAGCGTCCGTCCCGGCGCAGACCGGGGCGCGGATCCCGCTCCGCCCAGCCGAACCTGCGGGCGCCCTCGCGGAAGCAGGCGGGCAGGTTGCGGGTGCTGAACGGCAGTCCGGAGACCGGACCCACCTCGGGTTCGTTGCGCAGGCGCAGTTCGATCGGGTCGATGCCGCACTTCTCGGCGAGTTCGTCGAGCGCCGACTCCAGCGCGAACGAGCCAGGTGCCTCGCCGGGAGCGCGCATGAACGTCGGCGTGGGCACGTCGAGCCGTACGACCCGGTTGGCGGTGTGGTGGGCGGGGGCGTCGTACATCACCCGGGCCGGCCCCGCGCCCGACTCGATGAACTCGTGCACGGTCGAGGTGAGGCTCAGCGAACTGTGCTCCAGCGCGCGCAGCCGCCCCTCGGCGTCGGCGCCGAGCCGGACCCGTTGGGTCGTGGGGCTGCGGTAGCCGGCGAGCGAGAACATCTGACGGCGCGTCATGATGACGCGGACCGGGCGTGACAGGACGGTCGCCGCCATCACCGCGGCCACCTGGTGCGCGCGGACGCCCTTGCTGCCGAAGCCGCCGCCGATGTGTTCGGACCGCACCCGCACCGAGGCGGGGTCGAGGGAGAAGAGTTTCGCGAGTTCGTCCTTGACCCACACCGTGCCCTGGTTGGAGTCCACGACCTCCAGCCTGCCGCCGTCCCACAGGGCCGTCGCCCCGTGGGGCTCCATCGAGCTGTGGTGCTCCTCCGGCGTGGAGTACTCGGCGTCCAGGACGACGGCGGACGCGGCGAGTTCGGCCGCCAGGTCCCCCTTCTCCGTCGTCCCCGGCCCACCCGGTCCGGGGATCGAGTAGGCGTCCGGGTGTGCGCGTCCGCCGGAGAAGCCCACGTCGTGCGGCTCCTCCTCGTAGTGGACCACCAGCGCCTCGGCGCCCTCCCTGGCCTGCTCGGAGGTCTCGGCGACGACCAGCGCCACCGGCCATCCCGCGTGCGGCACCCGGTCGTGCTGGAAGACGGCGATGGTCGGGTCCGGCGACATTCCGAGCACGCCGATGTAGTCGATGTCGACCCGTGGGGCGTTCCCGTGGTGCAGGACGGCGAGGACGCCCGGCATCTGAAGGACCGCGGCGTCCTCCACCGACGTGATGCGGCCGCGAGTGACCGTCGACAACGCCAGCCACCCGTGGGCCAGTTCGTCGAAGGGGATCTCTCCCGCGTAACGGGCCGCTCCGGTGACCTTGTCGCGGCCCTCCACGCGGGTGTGCGCGGTACCGACGGCTTGCGCCGCCCTGGTCCCGGTTGTGGTCGTGGTCATCGGGCGGCCTCCTCGGCGAGTTCGCTCAGCACGGCGACGACGAGGTTGCGCATCAGTGTCACCTTGTATCCGTTGTGCGGCAGCGGCCGGGCGGCCGCCAGTTCGGCGTCGGCGGCCGCGGCGAAGGCCGCGGCGTCGACCGGACCGCCGGTCAGGGCCTGTTCGGCCACGCGGGCCCGCCAGGGCCGGGAGGCGACCGCCCCGAAGGCGAGGCGCACCTCGCGCACGACGCCGTCCCGGACGTCGAGCGCGGCGGCGATCGAGCCGATCGCGAAGGCGTAGGAGGCCCGCTCGCGCACCTTGCGGTAGCGGGAGTTGGCGGCCACCGGAGCGGGCGGCAGGGTGACGCCGGTGATCAGTGCCCCCGGCGGCAGGGCGGTCTCCAGGTGCGGGGTGTCGCCCACCGGCAGGTAGAACTCCGTGAGCGGCAACTCGCCCGGTCCGTCCGCCGTTTCGTAGGAGACGACGGCGTCGAAGGCCGTCAGCGCCACCCCCAGGTCGGACGGGTGGGTGGCCACGCAGTGGTCAGAAGCTCCCAGGATCGCGTGGTTGTGGTGCTCGCCCTCGATCGCGGGGCACCCACTGCCGGGGACCCGCTTGTTGCACGGCTTGGTCACGTCGGTGAAGTAGCCGCAGCGGGTGCGCTGCAGCAGGTTTCCACCGACGGTGGCCATGTTGCGCAGCTGCCCGGAGGCGCCGGCCAGCACCGCCTGGGACAGGGCCGGGTAGCGGCGGCGCACGTCGGGGTGGGCCGCGAGATCGCTGTTGGTCACGGTCGCGCCGATGCGCAGGCCGCCATCCCCGGTCGACTCGATCCGGTCCAGCGGGAGTTCGCGTACGTCGACGAGCCGGCCGGGCCGTTCCACGCCGGTCTTCATCAGGTCGACGAGATTGGTGCCGCCGCCGAGGTACCGGGCGTCCGGGTCGGCGTCGAGCAGTGCGAGGGCGCCGGACACGTCGACAGCGCGCTCATATCCGAACTCCCTCATGCCGCCGCCTCCTTGTGGTCCGTGGCCTGCGCGCCGTGCGTGACCTGCACCGATGGCGCGGTTCGCGCATCGGCCTCGGCCGCGCGGGCGACCGCCTGCACGATCGACACGTACGCGCCACAACGGCACAGGTTGCCGCTCATCCGCTCGCGGATCTCCTCGGCGGTCAGTGGCGGCGGCCCCGCTTCGGGACGTACGTCGTCGGTGACGGCGCTCGGCCAGCCGGCGGCGTGCTCCTCGATGACCGCGACGGCTGAACAGATCTGGCCGGGGGTGCAGTAACCGCACTGGTAGCCGTCGAGGTCGAGGAACGCCTGCTGTACCGCGTGCAGTTGCTCGCCCTCGGCGACGCCTTCGATGGTGGTGATCTCCCGGCCTTCGGCCGCCACCGCCAGTTGCAGGCAGGCGACGGCCCGGCGTTTGTCGAGCAGGACGGTACATGCCCCGCATTGCCCCTGGTCACAGCCCTTCTTGGCGCCCGTCAGATCGAGGCGCTCACGCAGGGCGTCGAGCAGGGTGGTGCGGTGGTCGACGGTCAGCGTGTGCTTCTCGCCGTTGATGTTCAAGGTGACGGCGCTGTAGGTCGACGAGGGCGCTGGGGCCATGATCAGCCTTCTTTCGCACGGCCGGACCACCGCGCGGGGACGGTCCGGTTTGCAGAGGAAACGGACGACGCAAAGACGTGACGGACGCCGCAAAGACGTATCGGAGGGGAACCGGAGACGTATCGGGAAGAGGGAGAAGAGGAAGTCGACACCGCGCGTAGCACGGCGGGCCGGAAGCGTGCAGGATGCGAGGAAGGCCGGTGCCGACCACCACCGGCTGCCCGCGCCGGCCGCTCAGCCGCTAAGGTGAACCTAACCGGACAGCTGTCCGCTCGCTGAAAAACCTAGCGGACAGGTGTCCGCTTAGCAAGGATGGGATTCGGCCACGGACCCGCGAGGAGGACGAGTGCAGCAGAAGAAGGACGCGCCTCTGCGCTCGGACGCGCAGAGAAATCGCGAGCGGATCCTGGAAGTGGCCCTGGCCGAGCTGACCCTCTGCGCGGACGCCCCGCTCAGCGTGATCGCCAGGAAGGCGGGCGTCGGACAGGGCACGTTCTACCGCAATTTCCCCAACCGCGACGCTCTCGTCCTGGAGATCTACCGCCACGAGATGCAGCAGGTCGCCGACGCCGCGCCCGAGCTGCTCAGGTCCCATGAGCCCGACCGGGCCCTGCGTGAGTGGATGGACCACCTCACCCGGTTCGCCATGACCAAGGCGGGCCTCGCGGAGGCGATCCGGCAGGCCACCGGCCCGCCGGGCAGCCCGGCGAAGCCGGGACACACGCCGGTGACGTCCGCCGCGGAGCTGCTGCTCCGCGCCGGCGAGGAGGCCGGCACCATCCGCCCGGGAGTGACCGCGGACGACTTCATCCTCGCCATCGCGGGCCTCTGGCAGCTCGACCCCCACGGGGACTGGCAGCCGCGCGCCGCCCGCCTCCTGGACCTCGTCATGGACGGACTGCGCGCGGGGGCCGCCGGCGGGTGAGGGCGGCGGTTCACCGGTCCTGCGGCGAGACGGCGAAGACATGGCTGTGCCAGGCGTCCAGGGCCACGAACAGACCCGAGTCGGCCAGCTCGTCGCCGTCACGGTCGTACGTCTGCGCCGTGAGCAGGTCCGTCAGGCGGTACCGGTGGCCACGGAGGTCGTCCCACTCCAGGGGGACGCGTGCCTGGGCCGGACGGTCGGAGTCGTTGACGACGACCAGGTGGCGCGCGTCCGGATGCGTCCACGTCCAGGCCAGCAGGGAGCGGTGGGTGTCGTTGTCCGGCCAGCCGGCCGGCGTCAGCGGCCGCCACTCGCCCCGGCGTCCGCGGCCGGCAGCAGACGACTGTGGAAGTCGTACGACGGCTCGTCCACCGGCTCCCGCGGCCTGCGGGAGAGGAACACCGGCGGGCGCACCCTGCGTCCCTCGAACTGCCCCTCGTGCCAGAGTGTCGCGCCGGGCAGGGTCGCGACCGCCACGGCCGCCGCGCGTCCCCGCCCACCGGGCAGGGCGGCGGCGGCCCGCGGCTCGTCGTGGTTCTCCAGGAAGCGCACCAGGCCCCGCTGGTAGGCGGGGCCGGCGCGCAGATGGCCGCGGACCGATCCGGCGTCCTCGTGGAGCAGGCGGTCATGGAGCCGTTTGTCTTGACGCCCTCGCCTGCCCGAGGGCAAGTGATTCCGGTCCGTACTGCTACGCAGTACCACCACGGGTTCCTGTTTCACGGGCCTCTGCCGACCGGTGAGGGTCGGTCTTACAGGGCCTCCGCAGGCCTGACTTCCCGCCCGTCCGGCGGTAGGCCGGACAACTCCGTTGTCCGACCAGGCGATCCTAGCCATGCCGCTGCGCCCCTCCGGGCCGCTATGGGCAGGATGCCCCTCACCTCCACCCCGAAGGGTGGAGCACTGGGCAAGTGTTCGGTAGATCCGGCCGTCGGCCTCGACGAAGGCGTCCGGCGCGTGGACGAGGTCGTCGGCGTTACCCCGGATCAGACAGTCGGGGCGCTCGGTGAGCCAGGGGTGGTCGGGGGCCACATGGTTGGGGACGTGGTCGAGCATCAACCGCAGCCCGCGCGAGGCCAGTTGGGAGCGGGCCTCCGCCAGGCCCGCCGGCCCGCCGAGGGACTCGTCGACGACGTAGTTCCGTACGCAGTACGGGGATCCCGCGATGTCCGCCTCGGTGACGTCGGGCAGAGCCGCGCGGAACGACGCCCTCAGTCCCTCGTCGCGCAGGGCGATCCGCAGTCCGGCCGGGCTGCGTTCCCACACGCCCATCAGCCAGACGGTGCCGGTCCCCGGCCGTGCGACCTCGTCCCAGGCCTCGCCGGGCACCTCCCCCAGGGTGACGCGCCGCCCGTACCGGCCGCTCAACTCCCCCAGCCAGATCAGTGTGTTGATCTCATAGATCACCGTCATGACAGGGGCTCCTCGCGCAGCGCGCCCCAGTCCCCCGGGCCCACCAGGTGGAACAGGGTCGCGGTGACCGCGGACAGGCCGGTCCAGCCGGTCTGGTGGGAGGCGCCGAGGCCGGCGCCGTTGTCACCGTGGAAGTACTCGTAGAAGAGGAGCAGGTCCTTCCAGTGCGGGTCCTTGGCGAACTTGGCCTGGGCGCCGTGCACCGGACGGTGGCCGTCGGGGCCGCGCAGGAACGTCGCGGTGAGCCGGCCTGAGATCTCGCGGGCGACCTCGTAGAGGTTCATCCGGCGTCCCGAGCCGGTCGGGCACTCCACGGTGAAGTCCTCGCCGTGATAGGCGTGCAGGTTCAACAGGGCGCGGATCAGCAGGATGTTGACCGGGAACCACACCGGGCCGCGCCAGTTGGAGTTGCCGCCGAACATGCCCGAGTCCGACTCGGCGGGCAGATAACCGACCCCGTACGTCTGCCCTTTCACCTGGAAGCTGTACGGGTGGGCGGCGTGATGGCGGGAGAGCGAGCGGATGCCGTACGGGCCGAGGAACTCGTCCTCGTCGAGCATGCGGGTCAGGACGCGCCGGAGCCGGTCCTCGCCGAACAGTGCGAACAGATGCCGTCCGCGCACGCCGGGCCCCACGGTCTGCTGCGAGGAGACGATGGCCCGCACGGCGGGATGGCGGTCGATGAACTCCTGTGCTCCTGCGACCAGTTCGGGGAAGCGCTGGTCGGCCCAGCCGCCGACCACGCTGGTGGCGGCGAGCGGGATCAGCCCGACCAGCGAGCGCACCTTGAGCCGGGTCGCGTCGCCGTCGGGCAGTCGCAGGACGTCGTAGAAGAAGCCGTCCTCCTCGTCCCACAGGCTTTCGTTGTCCCTGCCGATGCGGTTCGTGGCGACCGCGATCCACGCGAAGTGCTCGAACAACGTCTGCGCCTGCTCGACGTACACCTTGTTGTCGGCGGCCAGTTCGACGGCGATCTCAAGGAGATTCTGGCAGTACAGCGCCATCCAGGCGGTGCCGTCCGCCTGGTCGAGCTGACCACCGGTCGGCAGGGGCGCGCTGCGGTCGAAGACGCCGATGTTGTCGAGGCCGAGGAAGCCACCCTGGAAGACGTTGTTGCCGTCGGCGTCCTTGCGGTTGAGCCACCAGGTGAAGTTCTTCATCAGCTTGTGGAAGGCGTTCTCCAGGAAGGCGCGGTCGCCGTGTCCGGTGCGCTGCTTCTCCAGTTCGTAGACGAAGAGGGTCGCCCAGGCGTGCACCGGCGGGTTGACGTCGCCGAAGTTCCACTCGTACGCGGGGATCTGGCCGTTGGGATGCAGATAGAGGCGGCGCAGGAGCAGGTCCAGCTGGCCCTTGGCGAAGCCGATGTCGACCATGGCCAGGGCGACGGAGTGGAAGGCGAGGTCCCAGGCCGCGAACCATGGGTACTCCCAGGTGTCCGGCATCGACATGACCTCGTCGTTGACCATGTGGTACCAGGCACTGTTGCGCAGGCGGGGGTCGGCGGCGAGCGGGTCGACGCCGTGCTCGGTCAGCCAGCGCTCGACATCGAGGTGGTAGTACTGCTTGCTCCACAGCATCCCGGCCAGCGCCTGCCGGACCAGCCTCCGCTCGTCCTCACCCATCCCGTCCGGGGTGACTCCTTCGTAGAAGACGTCGGCCTCGGCCCGGCGGGTCTCCAGTACCTGCCCGAACTCTCCCCAGGGGTCGGCGGGTTCGGCCTCGGTCAGCCGCAGGCGGATGCGTGCGCTCTCGCCGCCGGGCACGGTCAGCACACTGTGCAGGGCCGCCTTGGTGCCGGTCCCGGCGGGGTTGACGGCCGCCGTGTCGCCGTGGACGACATACCGGCCGATGCCGTCCTTGACGTACGGGGTGGGGTTCGGGCTGCCGAAGATCCGCTCGTCGTTGGTCTCGTTCCCGGTGAACAGCGCGGGGGCGTCCGTGTCGCAGTACAGCCGGCGCGTGCCCAGCTCCTCGTGGTCCGCCCGGATTCCGCCGGGCATCCGCCGCAGCCCCGGTACGGCGGTGCCGCCCGCCCACGACCAGGTGTGCCGGAACCAGAGGGTCGGCAGCAGATGGAGCGTGGCCTCGTCCGGGCCGCGGTTGTGCGCGGTGATCTCGACCAGCAGATCCTCCGGCCCCGCCTTCGCGTACTCGACGAACACGTCGAAGTAGCGGTCCTCGTCGAAGATGCCGGTGTCCAGCAGCTCGTACTCGAAGTCCCGCCGGCCCCTGGCCCCGTTGGTCCCGACGAGGTCACCGTAGGGGAACTCCCCCTGCGGGTACTTGTAGAGAAACTTCATGTACGAATGCGTGGGGGTGCTGTCGAGGTAGAAGTAGTACTCCTTGACGTCCTCGCCGTGATTGCCCTCGCTGTTGGTCAGCCCGAACATCCGCTCCTTGAGGATCGGGTCGCGGCCGTTCCACAGGGCCAGGGCGAAGCACAGCCGCTGTTTGTCGTCACTCACACCGGCGATACCGTCCTCGCCCCAGCGGTACGCACGTGAGCGCGCCTGATCATGGGTGAAGTACGACCAGGCCTCGCCGTCGGGGCTGTAGTCCTCCCGGACCGTTCCCCACTGCCGCTCGCTCAGATAGGGCCCCCAGCGTCGCCAGGGCACCGCGTCCTCGTCGGCCTCGGCCAGTCGTCGCCGCTCGACGTCCGGTGCGCCACTACCACTGCCAGTCATCATCGCCCGTCCTCCCCACAGCCGGCACGTGCATCCAGACGTCCAGAATCAGTCGATTCGGACCGGGCCGCAATGCACTGGCCGCGATGACACTGCGAGCTGAGATCGGCCGGTCAGGCGGGGCTGTCCCACAGGACGTGCAGGCTGAGGGGCTTGCGGAAGACCAGGCCGTACGCGGCCGTGGGGTGTGCCGGGTCGAGGCGCAGGGCGGGGAGGCGTCCGAGCAGGTGCTGGAGGGCGATACGGGTCTCCAGGCGGGCGAGGTGTGCGGCGAGGCAGTAGTGCGGACCGTGGGCGAAGGCGAGTTGGAGGCGCGCGTTCTCGCGGCGGACGTCGAACCTGTCGGGGTCGGGGAAGACGGCGGGGTCACGGTTGGCTCCGGCCAGGGAGACGGTGACCAGGTCGCCGCGGCGGACGGTGACCGGGCCGAGGACGGTGTCCCTGGTGGCGTAGCGGTCGACGACCGCCGCGCCCGGTTCGAGCCGCAGCGACTCCTCGATCGCGCCGTCCAGCAGGTCGGTGTCGGCCCGGACGAGGGCGAGTTGGCCGGGGTGTCGCAGCAGATGCAGCAGGGTGTTGGTGATCATCCCCTCGGTGGTCTCGATACCGCCGAACATCAGGACCGCGGCGTTGGACGCCACCTCGGGCAGCGTCAGGTGCCCGGCGGCCGAGACGAGGAGCGAGGCCGCGTTCCGGTCGGCGACGGTGGCTTCCACGGCTGCCCGCAGCTGGGCGTACGCCGCGGTGCCGGCGGGACCCGCCGCCTGTCCGGCGGTGATGTCCGAGACCGACTCCACGATGGAGTCGTACCAGGACAGGACCGTGGCGGTACTCGTGCCGACCAGCCCGAGTGCCTCGGTCACGACGGCGACCGCGAGCGGACCGGCGAAGGCCCGACGCAGGTCGGCGGTGCCGGTTGGCGGGAGTTCAGTGATGAGGCGGTCTGTCTCCCGCTCGATGAACGAGGCGAAGCCGTCATGGACCGCCCGGGGGCGGAAGGGGGCGGTGAAGGGCTCACGGTGGCGGGCGTGCGGGTCACCGTCCAGGGACAGCATGCTCGGCCCGACGACCTGTGCGGTGGAGAACCGGGGGTCGTCGACCGTGAAGGTCTCGGCGTCCCGCATCACGCTCATCGCGAGGTCACGGCGGCTCACCAGCCAGCCGTCCAGCTCGGGCAGCCAGGACACGGGCTCGTGCTCGCGGAGCCGCGCCAGTCGTGCGTGGGGGTCCCGGGTGAGTTCGGCGAGCGTGGTCGCGGCACCGATTGGGCAGGACGTGGTCGCGGCACCGGGCGGGAAGGAACCGACGGCGCTCATCGCGAGGTCCGGGCGGGTATGGGGTAACCGATCACACGCAAGGCTAACAATCGCCGTTCGGTAGCTGCTCAGCCGCTGCTCAGCCGCTCCGCCATGGCTCCCCGGTCGTTCTTCGGAGCTCCTCGACCGGGCCCTGTGATGGCGCCGCGGGCCGGTGGACCCGGTAGTTGGTGAGCACCGCCGTGACCACCTCGGTGCGGGACCGCAGCCCGGTGCGGGTGAACAGCCGGGTCAGACGGTTGGCGACCGCGTCCTCGCTGAGCCGCAGCACCGTGGCGATCTGGCGGTTGGTGAGTCCTTCGGCGATCAGGGTCGCGAGCAGCTGCTCGTTCTCGGTGGTGGCCTGTCTGCGCCCGGGGACGGCGATTCCGGCCTCGCGCATGGCGGCCCTGGTGTGGAACCGGAACAGTGCGGCACCGGTCTCCCCGAACAGTTCGTACGCCTCGTGCAGCAATGCGGGCGGGCCCGCACCCGCGCCCGCGCCCGCGGCGGCGACGAGGGTCACCGCCGTCTCGAACGGCTGGCTGCGCGAGCGTGCCAGCTCCACCGCCTCCCTCAGGTTCTCCCGGGCGGTGCTCTCGCGGGCGGTGCCGTGTCCGTCCGGACCGGCCTGGCCGTCCTGGCCCAGGACGCGGGCCGACGCGAGCAGGTACCTCAGCCGTGTCCTTCCGTCGCCCGTACGGTCGGAGATCCGTTCCAGGCGCTCCAGGCAGGTCACCGCCTCACTCGTACTTCCTGCCTCCGCGTGCACCTCGGCGAGCGAGGCCCACAGTTCGCCGGTGCCGGCGACCTGTCCGCCGACGGCTGCCGCGTCCAGGCCGCGGCGCAGCACCTTCTCGGCGCCGGCCGGATCGCCGAGAATCCGCAGCACCTCCGACTCGGCGACGTCCAGCGAGTACTCCAGCGGGCCCTCCCCGCGACCACGCACGCTGTCGCCGCGCGCACTGTCGAGGAGGCGGCGGGCGCTCGTGGTGCGGCCCCGAGCCAGCAGGATGGCGGCGGTCCGCGCCGGAACCAGATGGCTGTCCGCCGCGGATGTGCCCGTCCGGTTGTTCGCCAGCATCCAGCGGGCCGATTCCAGTGCCTCGTCCCACCGGCCCTGGAGATGGCGCCAGAGGAACAGGCTGCGCGGGGCCAGCACCTCGGGTGTCAGTCCCTGTGCGTCCAGCAGGACTTCGGCCGCGCGCAGGTCCCGGCCGCTGAGCAGCTCGTCGAACATCGTGGTGACGAGCGCGTGGACGTGGCCGCTGCCGAGGTACGACGCCTCCGGAAAGGCCAGTGCCTCCCGGAACCGCTCCGGCCGGCCCAGCGCCAGTTCCGCCACGGCTCGGAAGTATGCGGGCTTCACCCGGGAGTGGTCGTCGGCGGTCCACAGCGCCTCGGTCCCCGCCAGCAGGTCCAGTACTTCCTGCCACCTCTCCAACTGGCTCAGGGCCAGGGCCCGGCCGGTCACGGCGACCGGGGCGGGCAGCCGTAGCTCGTCCCACCACCGCGCCGTGGCCAGCCGGGACAGCGCCCGCCAGTCCAGGTCGTTGGCCGTCGCCGCCGTGAACAGGCTGGCGGTGTTCTGCAGCGCTCGCGGGCCGAGGACGTCCGCCAGGTTGCGCAGGATCGACTCCGCGATGATCCGTGCGGTCCGGTGGTCCCCCGCGTTGTAGGCGGCCTTGGCGTACCGGTGCAGGGCCGCGACCCGATCGGCCGGCCGCTCGACCAGGTGGCCGGCCGCCTGGCACCACCGGAGCACTCCCCTGCCCTCGGAGTCGGGGTGCAGCCACTGCGCGGCGGCCGTCAGTTCGGTGACCGCGCGGTCGCGGTCGACAAGAGATCCTGCTTCCGCGACCCGGTCCGCGAGGTAGGCCACCGCGTCCGCCTCGTCCAGCAGCGCCACCACCGGCGGTCTTCGCGGGAGCGGCTTGGACCCGTGGAACGCGCCCGACGCGCCCGCCCCCTCCGCCGCACCCGCCGCGTCCTGGTCCGCCCATAACGCCTCCACGGCAGTGGCGGACAGCCGGCCGCGTTCCAGGGGCCCCAGCCGCTCCCGGACCGCGTGCGCCGTCAGCGGCAGCCGAAGCCTCCAGCCCCGTGGCGTCACGTCGTCGGGCCCGGGGAGGTCGGCGTCGTCCGGGACGGGGAGTTCACCGACCTCGGGCCCTGGCAGGTCTTCGACGATCTCCGCGTCGATCAGGTCGCGGATTCCGTCGCTCACCGCGTCGGCGGACAGTCCGGTCGACGTCGCGATCAGCTCCGCGGTACGCCCGCCGAGCGGCCACAGGATGCTCAGTGCCCCGGCCACCGTGCGGCACGGCTCGCTCAGCGCGTCCAACGCCGTCATGAACCGGTCGCTGTCCGACAGCACCGGCGTCGGTCTCCTCGCGCCGACGAAGGCGTGCCCGTCGGCAACCCTGATCGCCCCCTGCCTCGTCCACCCGGTGAGCAGGGCGTCGACCGCACCGGGGATCCCGAGGGTGAGCTCCCGCACCCGCCGGGCGAGAGTCGTGTCGGGTGTGGCCCGCAGCCGACGCGCCACCACAGTGGTGGTCTCATCCGGTCCCAGCCGGGACAGGACGATCGTGTGGGCCCTCTGGACGGCCGCCAACCGGGCCACCTGACGACCCGCAGGGCCCGCAGGAGCCGCAGGAGCCGTCGACGGTTCCTCACGGACGCTCGGCTCGCCGCGTCCCAGCGCCGAAGCCAACAGCCGGACGGTGTGCGGCACCCGGGTGAAGTCGGTCTCGCGGAGCACCGCCAGCGAACCGGCGTCGGCGTGCTGGATGTCGTCCATCACGACGACCACGGGCGCGGGTGCGGGCACGGGCGGGGGCGCGGGCGCGAGTTGCTCCAGAGCGGTGCGCAGCAGCCCTGCCATGGCCGTCCCGTCACGCTGCTCGGCCGCCCTCAGGGCCTCCGTCGCCCGCAGT
This sequence comes from Streptomyces sp. NPDC048484, assembly GCF_040651415.1. Classification (NCBI taxonomy): domain Bacteria; kingdom Bacillati; phylum Actinomycetota; class Actinomycetes; order Kitasatosporales; family Streptomycetaceae; genus Streptomyces; species Streptomyces sp. NPDC048484. Next base: position 158,561 of record NZ_JBEZJY010000011.1, read on the forward strand.
GCCTCGGTGGCCGGCTTCGCCGACCGTTGGTTGGTCGCGGCGGACCGGTGCTCCTCCAGCGCCATGATCAACCGCAGCGCCAGCAGAAACGGGCGCGCGTCGTCACCCGGAACGCAGCCGACCGCGAGCACGACCGTCCCCTCTGCGCGCAGCCGTTCGCCAACCGTGCGCACGAACTCGGTGCGCCCGGCGCCACGTTCACCGCGCACGAGCACCAGGCGCGGCCCGCCCGTATCACCCAGCCGACCGTGAACCTCGTCCAACTGCCGTTCGCGGCCCACCAGTCGACCGGCCGTACGGTCCAGGCTCACGGCCGTACCCCCGTGAAGCAGCCAGGGAGTTCCGGACGGAGCAGCCATGGTCCACCGCCCTCTCTCGACGACATGTGCCGGGCGGGCGGTGACGTACCCACGTATGGAGAGCGTCGCCGGCCGGCCCTTTGTCCGGGCTTTCGACCGGCGACAGCCATTATGGTCATGTGCCAGTGGCTGTTTCCCGATGGTCATTCTCGTTGGTCATTCTCGTTGGTCATTTCCGGAGGCGTGGGCGTGCACGACAGCGGACCTGTCATAGGCAGGGACAGCGAGATCCGGGAGGTGACCCGGACTCTGCTGTCCACCGGTGACCCGGCGCGCGCCCTGCTGGTCGTCGGCGCGGCCGGAACGGGCAAGACCTCCGTGCTGGAACACGCTCGGCGAGCGGTCGTCGAGGAGGGCGCCAAGGTCCTGCGGTTGCGCTGTCACGACGGTGCGAGCACGCCCGGTGCGGGCGCCCTGGCCAATGGCGTCCACAGCGCACTCGCCAAGGTCCACAACCGCCGGAGCACGGTCCGCATCAGCGGAGCCCGCCGGACACCGCGTCGACCCATCGCCCAGTACGGCGAGTTGACGCAGCTGGCGGCCCTGAGCGAGGTGCTCACGGACGCGGCCCGTGACACCCCCTTCGCGCTGGTGATCGACGACGTCGAGCGGATGCCGTCGGCGACGGCATCCGCCCTCGGCCTGCTGATACGTGTCTTCCGCCCGGCCGGCGTGCCGATGGTGATGGCCGGGCGGCCGGTACACCCTAAAGACGGTGGCGCCTCGCAGCTGACGGCAGCGGCCGACCTGTTGCTCGAACTGCCTCCGCTGCGGCCCTCCGACGTCGAGGCCCTGATAGTGCGCAGACTCGGCCGACCGGTCGAGCCGGCACTGGTCACAGCGGTGCTGCGCGCCCTGGGCCCGATGGCCGGCACCCCCGAGGCCGTGCTGTCGGTGCTCGACTCGATGGACGAGCGCGGCGACTTCCTCGAACTGGGCGGCCATGCCTGCCTGACCGAGCCTGAGCAAGCACTGCGACTCACCACGGACGTGGCACAGCTGAGGCGGCTGTGCTGGCCGGGCGAGCCACCGGACGCCATCGGCCTGGAGGCGGCGGCCGCGGCGGCCCGCGCCCTCGAACACGCCGAGATACGGCTCGACGATCTGCACCGGCTCAAGCCGGGAGGCCCCCGGCGGGCCGGCCTCCTCGACCGAGCCCTGACACCGCTGGTCGGGGACGGGATCCTGACCGTGGACGGGGACGGCCGGGCGTCGTTCGCCGTCCCGGCACTCGCGGCGGCGCTGCGCGCACTGCCCACTCACCACGACGTGTCGTCGCTGCACGCCCTGATCACCAAGTCGTTGAGCGACCGGCTGGGCGCGGAGACCGCGGGGGGTGGCCATCCCCGCCTGGCCGATCACGTGACCGCTGCCGGGGCCCTCCTGGACGACGCGCTCGCGGTGGATGTGCTGCTGGCGGCAGCCCGTACGGACGCCAGGTCCGACTGGCCGCGGTCGGTCCGTGCCTACTCCTCGGCGTTACGACGCCTGGCTCCGCACGACCCCAGGACGCCCGGTGTGCTGTACGAGTCCGCCGAGCTGAGCCTGCGCCACGCCGACCACCCCGGTGCACTGGCCCTGGGCGAACCACTGCTCGCCTGCCTGGACGCCCCACCCGCCGAGCGGGACCGGGACGGAGGCCGGGATCAGGACCGTCTGGCGTACGTCAGTGAGGTGTGGGCTCTGGCGGCCCTGCACGAGCACCGGTTGCCGTGCGCCGAAGGCTCCGGCCCCCAGGGCCGCGGTGTTCCGGAACACCTGCCCGCCGTGGCCGAAATCGCGGCTCTGGCCGGTCCGTACGGGATCGGCCGGGTGACACATCGTCCGGAGAGCGAAACCGGCCCGACTCCGGCCGTCGGCCGTCGGTCCGGATCAGGGTCAGGATCAGGATCCGGGCCGCTGCCCTCGCCGGCGGAACTACGGCTACTGGCTGCCTCCTCGGGCGGCCGCGCCGAGCTGCTGGACGCACTGGGCACACTGAACGCGCTGGACGTCCTGTCACCCCACGAGGCGAACGGCGCGCACACCCTGGACCGGCTACGGCACGCGGCCACCCATGCGGACCTCGCCGACGCCCTGGCCACCGTGCTCGGTGACCGCTACACGGGGGCGGGGGACAGCACCGCAGCTCACTACCACGCCATGGTGCACTCCTATCTGGAGGGCGACTGGGACCAAGCCCTTTCGTCCGCCCGCCGGATCGAGGCACGAAGCCGGACCCGCGGCACGGAGTCCGCCACCGCACAGGCTGCCACCGCACAGACCGCCCGCGCGCTTGCAGCCGAGATCCACTGCGCACGCGGGGAGTTGGGGCACGCCCGGGTGTGGCTGGAGCTGATTCCCGACGGCGTGACCCACCCGCTCGTCGCCTGGACGAAGATGAGCCTGCGGTATTGGACGGGCCAGGTGGAGGAGGCGCTGGAGGAAGCGCTCGGGGATGCACGGCGGGCTCGCGGGAGCGGGCTGCTCTCGGGTATCGAGAAGGTCCTGCTGCGGTACCTGTCCTACGCCCTGCTGGAAGGCATGCCCCGGGCCATGCGAGAGGCACTGGACGAGCTGGAGGCACTGCACGAGGAAGTGGGCTCTCCCATGACACACGAGGCGGTGCTCTTCGGCCGCGGCCTGGTGCACGGCGACGGGGACCAGGCGCTGGCCGCTCTCCAGTCGGTGCAACAGCGAGGTGATGTGTACCTGAGCCTGCTCTGTTGTCTGTGCTTGGTGGAGATCGGCGAAGACTCCGAACGGTGGCTGGCCGAGGCTTCGCGTATCGCACAGGCACTGGGTATCGGGCGCGCCACCCTGACGACACTCGGCCACATGTCGCGCCGACGGAGCTTCGTTCTACCGAGGCTGCGGCCGGCCAGGGACCGGTTGAGCAAGGAGGACGTCAGGCTGACCGTGATGGTCAGCGACGGGGCTACCAACCGGCAGATCGCGGCGCGGCTGGCATCGAGCGAGAAGACGGTGGAGCGGCGGCTGACGCAGCTGTTCCAGCGCACCGGGTGCCGCTCCCGGGCGGAGCTGGCAGCGGCCTGGCTGGACGGCAGCCTCGCCGACCGCGGCCTGGTGCCGGGCGGTGTGCCCGGCACCGCCTTGTGACTGACAGATCAGGAGAAGCGGGCGGTATGGGTGTCGACGAGGACACCCAGACGGCCGGTGTCCAGGGAGCCGTCGGCGTTCACTCCGAGGTGCCATTCGGCGTCGGTGATCCAGCCGAGTACCAGGAGCGCGTCGGTCTCGCGCAGCGGGGCGTTTCCCCATCTCTCGTCGCGGTACTGGGCGGCGGTGACCACGAAGAGACGGCGGGCGTGCGTCCCACCGGCCGCCGCCCCTCTGTTCCTGTACCTCTGCGAGGTCTGCGAGGTCTGGAAAGCCGGCGCTGACGGGACGATTCCCGACAGCGCGGCTCCGGACGGCGCGGCTCCGGACGGCGCGGCTCCGGACGGCACGCCGTCCTCGTGGTCCAGAGCCTCCTTCCGGGTGGCCGCGGTGTGCAGGCGGGCCGACCGCGTGCCCAGTCCGTCGGTCACCGAGGGGGTGGTCGCCGAGCCCACCAGGACGACCGTGGCATGGATCCCGACAGGTCCCGAGACGACTTCGGTGATGATGGCCTGCGCCAGGCGCAGCACCTCGTTGTCGTCACCTGTCAGGGCGATCGGCCCCGGCAGCTGCGAGAGGTCGACCAGCACCCGGTCTCCCCTGTGGAGGCCGAGGGTGACGGTCAGGGAGTACGGATGCGTGGGCGCGCCGCCGGAGTTGCCGGTGCTGCGCAGGCTCGCCGGGTCCAGCGACCACTCCTTCCCGGAGACGTCCGACGTCCAGGGCGAGGGCGCTGCCGCGTCGGCCTGCGCGAGCCGCAGCGTCAGCCGCTGTCCCGAGTGGACGACCGTGTGCACGTCGGGCAGGGGGCGCGCGCCGTGCGCGCGCCCCTCGGCCAGGGCCTGCAGGCCCTGGGCGACCGTCTCCAGTACCTTCCGGTCGGCGCCCGGCCCCGCGGTACGGGCCTGTCCGGAGGAGGAGTTGAGTTTGCGCCGGGTCAATGCGGCAGCGGCCCCGAGCAGCACCAGACCGAGCACCACGAACAGGACAAGGGACGCGATCATGCGACTACCTTTGTTGCTAGAAGTTGCTGGAAGTTGCTGAAGTTGCCAGGTGGTCCAGGAGTGGTCACGGGCCGCACGGCATCCCACAGACCGGTCCGCTGTACGTCGACCAGTTCCGGTTGCCTTGCGCCGCCACCCGCCGGGACGGTCCACCAGCGGTTCGGTCCGACGCACGCTCCGGCAGCCGGAGTGCGTCTGAACTCGCTTTCACGTCATCTTTGTGCGGCTGACTCCCCCGGTGAAGCCATAGCCGCGAACCTTGCCGTTCTGTACAGGGAGTTCTTGCGCACCCTCGCCGGAACTCGCCGGGCGCTCGCGCCAGGTTTCCCTCGGTTGGAGGACCGCGGGCCCTTGGCACGGCTGTCCGGTCCCCGCGGGTGGCACCATCAGCCCCCAGAACCATCTGGAAGACCACACTCCTCATGGGCGACCACAGACGGGAGTTGGGAGGGCGCATGCCTCAGCAGGTACTCACCGAGACCGTGCGCGTGGCGATCCACGCGCCCGCCCCCTTGGTCCGTGCCGGACTGGCCGGCTTCGTCGCCCTGGACCCGCGTCTGCACGAGCTGCCGCAGGACAGGATCCGGGAGGCGGACGCGATCGTGGTCGCCGTGGACGTGGCCGACGCCTCCGCGCTGGACCTGCTCCACCGCCTGTGCGACGAACCCGACGCGCGGTTCCTCGTGGTGGTGGGCAAGCAGTGGCGGGCCGACATGTCGGCGGCACGGAAGCGGGGCGTCCGCGCCGTCGTGTGGTGGGACTTCTGCAGCCCGGACGTCTTCGTCCGCTCCGTGCACGCGGTGGCGGGCGCCGATGGGAGCGCTCCCACTCCCCCGCACACACCTGCACGCCAGGTACGTCACGCCGAGCGCACGGGCCAGCACATCGCCGCCGCCCGGACCCGGACCGTACCCAAGCTGAACTCCCGCGAAGTGGACGTGCTGCGCCTGATCGCGGAAGGAAAGCAGTGCGACGAGATCGCGGTCGAGCTCTCCTATTCCGAACGCACGGTGCGATACATCCTGTACGGGGCGATGAAGCGCACCCGGACTCGCAACCGCGCGCATGCAGTGTCCTACGCGATACGGGCCGGACTGATCTGAACCGTCCACGCGCCGGGCGCTGACGAATGCCCCCGGCCGTCAGGCGACCCGGACGCGGAACGCGCTCAGGTCGTGCCGGCCTGCTGGATGCTGTCGCCGCTGTTGCTGATCGCGATGTAGGTGCCGATGCGGCGGAAGTCGTTCATGACGCCGAACATGCTCTTGTTCGACGGCAGGAGGGCCTGGAGAGAAGTCTCCTCCGTCAACTGGGCCAAGAACATTTCCTTGTAGGCGTTGTAGACCCTCGCCGTGTAATTGGGCTCCTTCGCCGCGTTCATCCGGTAGTCGTTGGTGAGTGCGATGGAAGCCAGGTCCATCAGGTAGCAGTCGATGAGGTCCGTGACGTCCTGGGCCTGGGCACCGTCCTCTCCCACGCGCGCGTCCTCGGCCAGGGCACGGGCCATCTCCAGGACGATGTCGCGGTAGATCCGGTGCCTGGTGCTGCTGGGGAAGGCGGCCATGATGTGGTCGGCCTGCCCCGCGCCCTCGGTGTTCATCGTCCGCGGCGGCGTCAAGTGCGCCAGCCCCGGTACCGCCAGCGGGACACCCCGGAACATCTCCTCCTCGTCGGGGATGTCCCGGTTCCGGGAGGCGAGGGGGTGCAGACCGATCTCGTGGGCGAGCATGCCCATGATGTGGCCGATGTCGTACTTCTCGAAGTAGTAGCTCGCGAGGTTGATCTGGACACCGTCGTCGCCCAGGTCGCGTACGTCCGCAGGAGTCTCCGTCGTCCGCACGTGCAAGGTGACACGGACGGGACGGTCACCGACGTACGCCTTGATCGTCGAGTGATTCCGCAGCAGTTCGATGATGCGGACGGCCTTGTCCCGGTAGCTCTCATCCGTGTGCTTCAGATTGGTGAACTCGAAGTTCCCCGACTTGAAGGGGGTGAGAGCCGGTTCGGCGGCGGTGGTCGGTGTCGCGTTCGGGTCCTGCTGCATACGGGCCGGGACTTCGGTGACCGTCGTGCCATCAGTGGACGGTCGGGGCAGGGAGACCGGGTCGACCCAGACAGATTCGCGGCGGACCTTGTCGGTGTCTTCGCGTACCTCGCCCCAGGTCTGCTCGCCGGCCTCCCGCGCACCTCGCCCGGGCCGCGGAGTCACGTCCCCGATCAGTGCACCCAGTAGGGCCAGGTGACGTCCGCGGAGACCGGCAACGGCAAGCGAAAGGTCCTCGGGTTCCGCGTTCAGGTCACCGAGAAGGCTGCCCGGGATGTGAGGGCGGTGCGGCGAGTCGGCATCCCGGTACTCATCCCGCAGACCGAGCTGATGGGTCAGCTCGTGCACCATCTGCACCGGGTCGGCGTCCGCCCACCACGTGTTCTGGTCCATGGCCCGATCCCGACCCGCCAAATCCACCGTCAGGTGCGGAGACTCCGAGGGATCGACCAACTCGACCGTCACATGCAGCAGATCACCGTTCGGCAGCCGGTAACCGGGGCTGTTCAGGAACTCGCTCACACCCGCACTGAGTTGTGCGAAAGCGTGCGCGTCCTGCCCTTCCGTGCCTCGCATCACCATACGGACCGTGAGATCAGTGACCGGATCACCGTCGTAGGTGAACCGCTGCGCATCGAAATCGGAACGCACCACGAACCGCGGCCGGCTGTCACGCCGCCCGCTCGGCCGCGTGGTGCCGGACGGCCCGGCCTGCAGCCCGGACCTGGTGCTGCCCGGCGAAAGACGCGGGCGCGTCTCGCCGGCATCACTGCTGCTCGGCGCCGGTGTACTGGTCTGGATGCTGTCGCCCTGGTTGTTGAACGCGACGCTACTGCCCAGGCCGAGGAAGTTGCTCGTGACGTTGTACCAGCTCTTGTCGGCCGGCAGCAGACTCCTTACGGGGCTGTCCTGCGCCAACTGTGCGGCGAACTGCTCCTTGTAGGCGTTGTAGACCTTGGCCGTGTACCGCGGTTCCCAGGCAGCGTCCTTGCGCTTGTCATTGGTGAGCGCGATCGTGGCCAGGTCCATGAGGTAGGTGTCGATCAGATCCGTGACGTCCTTGGCCTTGGCACCCTCCTCACCCGTCCGCGCCTCCTCCGCCAAGTCGTCTGCCATGCCGAGCACGATGTCCCGGTAGATCCGGTGCCTCGTACTGCTCGGGAAAGCCGCCATGATGTGGTCGGCCTGCCCCGCGCCCTCGGTGTTCATCGTCCGCGGCGGCGTCAAGTGCGCCAGCCCCGGAACGGTCAACGGCACTCCTGCGAACATCCCTTCCTCGTCAGGGATGTTCGTGTTCCGGGAAGCGAGGGGGTGAAGGCCTATCTCGTGAGCCAGCATCCCCATGATGTAGCCGATGTCGTACTTCTCGAAGTAATAGCTCGCAAGGTTGATGTCGACGCCGGCGTCACCGCGGTCCGTCACATCGGCCGGGGTCTCCGTCGTCCGCACGTGCAAGGTGATCCGGACCGGGCGGCCGCCGACGTAGTCACGGATCGTGTCGTGCTTCCGGAGCAGCTCGATGATCCGAACCGCCTTGTCCCGGTACCCCTCGTTCGTGTGCTTCAGGTTGGTGAACTCGAAGTTCCCCAACTTGAAGGACCGGAGCGCCGGCACCGGGGCGACGGGCCCCACGTCCGCGTCCGAGCCCTGCTGCATGTGAGCCGGAACCTCGGTGACCGCCGTGCCGTCGGCAGTTCGCGGCAGGGAGACCGGATCGACCCAGATCGATTCACGGGGTTCCGCGGTGGCGCCCTTCCGGGCCGCCGCCCAGCTCTGGTCGGCCTGGTCGCCGTCCTGTCGAGACGCTGGGGTCACTTCGCCGATGAGCGCTCCGAGCAGAGCCATGTGCCGGTCGCGCAGCCCGGCGACGCCGAGGGAGGGGTCTTCGGGAGCCTCGTTCAGGTCGCCCAGCAGGCTCCCGAGGATGTGGGGGCGGTGCGGGGAATCGGCATCCTGGTACTCGTCGCGCAGGCCCAGTTGGTGGGTGAGCTCGTGCACCAACTGGACCGGGGCGGCATCCGCCCACCAAGTGGTCTGGTTCATCGCCTGGTCCCGGCCCGCCAGGTCCACGGTCAGGTGCGGGGCATCGGTGGCGCCCGGGGCTCGCGGGGCATCAGGGGGGTCGACGTGCTCGACGGTCACGTGCAGCCGGTCGCCGTTGAACAGGCGGTAGGCCGGATCGTTCAGGAACTCGGCCACACCCACCCTTAGTTGGTCGATCACCTGAGTGACCTGGTCGTTCGAGCCGCGCAGCGCGATGCGGACAGTCAGCTCGGTGACCGGCTCGCCCTGGTACGAGAACCGCCGGGCGTCGAAGCCGGAACGCACCACGAACCGGGGACGGCTGTCGCGCGGGCCCCTGGGCCGCGATGCGCCGGGGGGCCGGGTCTGCGACGCGGTACCGGTACCGGTGTCTGTGTCGGTGCTAATGCTGGTGCCGGTGCCGGCTTCGGGAAGTCTGGGGCGTACCTCACCAGTGTTGGCCGCCGCCTGGTCCGGAGCAACGGGCTGTTGGATGCTGTCGCCGCGATTGTTGGTCGCGATGCTGCTGGCGAGTTGGGTGAAGGACCGTGCGACGCCGAACAGGGTCTTGTTCGACGGCAGCAGAGCCCGAAGAGAGGTGTTCTCCGCCAACTGGTCGTGGAGCATCTCCTTGTAGGCGTTGTAGACCCTCGCCGTGTAGTTGGGCTCCTTGACCGCGTTGATCCGGTAGTCGCTCGTGATCGCGATGGAGGCCAGATCCATCAGGTAGGTCTCGAACAGATCGGTGACGTCCTGGGACTTGGCTCCCGTCACGCCGACCCGCGCGCGCTGAGCGAGCACCTTGGCCATCTCGATGACGATGTCCCGGTAGATGCCGTGCCGGATGGTCTTGGGGTAGGCGGCCATGATGTGGTCGGCCTGACCCGCACCCTCCGTGTTCATGGTGCGCGGCGTCTTCAGGTCGGTCAGTCCCGGTACCGGCAGGGGCATACCCCGGTATGCCTCCTCCTGCTCGGGAATATCCGTGTTGCGGGAGGCGAGGGGGTGCAGGCCTATCTCGTGAGCCAGCATCCCCATGATGTAGCCGATGTCGTACTTCTCGAAGTAATAGCTCGCAAGGTTGATCTGAACGCCGGCATCACCCAGGTCGCGCACGTCGGCCGGGGTCTCGGTCGTGCGCAGGTGCAGGGTGATCCGGACAGGGCGGTTGCCGACGTAGCTCTTGATGGTGCTGTGCTCGTCGAGCAACTCGATGATCCGGACCGCCTTGTCCACGTACCTGTCCGTCTGGTTCAGGTTGGTGAACTCGAAGTTCCCCAACTTGAAGGGACGCAGGACCGGTTCCGGTGCGGGTGCCGTGTCTGTGCCCGCGTCCGCGTCCGTGCCCGTGTCCGCGTCCGTGCCCATGGGACCGTCGGTGTCGGTCCCGGTTCCGGTGCCGGACAGCGTGCTCAGCTCGTACGCCTCTTCCTCCAGGAGGCCCGGAAGGTCGCTGCCCTTCGGTGAGGGGGGCAGCGGAAGGGCGGCCGGGTCCTGGAGGACCACGTCCTGCGGAGCCGGATCCGGCACGGGCGGGACCAGCGGAGCCGTATCGATGGGCGTCGCGACCTCCCCCTCGGACCCCTTTGCCTCGGACCCCTTCGCCTCGGACCCCTTCAGCTCGGAACCCTTCGCCTCCGTGCCCTTCACCTCGGGCCCCTTCAAGTCCTTCGGCTCGGGAGCCTTCAGATCCTTCGGGTCGGGAGCCTTCGGCGCGGGTGCCGGGGTGTGCAGGGTCAGAGGGACGAAGTCCCCGCCCCGGCGCCGGAGCCGGATGTGCGGGCCGCTGTCACCGGACGGGCCCGCGTAGGTGTGAGCGGTGCCGTTCTCCTCGATCAGGGTGACGGTCGTGCCGGTCGCCGCGGCGGCCCACTCGGCCACCGCGCGGTCGGCCCCGGGGCCCCACGGGGCCTCGGCGAGGTGGCGGCGCAGATTGCCGTCGAGGGTGTACTGGCTCGGCGCCGGGTCGCCGGAGCGGACCACTGGAGGCGGGGGCGAGAAGAGCGTGTCGTGCTCTGCCCGGTCGCCGGGCAGGCCGTTCAGGCGCATCAGTTCGGCGGGCGACACCCCGGCGCGCCGGCGCAGCCGAGCCGCCACCGGGCGGGCGAGTCCGGGCTGTCGCGCGGCCTGCAGCAATGTCGTGGAGAGCGCGCCGAAGAAGCCGTTGCCGCGGCCGGTCGGCGTGCCCTGGGTGTAGGTGGCACCGTCGGGTGCGGTGAGGACGCCGTCGCGGTCCAGGCGGTAGCGCGGGCCACTGCTGTCGGCGGGCGGCAGCCAGGGCGCAATGGTGTGGCTGCGGTGCGCGGGCGGCTGCTCCGGGACGGGGCGCGTGGTATCGACACCCGAGGTCTTGTCAGTCCCAGCGGCCCCAGCTGTCCCAGCGGTTGCGACGGTTCCATCGGTCCCGGCCTTCGAGGTGCCGGCGTTCGTACCGGAGCCGACGGCGGTCGCCGGGGCCGGCAGCTCGGTGGCGACCGGAGGCAAGGCGCCGGGCGGGAGGGCGGCGTGGAAGAAGCCACCGGTGGCGAAGAGAACCGGGTCGGAGGCCGGGTCGACGGAGGCCGGGTCGATGCCGTGCGGGAGGAACAGCTGATCGCGGCCCTCACCGGTCACCACCGTGAGCGGAGTGCCCAGCACCCGGGCGGCGAGAGCGGGCAGCAGGTCGGCTCCGCCGTGGTCCCCCGCGCGGCGCTCGGGCAGTCCCGGTTCGCCGTCGGGAAGCTCCGTGCCACCGTCCTGCCGCGGCTCGCTCGCGAACGGACGGGACAGGGCCTGCGTGGCGAGCGCCGCTCGCTGCGCGGGGGTCGGCCAGTAGGTCTGCGGGAGCCGTCCGAAGGCGTCGAACTCGGCCTGCTGCGCGGGGGTGAACACCACTCCCGCGGTGTCGAGTTCGGCCTGGGTGAAGGTGTCCTCCGCGTCCAGGGCGAGGGCGTCGAGCAGGTCCTCGTTGCCGTCCTCGCCCAGTTCCCAGGCAAGGCGGTGGCGGGCGGCGTCGATGGCTTCCGCGGTGACCGCCGGGTCGGCCGGGTCATGGGTGAACCGGTCGGCGAGGTCGCCATCGAGCAGGTACCGCAGGCGGCCCCTTGCCTCGGCGGCGGCGAGCAGCGCGTGGAAGAACGAGGCACCGTCGTGCGGCATGTCGTGCAGTTCGCGCACCGTGGCGCCGTCCGGCGAGGTGATGGTGCGCGGCGCGGAATCGGTCGCGTCGGAGACTGTGTACGGCTCGGGTGCCTCGGAGCGCCAGTCCGGCTCGGTGTACTTCTGCGGCGCGTCCGGCACCGTGACCGTGGCCGAACCCTGGTGATGGGCGGTGAGGCGGGAGGCCGCGAGCTGCAGCCGGTGGTGGTCCGTGGCGGCGGCGTCGGTGTGCTGCTCCCAGCGGTGGACCTCCTGGCGGGCGGCCTGCCAGGCGACGATGGCCGGGGACCAGACCATGTCCTGCGGCAGGTCGGTCGGCGGACCGGAGTTGTCGTCGCCGAGCGCGTCCTGTTCCGCCGGACTCAGGTCGAGCCACGTCTCCCGGGACCGCGCCCGGGCGTCGTAGTAGTTCTTCTCGGCTGTGGCGAGGTCGGCGGCAGCCTTGGCCTGGCCGTCCCAGGCCGCGAGGACCTCGTCGGTGAACGTGGCCTCGTCCAGGAGCCCGTAGTCGCGGGCGATGTCCTCGCGCAGCCAGACCAGGGCGGTGGTCTCGGCCTCGGCGGCGCGCGGCCCGCGCTTGGCCATGCCGAGCGCGTGCAGCGGGCGGCTGTCGGTGAACCGGTGGTCCACCTCGGCCACCGACAGCCAGCTCACCGGCAGGGCGAAGAGCATGCTGCGGTCGGTGACGACCTTGTTGTGGGTGCCGAGGGTGGTGTCCGCGGTTCCCTTGAGGGTGGTGCCGTCGTTCGTGCCGCCGATCGGGACCGTGACGCCCGGGTTGGTGACGCCCGCGTTGCTGTTGCCCGCCAGCGGCGCGGTGCCCACCGCCCCCTCGACGTTGTCGGTGATGCCGGACTCGAACGCGTCGGAGGTCTTCGCCCGTTGCATGGCCTCCATGCGTGGCTTGTTCTCCACGGCGAGCAGCCGGGCGCCGCGGCGGTGCATCTTCGCGTAGAGGCGGGAGTCGGCGGTGTGCGACTGGCCGAAGAGGTGGGCGGACGCCTGGGTGGGCAGGGGTGTGCCGTCCGCACCGAGCGCCTCGCGGAAGCCGGAGGTCAGGCCGACCTGGGTGGTGGCCTCCTGCTGGGCCTGGCCCGGCGCGGTGCCGAGGCCGGTGAGTGAGGTGAGGCGGGCGATGCGTACCCGGCTGCCGAGGCTCTTGCCGGTGTGCCGACTGCCGAGGTCGCTGTCGCCGAGGCCGTCGGCGCGGGCGGTGGCGAGGGTCAGGGCGTCGTGCACGTTGGCCGCGCCGCGGATGTCCACGGCGAGGATGCCGGAGCCGATCTGGTCGTCGAAGGGCAGGACGTCCGGGTCGGGGCTGCCGCCGGGGTTACCGGCGGCGGAGGTGCGCCAGGTGGCGATGGACTCCGGGCGGGCCTGTGCGGCGGTCAGCACCCGTACCGCGCGCTCGGGTTCCGGTACGTCCTGCTCGGTGAGCGCGCCGTCGGCGCCGTCGCCGTCCGGGGTGAGCAGGCTGGCGGGGAGGACCTCGTTGAGGCTGCCGACGGGGACGGCGGAGACGCCGGGGGTGAGCGCGTCGCCGGTCACGTTCGTCATGGTGATGGTGAGGGCGTAGCTGGTGATGATCTCGGCGTGCGCCTGGGTGGTGGCGATGTTCGGCATCGCGGTGGTGCCGGCGGTCTGGGTCCGGACGCTCGACCGCTGCTTGGCCGCGGTGCCCTGGAGCGAGGGGTTGGCGATGAGGATGCCCTCCCCCGCCGCGCGCTGGCCCCCGCTGAGCGTCACGTCGCCGCCGCGGTCCTGCGAGGTGCCGCCGGCGTCGTCGCGGGCGGTGGTGCGGTAGTCCTCCAGTTCGTATCCGGTACGCAGCCTGTCCACGGTGGTGGTGACGGGTGTCAGTTTGAACTGGAGCTGTCCTGGGCTGCCGTTGACGGGCAGGTGGAACGGGTTCCGCCAGGTGCGGTAGCGGACCGGCAGGGTCATCCCGTCGGTCGTCAGCTCGTGCAGGTGGGCGGCGAGGAAGTCTGGGGAGAGCCGCTGGAGGACCTGCTCCCGGTCGTGCGAGGGCACCCCCATCCGCTCCAGCTGCCGCATCAGCTGCTGCGCCGCGGCACTGGCGTCGAGCTGGCCGCTCGGGTGGGTGGGGAAGCGGCGGAACCGCAGGTAGGGGGGCAGGCGGTAGCCGCCGCCGAGGTTGTGCGGGGTGCTGGTGCCCAGCCCGTCCGGGGCGAGTCCGGCCTCGATGACGTCCTGCATCGGCAGGTGGAACATCAGCGCGTCGCGAATGCGCTGGAGGCCGGCGGCGGCCCGGCGCGGGGCGAGGCTGTTGCCGAGGCGGTCGGAGATGCGGCCGGCCGCGGAGCTGATACCGGCCCCGGCACGGGTGCCGACGGCGCCCATCGCGGCCGTCCACCGGTCCCGTACCGCGATGGTCTCAGTGGTGTCGGCGACCACCAGGTACATCCGCCCGGCGTAGGAAAGGGTGGTGTTACGTCCCCGGGTGAGGGTCTGCGAGACGCTGCGGCCCTTGCCCCAGGCGTACTGCAGGGCGGCAGCGTAGGAGCCGACCACCGGCGGCTGGCCCGGTGCCTGCTGCAGTGGTGTGTCGCCGCCCTGGAGGCCGAGGGTGGTGCGCGAGCCGGTGCTCGCGCTGCCGTTGACGCGGTGCTCGTTGCCGACGGTCGTCTCGGAGCTGGCCGGCTTCGGGTCGCTCTTGACCCGGAAGTTGCTCAGCTCGCCGCGGATCACTCCCTTGAGGTAGTGGGTCCGGAACGGTCCCGCGCCGTTGAGTCCGGCGACGCGGGAGCCGAACGGGCCCAGGTACTGGCCGAGTTGCCCGGCCACACTGAGGTTCGCCATCGCGCGGCGCAGCGCGGTGCGTACCGGGGCGCCGGGCGCGCTGACGTGCCAGGAGGTGCCCGAGGCGCGGTCGGCGGTGTCCTGCATGAGCTGTTGGCGCTGCGGGCCGCCCTCGGCGCTGAGCACCACGTGCGGGGCGCTGAGCAGCTTCTTGGTGAGCTGCTGGTCGGCCGAGTCCGTCCCCGGCAACGGGCGGGTGCCGTCGAGGAGTTGGTCCGCCACGGTGGCGGAGAGCTGTCGCGGGGCGGGCGTGGCCGCCGGTGCCGGGGCGGGCCCGGTGGGCGGGTCGACAGGGGCGTAACGGTCGGAGCCGTGTGCGGCCGGTACGGCCAGCTCCACCCGGCCCACGGTCTCGTTGCCCCGGGTGAACAGGGGCCGTTCCTCGACCTTGCTGACGAAGACGCCCGCGCCGAGCACGCCGACCGAGGCGAGCCTGGCCCAGCCGCGCGGGCGGCGGTGGCCCTCGAAGGTGGCGCCCAGTTCCACCTGGTAGCTGTAGAGGTCGGCGCCGGTCTGGAACATCAGGTGGTCGTGGACGACCGCGACCGTGTTCCTGGTGGCCTTCTGGTCGGTCCGCGCGTGCCGGAGCCCGACGGCGACGCTGCCTGCCTGGCGCGGCAGTCCGACGTCGGGCACCTTGTCGTGGTCGCGCGGCCCGACGCCCAGTTCGACACCGCCGGACAGGGTGACGGCCGCCTGCTGCCCCTGGCCGGAGACCTCGGTGCCGATCACCGCGTTGCGCAGCGAGCGCTCACTCATGGTGGTCTCGAACCGCCGGTCGGTGAGGCGCGCCCTGAGGATGAGCGTGTGGTGCCCGCGGCGTACCTTGCCGTCCTCGGTGAGGGTGACGGGCACGCCCGTGGTGGACAGGTCGTCCAGGCTCTGCTCCAGGGTGGGCCGGTTCAGCGCCTCGCGCACCTGGCGGTCGTTGTGCAGCGCGGTCCGCATCCGCCCGTCGCCGTACCAGAACTTGGCCAGCCGCGGATGCCGCAGCATGAACGGCGGAACGAACAGCGACGGGTACGAGCGGTGCAGCGTGTCCAGGACGGAGTCCGTGAACGCCAGCATGGGGTCCTGCGGGGCGGGCTGCTGCGTCTGAGGCTGCAGCTGCTGGTTCTGGGTTTGAGGTTGGGGCTGGCCCTGCACCTGAGGTTGGGTCTGCGTCTGCGTCTGTCCCAGAGGCTGCGGCTGCACCAGGGTCTGCGGGGCGGCGACGGGGCGGAAACCCTCGGCCCGGACCTGTCCGCTCAGGTGGACCGGGTCCTCCCGGCTGAGGTACCACGGCACCGGCGGCTCGGCGTCCGGGTTGGGGCCCGCCTGACCGGGCGTACGGCTGTCCCAGCCCGCGAGGCGGCGCGCGTCCTGGGTGGAGATCCAGTCCAGGCTGACCACCCGGACCGGGCGGGCCGCCGACGGCAGTTCGCCGGGCTTGCGCACCATCAGGGTCCGCTCCACCCGGTAGAGCGCCACAGGATGGTTGCGGACGCGGCCGGTGGTCTTCCGGGCCGCGTCGACGCCGAGGTAGTGGCCTCGCCCGGTGGAGAGGTCCGCGCGGACGAGGGGGCCGCCCTGGAGGCGTACGTCGGTCTCCAGGCCCGCGAGGGTGTAGTTCGGCCCCGCGGTGACCTGGAAGCCCAGGCGGGTATCACGGACGTGCCCGCGCTCGTTCTGGTACGTGGTCTGGGTGAGGTCGCGCAGCTCCGCCTTGACCGACTCGGTGACCAGGGTGGCCCGGTGCGGCACCGACCGCTCCACGATCAGGTGCCCCAGCGGATGCTGTCCGCTGCCCCGGGTCAGCTCGGGCCCGGTGACCGGACCGGAGAACCGGCCGAACAGGGCGAGCAGCCGCCCCGGCCGGACGTACGAGACCAGGGTGCGGTGCGCCGAACTGCCGGGCCGGGCACCGGAGATGGCGAGCGCCATGTCCTCCGGCGAGTCCGTCAGGTGCAGCCCGGTGGTGTCGGTCATCCGCGACTCGATGCCGTCCGGGAAGGTGAGCGTCTTCGGTGCCCGCTGCGGCCCCTTGTAGGGCACGGTGAGGTCGTCGGGGAGCCGCCAGCTCAGCCCGTCGCGCATCGCGAACTGTGCGGTGTGCACCTGTGTGCGCTGCCAACTGGGCTTCGGAAGCGGTGGGTTGGGCTGGCTGGTCGTCGTGCTGGTGGCCGTGGTGGTGGTCTTCGGTGTCTCGGTGACGCGGTCCACCCGCACCCGGTAGTGGACGTCGTCCAGGTGCAGGTGCGAGCCCTCCCAGTTGCGCCACTCGGACTGGTTGTACGCCTGGGTCCCCTGCGCGTAGTCGGTTCGGCGGGTCCAGCCCAGCGAGAAGCCGATCTTCAGCAGCCAGTTGAGCGGGGGGCCCATGCTCAGCCCGCCGGCGATCCGTCGCCCGAAACCGACGCTGCGACCGCCACCCGTGCCGGCCTGGCCGCGTCGCATGGTGTCCAGCCGGACGGTGGCGCCGTTCGTGTTGGAGAAGCGTTCCCAGCGGTGGTACGGGATGGCCTCGACCGTCATCTCATGGCCGACCCCGGACTTCTCCCGGCCGACGAAGCGCGCGCCGCGCGGGGCGGTGAAGGCGTCGGGCTGCTGAGTCAGCAGCCGCAGCAGCTCCGCCTCGTCGAACTGGGCACGCAGCTTCGCCGGAAGCTTGCTCAGGATCTCCTCGGCCACCTGCTCGGGCGAGCGGAGGGTGGTCTTGCCCAGGCCGGTGAAGAGCCCGGTCTGACGACCGCGCGGGGTCCCGGTCGTCCGGCCGGCCGGCGTACCGTCGCCCGGGTCGGCACCCGGGTTGATCAGGACCGTGGGCAGCCGACTGCCGTCCTCGAAGGTGACGGTCTGCGGTACCGGGCCCGGCGGCCGGGCGTCCTGGCCGGTCAGCAACCGAGCCGGGCGGTGCCGTTCGAGCTGGGTCTCCAGCGGTACCGGGTCGCCCCGGTCGGGGGTCTCGGTGTCGGTGCTGTCGAGGTCGGTGACCCCGCCCATGCTGCGCAGCCACTCCCCGAAGACGCCGTCGCCGTCCGAGTCCTGGGCCGTCGGGTCCTGGACGGCCGGGTCCGGTTTGCTGCTGGGGTCCGGTTTGCTGCTGGGGTCCGGCTTGGCGTTCGGGTCCGCAGTCGCGTTCGGGTCAGGTACGGGAGTGACCGGCGCCGAGGCCGGTACCAGGGCGTCGAAGTGGTCGGTGCCGTTGTAGGACAGATGCAGGGTGCCGCCCTGGCCGCCCGGGTTGAGGGTGTTGACGAAGGTGGTCCCCTGCGACCGCGGGTCGGGCTGGACGAGCCGCAGGTCGAGGTCGAGGGTGTGCGCCAGCGCTTCGGGGAGCAGGTCGGCGAAGGGAGAGGCCCACAGGTCGGAGAGCTCGGCCGCCGCGGCGACGAGTCCCCGGGCTCCGAGGCGCCGCGCGTCGGCGGGGGTGGGTACCACGGCGGCGAGCTGCGGGTAGTCGCTCTCCTGGATGATCCGCTGCCACTCGGCGGCGTCGGCGCCGGTGACGACGTCCTGCGCGATCCGGTTCCAGAGCTGCGTGACCCGGCTGCGCTCGGCCGAGCCCCGCACTCCGGCGAGGGCACGCATCCGCAGGTCGTCCACCACGGAGAACACCGGGTCCGGTATCGCCAGGGCCATGTTGTCGCCCAGTTCGGACCCGGTGATCCGGTCACGCAACTGGCCGCGCAGCCCGGCGACGTTCCGCGCGGCCCACGCGGGCGGTATGTCCTGGCCGCGCGCACTGTCGAGCGCCGCCCGGAAGAGGCAGTTCCCGCCGCCCGGGGTATCCAGCCGCCGGAAGGCGATGCCGTTCGCGCGCACGATGCCAACCGAACCGGGCTTGTTCTTACTGAGGAGGACCACGTCCTCGGCAAGGCTCTCCGGGCGGCTCGGCGCGGGCGCCAGGTCGGGCCTGCGGCGGGCGAGTTCGGCGGTGTCCTCGGAGCTCAGGCCCAGCTCGGACAACGGCAGCGGGGTGCTGGCGAGCGACCAGGTGATCTGCGCGGCGGGTGCGTAGGACAGACCTCGCACGTCCTGTGGCGAAACCAGGGTGGTCGGTGGGAGTGCGGGCGGCGGCGGGGGGAGCAGGGCGTCGAGCGTGGTGTCCGGCCCGACGTCGACACGCAACTCGGCTGCCGCGCGCAGGAGTTCGGTGTACTGCTCGACCGTGGGGTCGGTCGCCGGATCGGTGCTGGTGTCACCCGTCGCACCGCGCCGGTCGACGGCCATCCGGCGGAGCAGGTCCGGAGTCATCCGGCCGTCGCCGTAACGGGCCGCGGTGTCCTGGCTGAGCCAGCGCAGGTTGTCCATGAAGGCGAGACCGGCGAGCAACTCCCGGTTCTCCGGCCGCTGTTCGGCGTCCGGGCCGAGCGCGCCGCGCAGTGTGCGGATCTGCTGGAGGGTACGGGCCCTCGCGAAGGCATCGGCCGGTTCCGGGCCTGCGTGGAGGCCGGCGTCGCGGGCCAGTCCGTCCAGGTCGGCGCCGCTGGGCTCCGGGGTGAAGAGCCGCCACGCTCCCGGCCCGTCCGGGCCCTCGGTGAGCACCGCGCGGACGTTGCCGTCCCGGTCCCGGGCCGTGCCCACCTCGGTGGTCGGCGCGTACACCCGCCGCCGCCCGGTGCGGTTCGCCACGTGCTGGGCCACCGGCAGTCCCGCGACCTCCGGCTGTCGCCCGGTCTCGCAGGAGAACAGCACCAGCGGCCGGTCCTCGTCGCCGTCCTGCGCCCAGGAGTTGAGCACCTCGCCGAACTGCACACCGCTGACCTTCACGGTGGGGCGCGCCGTGTCATCGGTACCGAGGGTGACGGTACGGGAGGTGGCGTGCCCCACGAAGTAGTCGGCGCCGCGCTCGGTGCCCGAGCCGGGGAGCGCGGTCGGCGGGCCGGTGAACACGGTACGGCGGACGGCCGGGTCCGCGACGGTCTCCGGAGCCGTGGAAGGAGAAGCCGAGGGGGAACCAGACGTGGTGCGCACGCCGCGGAAGGTGTCCTGGCCTAGCAGCGCGCGACGCCCCGCGCTGTGCGCCGTACCGTCCTCGGCCGGGCCCTGCGAAATGGTCAACGTCTGTATGGCGCGCCCCGGTTGGGGTCTCACGGTCGAGTCCGGCACCAGGCGCCGCAGCTGCGCGATGGGCACCGTGTGGCCGTCCAGGGTGGTGACGACCGGCTCGCTCGCGGGCCGCGCGGGGCCGTTTCCGTTGTCGGAGGCCGGGCCGCTGCCCGCGGGTCGCACGACGATCCGCCCGGTGGGCGGGAGCATCAC
This sequence comes from Streptomyces sp. NPDC048484, assembly GCF_040651415.1. Classification (NCBI taxonomy): domain Bacteria; kingdom Bacillati; phylum Actinomycetota; class Actinomycetes; order Kitasatosporales; family Streptomycetaceae; genus Streptomyces; species Streptomyces sp. NPDC048484. Next base: position 178,291 of record NZ_JBEZJY010000011.1, read on the forward strand.
GGGGGGTGTCGCCGTGAGGTTGTCCGACGTGGTGGACGGGGTCGGAGGCGGGGTGCCGCCGTTCCCGGGGCCGCGCCCGCCGCCGAGGCCGGGGGCGTCTCCGCCGGTGTCGTTGCCGTCGCGGTCGCCCGACTCAAGGTGCAGCTCGGTGGCCGTCTCGGTCCAGGGGCGGGACAGGGAGGCCAGCTTGTCCGTGACGAGGGTGCCGGTGTCCGTGGGGTTCGGACCGACTCCGCTGCCGTTCAGTCCGGCCAGGGCCTCCGAGATCGTCTTCGGGCGCGTGGCCGGGGCGGGGGCCGGGTCACTGTCGGTCGTCACGCTGCTCTGCGGGGCAGGGTCGGAGGTCGCGGAGGGGACCGGGCCGAGGGCGTCGGCGAGCGGCAGCAGCACGTCCGCGCCGGGGAACGCGGTGTCCGAGGTGCCGTCCGGCAGCACAGTGGCCGGGGGGCCGGTGAGCGGGCGGACCCGGACCGGGGCGCCGGGGCCCTCGCGAGTCAGCTCGACAGCGGCGCGTACCGGACGCCCCGCCCCGTCCGACGCGACAGCGGGCCCGAGTACGACGGCCCGGTCGACCCCGGCTCCGTCCAGCAGTTCGGCCGCTTCCGGTGCGCCCTCCCCCGGCGGTGGCACCTCCGAGACCACGATCGTCAACGGCTGCGACCGGGTGGACGAGGAGTTCGGGGCAACAGAGGACGGACCGCTCTTCTCGTCGCCCGGGGTACCGCTGTCACGTACGTCGCCCGTGTCGGCGTACGAGCCGGTGGTGCTCACCTTCGGCGGAGCGGTGGTGATGTCGGGGGCCGGGGCGGGGCCACCTCCGGTGAGATCCGCAGTGCCGTTGCTGTCAGCCGAGTCTGCGACCTCCGGGGAGGACGTGCTCTCCGAAGAAGTGACGGTCTCCGGCGACTGCGAGACCTGCGGGCCGTCGCCGGTCGTGGCCTGTGAGGTGTCGTCCGTCGCGGCCTGCGGGCCGTCGTTCGCCGTCGCCTGCGGGCCGTCGTCGGTTGTCGTGCCCTGCGAACCGTCCGCCGTGTGCGTGGCGTCCGGGTTGCGGGTGCCCTGGGGCTGCGTCCCGGAGGGATTCTGGTTGCCTCCGGCCGCGGGGGCACCCCCCGTCCGGGCACCGGTGCCCGAGCCGGAACCCGTACCCGTACCCGTGCCGGTACCCGTACCCGTGCCGGTACCCGTGCCTGTGCCCGCCCCGGCCAAGTCGGTCGGGCCGTTGGACGCGACAGGGCCGCCGCTCCCCTGCCCCGGCACCGGATTCGTACGGTCGTCCTGCGCGGCCACCTCGTCCGGCGAGCTCTGGACGTTGCTCTCCGGCGAACCCACGACGGGGCTCTCCGGCGAACCCACGACGGGGCTCTCCGGGGAACCCGCGACCGGGCTCTCAGGCGACGCCTCGGAGCCGGCGGGACCGGGAGCGGAGTTGTTGCCCGTGGAGCCCTTGCCGGACCCACCGGCGCTGATCGGGGAGTCCACCGTGACCGGCGTACCGAAGGCGTCGAGGGCACGGCGGACGTCGTCGGTGTCGATCTGCGCGGCGGGGCTGTTCCCGGCCGGGACCACCCGGACCTCGGGCAGCTGCGACAGGTTGCTGTGGAGGTTGTCGCGGACGTCGATCTCGGTGCTGCCCGGCGGCTGGGAGCCGCGCAGGGCGGCCAGGTCGTGCAGGGCCTGCTCGCGGACCTCGGCGGAGCCGTTGTGGATCTGCGGCCAGAGCTCGTTCTCGGCGGCGGTCACGGGCAGCGGACCCGGCGAGTACGCCGGCGGGTTCACGCTGCTGTACGGCGGCGGTCCCCCGGCGGAGTAGGGCGGAGGCGAGTCGCTCCCGGTGAAGTCCCCCGTGCCGGTGTCCTGTCGCGAGACGGGCGTCGGCGAGTTGCGCGTGGAACCGCCGCCCGAGGAGCCCGAGGTGTCCGTGTTCGAGGGGCCGTCGGTGTTCTCGGAGCCGTCGCCCGAGCGCGTGGAGCCGTCGGAGTCCCGCGTGTCGGAGTCCGTGTCGCCGCCGGAGACGGTGGGCGGCGGCTGGTTGCGCAACTTCTCGATGGCGTTGCGCAGTTCGGCGCCGCTGTTCACCGCGATGTCCGAAAGGGTGGCCTCGACCTGGCTGCTGAGGCCCGCGCCGACGAACGTCGACCAGCTGGTGGACCAGTCGCCGTCGAAGGCGCCCTTGATCAGGATCTCCGCGAGCGCCTCACCGGCGCCGGCGGCGATGAAGTCGGCGGTGCCCTTGAGGCCGTAGTGCCCGGCGAGCGCACCCGGCCGGTCGGCGTTGTTGCGCAGGATCTGGTTGTTCCGCAACAGGCTGGGGTTGTTCTTGAAGGAGGCCGGGTTGAACCGGAACGAGAAGGAGTTCTTGTTCGTGAGGTTGGGACTGTTCACGTTCGGGTTGGGGCCGGGACTGTTGGTCGGAGGGTTGTCCCGCTTCGAGCCGGGGCCGGGCCCGGGGTTGGGATTCGGCTTGGGGTTGGGGTTGGGCCCATTGTTCTTGAAGTCGAGGTTCGGGGGGTTCCTGAAGTTGGGGTTGTCCTTGAAGTTGAGATCCGGACCGTTCTTCAGGAAGTCGCTGTCGAAGGCCTTGACGATGTCCTTCGCGAACTTGTCGAAGACGCTGGTGAAGAAACCCGCCGCGGCACCGAACGCGGCGGACTTGAGGATGTCGTTCCAGTCGAAGCCGTCCGGACGGCGGCCGTTCGGGGCGAAGTTCATCATCGCCAGCCGCACCGCGAAGGTGGTGAAGGCCTCGGCGAACGCCTCGGTCAGCGAGGGCGCCAGGTGCAGCCGCTGGAGCAGATGGGCGAGCGTGGCGAGGATCATGAACCGGCTGCGCAGCTTGGCCAACATGATCTGGCTGGCCGAGGCGCCGCCGGTGAAAAAGGACATCGCCAGGTAGATGGCGATCTCGATGAGCAGCCGGATGATCTCGGCGATGACCTGCCACTTGGACTCCATGATGTCCATGGAGGTCTTGCGCCGGCCCTCGGCGATCTTGTCGAGCTGCTCGGCGAACTCGCGCAGGTAGTTCTTGCCGCCGTCGTCGATGAGCATGCCCATCGCCTTGGCGTACGACTTGGAGAGGTCGTCGGGCATGACCTCGGCGATGTCGTGGATCGACTTCTCGATCAGCGACGACACCCGATCGAGCTTCCGGCCGAGACCGGAATAGGGCCGGCGGCTGTCGAACGCCAGGTCCTCGTCGGCGTCGATGAGCCTCTCCCCGGTGATGATGAAGATCATCGCGTTGACCGCGGGCGACGCCATCATGCTCATCGGGGGCCGCCCCGCGCGCCGTTCGGGCAGGACGCGGCGGCCGCTCCCGGCTTACTGCGGGAGCGGCCTGCGGTGCGGAGGTCAGCGGCGACCATGCCCGCCCGGGCCGCTGTTGCCGTCCAGCCCATGGGTGTCGATTTCCCTGTTGTTCTGCTCGATGTCCTCGATGTTGGCGTCACGGGTGTTCTTCATCAGCCGGACCTGGCTGACCGTGGCGTCGGTGATACCCACCAGTGCGTCGCGGATGGACATCATGGTGTCCTTGGTGGTCTGCCGCTCCTTCTGCTCCTGCGGCTTGGCCTTCTCGGCGAAATCGCCCACCGTACCGGGCCATCTGACCGTGGGGGCCAGTTCGTCGAAGAACTCCTCGGTCATGCTCCTGGTTAGGGTGCCGATCTCCTCGAGCTGTCCCGCCAGGGCCTCGATGCGCTGCGGATCGACGTAGTACCGCTGTCCCATGGTCAGTCCTCCCCGTCCTCGCCGAGCGCGTCCCGCCAGCCGGGAGCGGCCTCGACGTCGCGTGCCGTGTCCTCGTCGTCCTCGCGCAGCACCTCCGGGCCGAAGATGCGCTCCCAGTCCAGCTCGAAGCCCTTCAGCTCCGGCACGTTGCTGCTGGGTTCGGCGAAGGGTGCCATCGCCTTCATCACGTGCCGGTTCATCTTCAGGCGTGCCGCGTTCGCCGCCTCCAGGACGCTGGCGGACAGCTCCTGGTGGGACATGTCGCGGTACTTGTTCTCCAGGAACTCGATCCCGGTCAGCTCACCCTGCGGGCCCACGGTGGCGCGGACCGCGCGGTCGGAGGAGAGCACCGCGAACGACGCCTGCCGCAGCTCGCGCTCGGTGCGCGAGACCGCCTCCTGGGCAGCCTGGAGTTCGGCCATCGCCTTCTCCAGGCGCTTCTCCAGCGGTTCCGTCACGCCCACTCCGCCCTTCTCCGTCGGTCTCCGTCGGTCTCCGTCTGTGCCCGGAACGCACAGTCCGGGCATCCGGACATCCGGTTCGTACCTCCGGACATCCGGCCCGTGCGACCGGCCCTGGCCCGAAGTCCGGCAACTGCTCTGCTGATCTTGCCTGGTGAGGGCCCGTCCGCGGAAGCCGGGGCCGGGTGGGATTCGTCTCTCCCCAGTGGTCGCGTCGGTCTCCCCGGTGGTCACGCCGGTCCCCGCGGGGACCACGCCCGACCTCCACCGTGCTCACCGGCCGATGACGGCCGGAGTGCCGCCCTCCTCGGTGCCCCACACGTCCACGTCCTCCTCCAGGTAGTCGACGGAACTGGTGGCCCTGCGGCCCGGCTCCGACTCCTCCTCGGTGGAGTCGCCACCGCCGCCGGTGGTGTTCACCCGGGAGGCCGGGGCCAGGAAGGTGTCGCTGTCCTCCTGCCGGTTCCACGGGCTGCGGCGCCGGCGGTTGCGGCGCTCGCTCTCCTCGGCCGCGTCGACCAGGACGGAGCGCACGCGCTCGCCGTTGCCCTTCTCGGCGCCGCCGCCCATTCCGCCCGCTCCGCCACCCATCGGCATACCGGGGCTGCCGGGTGTCCCCGGGGCACCGGGGGCACCGCCGCCGGAGGCGGCCGAGGTGGCGGCACCGAGCGGGGAGGCCGTGCTGTCCGAGAGGGGTGTGACGCCGGCCGAGCTGAAGTCCGAGGACAGGGAGTCCGAAGACAGGGAGTCCGACCCGGAGAGGCCGCCACCGGAAGCCCCGAGGCTCGCGCCGCCGCCACCGAGACCCAGCTCGGAGAGCGGTACGTCCCGGGAGGTGGTGCCGTCGCCGCCGCCGTTCCCGTTGAGGTCTCCGAGGCCGTCGAGGATGCTCGACCTGTCGTTGTTCGCGTCCGAGTTGAGGTCGTGCAGGTCCACCGTCTCGGTGTTGCCCTGCGCGTCGGTGACGGTGGCGATGCCGGTGTCCGGGTCGATGACCTGGGTGCTGCCGTCCGGGAAGGTGGTGGTCAGCTGACCGTTGTCCAGGGCGGTGGTGGAGCCGTCCGGGTTGGTCACCTTCGCACCGTGCGTGAGGTCGGTGGTCGTGGTGGTGCCGTCCGCGTCGGTGGTGGTGAGCAGCCCGTTGTCCGGGTCGAACGAGGCCCTGCTGCCGTCCTCGAACGTGGTGGTGAAGTCCCCGGCGTCGTCGAGCTCGACGTTGCCACCGGTCGGGGTCTCCAGGCCGTTCTGGTCGCTGTTGAGGTCTCCGAGGTTGCCCAGGTCGTCGATCGACTCGGTGGTGATGTCCGGGTTGATGTCACCCAGGTCGTTCAGGTCGTTGAGACCGTTCTGGCCGTTGAGGTCGCCCAGGTTGCCGAGGTTCTCGGTGGTGGTGGTGCCGTCGGGATCGGTGGTGGTCGCCTGGCCGGTGGAGGGGTCGACGGTCTGCGTGGTGCCGTCCGGGAACGTGGTGGTCAGCTTCCCGTCGTCACCGAGGGACGTCACCGAGCCGTCCGGGTTCGTCACCTTGAGACCATCGCCAAGATCCTGCGTGGTGACCGTACCGTCCGGCGAGGTGCTGGTGAGCAGCCCGCTGTCGGGGTCGAACGAGGTGTTGCTGCCGTCCGGGAAGTCGGTGGTCAGATCACCGGCGTTGTTCAGCTGGCTATTGGCGCCGGTCGGGCCGTCGAGCACTCCGTCCCCGTTGGCGCTGCCGTTGAGGTCGGTGAGGCTGCCCAGGTCGGTCGTGGTGGTGGTGCCGTCCGGGTTGGTGGTGGTCGCCTGGCCGGTGGCGGGGTCCACGGTCTGGGTCGTGCCGTCCGGGAACGTGGTGGTCAGCTTCCCGTCGTCACCGAGGGACGTCACCGAGCCGTCCGGGTTCGTCACCTTGAGACCATCGCCAAGATCCTGCGTGGTGACCGTACCCTCCGGCGACGTGGTCGTGAGCAGCCCGCTGTCGGGGTCGAACGAGGTGTTGCTGCCGTCCGGGAAGTCGGTGGTGAGCTTGCCTCCGTCGGCCTGGGTGTTCCCGCCGGTCGGGGTCCTGAGGGCGCCACCTCCAGCGTTCAGTGGGCCGAGGTTGCCGAGGCTCTGGTTGACCGGGCCCAGGTCGGTCTGGGACCCCTGGGTACCGTTGAGGTCCCCGATGTCGCCCGGGCTCTCGGTGGTGACCGCGTTCTGCTGGTTCAGCAGGTCGTCGAGGCTGTCGAGGTTCTGCTCGTTGACCGCGTTGGGGTCGTTGAGGCCGCCGAGGCTCTCCGTCACGGACTTGGCCTGTTCCTCGGCCTCGCGCCTGGCCTCCTCCTGCTCCTTCTTCTGGTCCTCGCGCAGTTCGTCCGCGTACTTCTTGTCCTCGTCGCGCTGCTGGTTCTGCTCGTTGCGCAGGTCCTCCTGGAGGCGATCGGCCTCCTCCTTGTCCTTCTTCTGCTCCTCGCGCAGCTCGTCCGCGTACTTCTTGTCCTCGTCGCGCTGCTGGTTCTGCTCGTTGCGCAGCTCGTCCTGGTACTTCTTGTCCTCCTCGCGCTGCCGCTCCTGCTCCGCGCGCAGCTCGTCCTGGTACTTCTTGTCCTCCTCGCGCTGCCGCTTCTGCTCCTCCCGCAGCTCGTCCTGGTCCTTCTTGTTCTCCTCGTTCTGCTTCTTGATGTCCTCCTTCTCCTCCTCCAGCTTCTTCTCCTCGTACTCCTCCGAGGCCGTGCTGGTCGACTTCGGCTTGGGCACGTTGTCCGCGAAGTCCTCGCCGAGTTCGAGGAAGTGGTTGTTCAAGGCGGACTGCACCTTGGCCGCGGGCTTGCCCAGGAGGTCGTCGACGCCCTGGGTCCAGATCTTGACGGCCTTGTCGCCGACCTTCGCCCAGTTGGCGATGTCGGTGAGGTCGCCGTAGTCCGGGTGGATCTGGGAGAAGCCGCCCTTCGGGCTGTGCCTGACGGTCGTGGAGTAGCGGGTGGTGGTCGACGTGATGTCCGTCATGCCGACGTTGTTCGTGTCCACCCACTTGGCGAGGTCGTCCAGGACGTAGCGCAGCACCTGGTGCGGGTCGTAGTACGAGGATTTGGCCCAGGTCAGCCACGCCTCCAGCAGCTGCGTGGCGGAGTCCTGCAGGTACTTGCGGCCCAGTGACAGGGCGCGCGAGTACACCGTGTTGCCGGTGCCGGTCTCGTCGCCGGTGCCGGCCGAGGAGTCGAAGGTCTCGATATAGGCGTCGTAGTTCTCGCGGATCTTCTTCAGCAGGCTGCGGAAGACCTCAGCGGCCTCGCCCTTCCAGCTCGCGTCGTCCTTGCTGAAACGGTCCTCCCAGTCCTTCAGCACCACCTGGTGGTCCCTGAAGAACTTGGCGGCGTAGTCGAAGGAGTCCCCGGTGGTGTTGAACGAGTTCAGGTCCACCACGTCGGCCCCGGGTACTCCCAGGTTGCTGAAGCGGGCGTTCTGGCTGCTGCCGCGCAGCAGTTCGAGCAGCGCCGCCCGCGGCCCGTTCATGTACCGGGCGAGCGCGACGGTGCTCATCTTGTCTTTGTTGTAGTCCGTGAACTCGGCGCCCTCGCGGACCTGGGCGTTGTTGACGTCGTCGGTGCCGGGGGCGGCGAAGATGATCTCCTCGCCCGCCTTCACACGGCCCTCGAAGACGATCCGGGCCTGCATGATCTTCGTCTTCTTGCCGCTGTCGAAGAACCAGATGTCGTAGTCCTCGCCCGTGTTCGTCAGGAAGCCGGAGTCCTTGACGAGCAGGCTGAGGCTGCGCTCCTTGATGTCCATCCGGAAGAGCTTGCCGCCGTGGTCGGAGCGGAGCGTGTCGAAGACCGTGGCGCGGTCCGGCACGGGATACCCGGTCATATGGGCGACCAGAGTGGCCCAGGTGTCGCCCGTCGAGTCGCCGGCGTTTTCGTACTTGTCGATGTTGGCGACGGAATTGGGATCGTACCGATCGGCCACCGGGCGCCCTTTCTGGTCGGTTGTCGTCCGTGCCGGCGCACAGCGTCGTGGGGTGTGCGGCCGTGTGTCCTACGGGCGCACCGGTCGGCCGTGGCCTCGGCCGGCACGCGCGGCAATGACTCAGTCTTCTTCTTCCGAACTGCCGGCGGTGAGCGTGTCGACCTCTTCGAAGGTCTGGAGCAGCGTCTGCGCGTCGATCGCTTCCAGGTTCTTGTTCTTGGTCTTGTTGGCTTCCTCGATGGTGTCCGAGAGAGCCTCCTTCAATTCCTTGAAGAGCTCCATCTGGTCACCGAGCAGCTTGTCGATGGCCTCGGCCGCGGTGCGGACGCCCTCGACCAGCTTCGGGCCCGAGACCAGGGGGTCGGTGACCATCTTGCCGATGCGCAGGAGCTGCTTGTCCTGGGCGAGGTTGTCCGGGGTGGTGTGCCCGTCGACGAGGTGGCCGAGCGGGCGGATGGTGTGTCCGTCGCCCTCCTCGCGGTGCTTCTTGGCGGCGGTGTAGACCGGCTGCACCTCGTTGTCCCGGAAGTTCTCCATCTGCTTGAGGTCGAAATGCTTGACGTCGGCCTTTTCACCGGCCATGGGACGATCTCCCGCTGCTAGGGGGCTGCTGATGGATTCCGTGGTGCCGGACGGTGCACGGGACGGCCCGGTGGTCTCGCCGCGTACGGACGGCGGCCGGTTCGGCGGACCCGGAACGCGGGTCCGCCGAACCGGCCTTCGCCCGCACGCGCACAACGCCTGGCACGACCCTCAGGACGGCCGAGGGGAAAGCTCCGGCCAGGCGCGCGGCCGGGGCCCTAACGGGCGCGTACGTTGCCCCAGTTGTCGGCGCTCTTGCGCTCGTCACGGGAGTGGTTGTCGTGGATGGTCCGGATCAGCTCGCCGTTGTCGCCGAGGAGCCTGGCCATGTTCTTGGTGGCGTTGTCCCACTCCGCCTGGACTACGCGGTACTGCTCCTGGTCCGCGCCCTCCCAGGTGCTGACGAGCGGCTTCAGCTCGTCCTCCAGGTTGTTGAGGGTCTTGATGATCAACTGGGTCTGATCCATCAGTTCCTCGATGGCCTGCTGGACCTTGGGGTACTGCACATCAATGATGCCGTCGGCCATGACGTCTCCTCTCGAAGGCCGGGCGCCTGGCCCGGGAAGCTCACGAAGCCCGGCTCCACCGAACGGAGCCGGTACCGCGGGTGGTTCAGCTCAGTGCTTCGAAGACGCCCTGGCTGGTCTTGCTGTTGAGAACCTCGGTCAGGTCCTGGTTCTCCTTCGCCAGACGGTTGGCGGAGGTCACGTTCTCCTGGAGCGCGTCGATCATCGTGCTGATCTGTACGACGACCTTCTGCGCCTCGGAGTTCCAGCTGCGGAAGAGCTTCAGCAGAGCCTGGCCCTCGTCACCGCCGACTCCGGAACGCGCTGCGATCTCGGCGACGTTGTTCTGGGTCTTCTCGACCTGGCTCCGGGCCGACTCCAGAGAGGAGACGCCCCCCAAGCCCTTGGCATAGTCCGCTTTCCTTGCGGCGCTGTCCGCCATGTCACGCTCCCTTCGTTCAGGCGCGTCTCACGCACCGTTGCCCGCTGAGGCTAAAGAGAAAACAGGGTTCCGCGCAACGCGTGCAGGCAAGATGTGAGTAACAGCCGGTCCGGCAGAATTCGCCTGTACGGCAACGGAGTTGTGCGAACGTTGCAGCCGTATGAACACGTACGCCCGTCTTGCGGGGACGCTGCACGCGAAGCAGGTGCCGGACACCATGCGAAGCGGGCGAAAAGCGGGCACACGAAGAGACCGAACGGTCATGGAGAAGCATCGTTCCCGGCAATGTGCGCGCACCCCCAGGATTCCACGGGTGCAGTCTGCCGAAATATTTGAGCTTCTCCTGAGGTTTCACCTTCGTATCCGAACGCCGCGAGACTCCGCGCCGACTTCACGCCCCCGGCGCCGAGTTCAGCCCGAGGTTTCCCGCATTCGCTCCTTTCTCTTTTCCTTTCCTCGGCGCGATATGCGTTCCTTGCCGGAATCAGCAGGTGGTGTCAGCTCTGCGAAGCGGTGCCCGCCGCTTCCACCTCCCCCGCTTCGTCCACCTTGCCGCTGTCATCGCGCTTCCCCGGCTCACCGACGCCACCGCACTCCGGGGCCGTCGCCTTGGGTTCCGTGACGCCGACGGCGGCGGCCGGGTCGAGGTCCGCGCCGGTCGGGAGGGCCGCGAGCAGCGGCGCGGGGACCGAGTCGATGTCCGCGGCCTGGTACCCGAGCGCTGCCAGCGAATCCTTGGCGGAGAGGCGGTACTTCACGCCGTTCTCCGCCACCAGGTAGGTGGTCCCGGCGTGCGCGGCGCCGCTCGCGTGCAGGGCCCGGACCAGGGCGCCGTGACCGGGACGTACCACCGTGGCCTCCGTGGGGACACAGGCCGGCTCCAGCGGTTGAGCGGTGCCCGCCGACACGGCGACCGGGGAGAGCTGGGTCAGCGGGACCAGCACCGACCTGATCCGTACGCCGCCGTTGCCGCCGTCCACCTGGGCGCAGAGCGCGGTACCGCGCTCCGCGGACTGCGGGAGAGGCGGCGCGTCCGGCAGCTCCGCGGACGTGGCGGAGTCCGAGTCCTTCGCCCGGTGCTCGCGCAGCGCGTCCGCACCGACCGTGCGCACCTCGGGCGACTGTCCCTCATAGGCGTCCTTCTGAGTGGCCGGGTCGCCCAGCACCAGGGCGGCGCCGAGCCGGGTCAGCGGCACCAGGCCGTCCTTGCGCAGCAGCTGATAGGTACTGCCGCCGCCGGGCACGCTGACCTTGAACAACTGGCCGATGCGGCTTGCCTCACCACCGAGCTCGGGGCCGTCCTCGCCACGTCCCGGGACCGCGGGCGGCTTGAGGGCGGGGCCGGGTGCCAGTGCGTCGAGGAAGGCCGCCGAGACGGGCATCGGCTCCTGGGAGCCGTAGCCGAGGGCGTTGCGGGCGTCGGAGGCGCGGTCCAGCGGCAGCCTGCTGCCCCGCCACACCAGGTACTCGGTGTCGTCCGGGCCGCTCACCAGCACACCGCGGTCGCGGCCGATGCCGCGGGAGTCCAGCGGCATCCCGGCCGCCACGGTGGTGGCTCCGGGCTTGTCCACTCCGGTGGTCGCCACGACACCGGAGGTGTTGGGCAGTGCCCCGTCCGGCCCGGTGACGCACATGTGCCAGGCGCCGTCGTCGAGTTCCCCGGACGCCGGTACGGCGTCCGGGGCTCCGGGGATACCGACCGGGGTACCCACCGGGACGCCTTTCAGGGAGGGGGTGTGGACGTCCGCGGTCGCCAGGTCGGCGCCGCCGATCAGCTTCGCCGAGGCGTAGTTGCGCACCGGGTGCAGTACGCCGTCGGTGCCGGTCCACAGATACCGGGCGCCGGTGTCGCGGTTGACCACCAGGTGCTCACCGTCGCGCCAGCCGTCGTTCCCGCCGGGGCGCAGCAGGCCGTACACGGTGGCGCCCGCGCCGATCAGGACGGTCACCAGTACGCCGAAGACCACACCGCGGGTGGTGCGCCCGAGGGGACTCTCCGGCGCGTCCGGGTCGGCCATCAGCAGGCCCGAGCTGAGCCTGCCCATCATGAAACTGTGGGCGTGTACCTGGTCTCGTTTGGACTGCACGGTCTCTCCTCGACTCCTTCTCCATGCCGGTCCTTCTCCATGCCGGGCGTGCGGGTGTGCTCAGCCGAACAGGCCGCGCAGCCAGCCGAAGAGCCCCGCCGCCCAGAGGGCGAAGGGCAGCAGGGCCACCGCGAAGCCGGTGTGCGCCAGTTCCGCCGCACGGCCCCAGTACGGCAGCACCCGGCGGCCGGGAATCGTCCAGGCGGCGATGACGAGTGCGGCCGCGGCGCCGAGCAGCACCGCGAAGACGACCGCGCGTCCGTCGCCGTCGTGGTCGACCGCCCAGGCGCGGGCGAGCAGCAGCAGTCCCGCGACGCCGGGCACGGCCAGGGTCAGCCGCTGCGCGATGTGCACCAGGCCGCGGCAGTGCAGGAGCAGCAGCAGGGTCAGTCCGAGGGCGGTCAGCACCTCGGGCAGGTTCGGGTCCTCGGTGAGGACGACCAGCGCGGCCACGCAGATGATGCCGGTGGAGGCGAAGAGCGCGGTGACCCAGCGCCCGGCCAGCATGGTGCGCTCGGCGACCTCGTCACCCGCGTAGGGCTCGATGCCCTCCTGGAGCTGGGCGGCGGAGGACGGCAGCGAGGGCAGCCGCATTCCGGCCAGTTTGAAGGCGAAGGGTGCCACCGCTCCGGCGGCGAGCGCGACCACGGTCGCCACCAGCGCCACGGAGGCCTGTACGGCCAGGCCGGTGTACCCGATCAGACCCCCGGCGATCGCGGTGGCCGCCGAGACCAGCGCGGTGGCGAAGAGGGCGGGGGCGCCTACCGCGGTGGCGGCGAGCGCGAGGACCGCGCCGCCCGCGCCCGCGGCGCCCGCGGCGAGCAGCCGTGCGCCGACGACCTGTCTCGCGTCCGGGCCGGTCAGGTCACCGCCGGGCAGCAGCCAGCCCGCCAGTGCCAGGCAGGGCGCGACCAGCAGGCCGAGCGCGGTCGCGGAGAGGCGGTCGCCGACCGCGCGGCTTGCCGAGCCCGCGCCCGCGAGCAACAGCAGCCCTGTCACGGCCGTGTAGGCGACGGGAGAGAAGCCGGAGCCGGTCGTGCCGGGCCAGATCACCAGCGCGAGGGCGGCCACCACGGTCGCCACCGCGGTGCCCACCAGCAGCCCGCGGGCCGCTTCGGGGTGCCAGGTGTTCAGCCGCCGGCCCGCGGTGTCGGCTATCCCGTCCACCAGATCGTCGAGCCGCGCCTCGGGCAACGTCTCGGTGTGCGGGCGCAGATAGAGCACGGCGCCGTCGGAGAGCCCGGCACGGGCGAGGGTGGTCTCCTCGTCGAGTGGTGCGTCTCCGAGCTGCTGGAGCACCCAGCCGGCGTGGTCGAGACCGGCTTCCTCGGCATCCTCGCCGACATAACGCAGCAGCGTGGGCAGGAGATCGGCGACCGGCACGTCGGCGGGCACGGCCAGATCGACGGAGACGCTTGGCGCACGTACGGTCAGGCGGCACAGTTCGGCCACCGCGCTGTCGGTCATCAGCTGAACTCTCGTCTTCCGTGGGTGCTTTGACAGGAGGACTTCCCCGGGACAGCGGGAGGGCTTCCCCGGGAGAGGGATGTGCGAAGAGTACGGAAGGCCCGGGCGCAGCCAGGAACGGGGGTGCCGGGCCGGTGAATTACGTCCGCGCGGCCAGCAACCGCCCCTCCCGCGTGGACAGGTCGCGTTCCGTGAATGCAGACTACTGCCTACGCCCGCCGGATCGTGCTGCGGACCGGACTAATTGTCCGGTATGGAGTTGTCCATCACGGGAGTTGACCGTCCCCGCTATCCGCTCGAAACATTCACCCGGCGTTCCCCGCCACATGCGGGACCCGGAGAATGAGCTCGGTGCGGTCTTTCCCGCTGCCGGGTGCGCCGGTATTCGGTGCGGGCCGGAAAGCCAGTAAAACCGGAGGTTCTGTTCCTTGAGTGTCGTGCTGTTTCGCCGGCCGGCCCGCAGACGCGGACCGCAGATGCCCGAGGGGCAATTGACCCTTCAGGAACCACCGGTCCTCGCCGAGGCCGTGCCCGACACCTCGGCGATATGGACCTATTTGCCGATGGCTCTGATGTCGGTGTCGATGATGCTGATGTTCCTGCGCCCCGGCGGCGGGAACGGCGTCTTCATGTATCTGGCGATGGGCGTCATGGCGCTCTCTGCCGGTGCGATGCTGCTGGGGCAGCTGATGCGCCGCTCCAGCGAGCGCAAGCAGCGCCTGAAGGGCGAACGCCGCGACTACCTCCGCTACCTGGCGCAGACCCGCAAGCGGGTCCGGGCCACCATCACGGAGCAGCAGCGGGCACTCGCCTGGCGCCACCCCGACCCCGCCTCCCTCCGCTCGCTGGCCCGCACCTCGCGGCTGTGGGAGCGCCGTCCGGCCGACGAGGACTTCGGCGAGGCCCGGCTCGCGGTCGGTGAGCAGCAGCTCGCGCTCAGCCTGCAGCCGGTCTCCACCCGTCCGGTGGAGGACCTCGAACCGCTCTGCGCGCACGCCCTGCGCCGCTTCATCCGCGCCTACTCCACCATCCCCGAACAGCCTCTCGGTCTCTATCTGCGCTCCTCGGCCCGCGTTCTGGTGCGCCCGGAGGAGACTCCCGGCCAGACGGCCTCCGCCGATCCGGCCGTCCTGCCGAACGGGGAGAGCGGCGAGGCCGGGGCCGTGGGCGGCATCCCGGCCGAGGGCCCCGGCGCCGACGCCGTACGCGCCCTCGTGCGTGCCGCGCTCGCCCAGCTCGCGGTGTTCCACGCGCCCGAGGAGCTGTGGGTCGCGGTCTGTGTCAGTGACGAGCGGCGGCCCGACTGGGAGTGGGTCAAGTGGCTGCCGCACGCGCTGCACCCGCACGAGGAGGACGGTGCGGGGCAGGTCCGCCGCATCACCGCCGAACTCACCGAGCTGGACGATCTGCTCGGCGCGGAGTTCGCCGAGCGTCCCGGCTTCGACGCGGATGCCCGCCCCGGCCGTGACGAGCCGTACACCGTCATCGTCCTGGACGGTGTCAGTGTCCCCGAGGGGCACCGCTGGGAGGGGCACGGTTACCGCAACGCCGTGGTCATCGACGTCTCCGGGGCGCTGCGCTGGCGGCCCGGCCGCAACACACTGCGGCTGACCGTCGGGCCGGGCCGGGTGAGCCTGGTGCGCACCGACCGCAGCCGCAAGGAGCGCTCCGTGCCGCTCGGCCGCCCGGACCGGCTCGGCCCGCTCGGCGCGGAGTCGCTGGCCCGGCTGCTCACCTCCCGCCGGATCAGTCTGGGCACCGACATCTCCCAGCCGCTGGACACCGACGTCGAGCTGACCACCCTGCTCGGCATCCCCGACCTGCACCGGCACGACCCGCAGACCCTCTTCAGCAAGCACATCGGCTCCGGCCGGTTGCGGGTGCCGGTCGCGGTCGGTGTGGACGGGCGCCCGGTGGAGCTCGACATCAAGGAGTCGGCGCAGGGAGGCATGGGCCCGCACGGCATGCTCATCGGCGCCACCGGCTCCGGCAAGAGCGAGCTGCTGCGGACCCTGGTTCTCGGCCTCGCCCTGACCAACTCCTCCGAGACCCTCAACTTCGTCCTGGTCGACTTCAAGGGCGGTGCCACCTTCCTCGGCCTGGAGGAACTCCCGCACACCTCCGCCGTCATCACCAACCTCGCCGACGAGGTCGCCCTGGTGGAGCGTATGCAGGACGCCCTGCACGGCGAACTCATGCGCCGCCAGGAGCTGCTGCGCTCCGCCGGCAACTACACCTCCGCCCTGGAGTACGAGCGGGCCCGCGCCGCGGGTGCCGACCTCGCCCCGCTGCCCAGCCTGTTCGTGGTGGTCGACGAGTTCAGCGAACTGCTCTCCACGCACCGGGAGTTCATGGACCTGTTCGTGATGATCGGCCGCCTCGGCCGCTCCCTCGGGGTGCATCTGCTGCTCGCCTCGCAGCGCCTGGACGAGGGCCGCATGCACCAGCTGGAGAGCCACCTCTCGTACCGCATCGGCCTGCGCACCTTCTCCGCCATGGAGAGTCGCGGCGTGCTCGGTGTACCGGACGCCTACCAGCTTCCGGCCCAGCCCGGCAACGGCTATCTGAAGTCCGGTGTGGAGGCCCTGACCCGCTTCAGGGCCGGCTACTCGTCGGGCATCTACCGGCGCCGCACCGGTGCGGTGGTCCAGGCCCGGGTGGCCAGCCAGGTGGTGCCGTGGACCAGCGGCTGGGTGGTGCCCCGCACCCTGGAGGCCGCGCCCGAACCGGAGCCGGAGGCCGAGGAGAGCGAGGAGGACGAGGAGACCCTGCTCGCCGTGGCCCTCGACCGGCTGCGCGACTCCGGCCCCGCCGCCCACCAGGTGTGGCTGCCGCCACTGGACGAGCCCTCCCCGCTGGACAGCCTGCTGCCCGGCATCACCCCCGACCCCGAGCGCGGCCTCACCGCCACCGGCTGGTCCGGCACCGGCAAGCTCCGGGTGCCGGTCGGCCTGGTGGACAAGCCCTTCGACCAGCGCCGCGACCCACTGGTCGTGGACCTCTCCGGAGCCGGCGGTCACGTCGCCATCGCGGGCGGTTCGCAGAGCGGCAAGTCCACCATCATGCGCACCCTGATCGGCGCGCTCGCTCTCACCCACACGCCCGCCGAGATCCAGTTCTACTGCCTCGACTTCGGCGGCGGCGGCCTCTCGCAGTTCGCCGCGCTTCCGCACGTCGGCGGCGTCGCCGCGCGGCTGAACCCGGAGCGGGTGCACCGGGCGGTCGCCGAGGTGATGACGCTGCTCGCCCGGCGCGAGCAGTTCTTCGTGGACCACACCATCGACTCCATGCAGTCCTACCGGCGCCGCCGGGCCGCCGGGGAGTTCCCCGACGAGCCCTTCGGCGACGTGTTCATGGTGGTCGACGGCTGGTCCACGGTCCGCCAGGACTACGACGACCTGATCCCCAAGTTCAACGAACTGGCCGCCCGCGGCCTCAACTACGGCATCCACCTGCTCATCACCACCACCCGCTGGGTGGAGCTGTCCGCCCAGGTCCGCGACCAGGCCGCCACCCGTCTCGAACTGCGGATGGGTGACCCGATGGACTCCGAGATCGACACCCGCAAGGCCCGCTCGGTGCCGCGCACCGGTGGTCGTGGCATCACCGCCGACACCAAGATGCACTTCCTCGCCGGCCTGCCCCGGCTGGACGGCAGCGGCTCCCTCGAAGACCTCGGTGAAGGTGTCGGCCACCTGGTCGCGGAGGTCGCCAAGTACTGGCCCGGCGCGCCCGCCCCGCAGGTCCGGATGCTGCCGCACCGGCTCCCGCTCTCCGAGCTCCCCGCGCCGGAGAGCACCGAGGGCGACGGTATGCGCCTGCCTCTCGGCATCGACCAGGACGCCCTGGAACCGGTCTGGCACGACTTCAGCCGCACCCCGCACCTGGTCGTGGTGGGCGACACCGAGAGCGGCAAGACCAACCTGCTGCGCCGCATCACGGAGGGCATCACCACCCGGTACTCGCCCGCCGAGGCGAAGATCATCGTGGTCGACTACCGCCGCACCCTGATCGACACCATCCCGGAGGAGTACCGCATCGGGCATGTGATCTCCCTGGACAACCTCAAGGAGACCATCGAGGGCGCGGCGCGGGCCATGAAGACCCGCGTCCCCGGCGCCGACATCGCCCCGGGCCGTATGCGCAAGTGCGACTGGTGGACCGGCCCGCGTCTGTTCATCCTGGTCGACGACTACGACATGGTCTCCGGCAACTCCTTCCAGAGTCCGATGGAGCCGCTCTTCGAGTATCTGACTCTCGGCTTCGAGATGGGTCTGCACCTGGTCGTCGCCCGTAGTGCCATGGGTGCGGGGCGCGGTCTCAGCGACGCCCTGATCCGCCGCCTCGACGAGGCCAACAACCCCGCGGTCCTCCTGTCCTGCCCGCCCACGGAAGGCCGTCTCTTCGGCAACGCGAAGCCCCGCAACCTTCCGCCCGGCCGGGCCCTGCACATCGCCCGCCGCCGCGAGCGGCTGATGCAGACGGCACTGGTGGACGAGCCCCCGGCCCAGACCGACTGAGCACACGCCCTCCACGGACAAAGGAAGCGGGGGACCACCTGAGGTGGTCCCCCGCTTCCTGCCTTTCAGGGGCGCGGGGCTGTGACATTTGCGGCTCCGCCGCGGGGCGCGACCAGCCCCCACCGGGCCGCAGACAGCGAACCGCTCAGTCCTCTTCTTCCACGGTGCCCGCGCCCGCGGACGTCCCCGCGGAAGCGCCCGCCCCCGCCGGACGCCACCCCCGCGCACGGGCCTTCGGAAGGGCGAAGGCAGCCCACAGGACAGCGAGGACACCACTGGTGCCGAGGACCACGAAGAGCGTGGCCCGGTCGGTGGCCCGATCGGCTGAGGAGGTGTCACGGACGGTCACAGGAGCCGCGTCCCGCTCGGCACCGCCGGATGCACCGGAGTCACCGAGAACCGTGGTGACGGCGGCATAGGGGTCGAGCTGCGGGATGTCGGCCGGGTACGCGGTGGCGGTCAGCCGGCGAGCGACGTCGTCGGGCGAGTCGTCGGGACGGGCGGCACGGACCGCCGCGGCAGCCCCGGCGGCGTAGGCGGTGGCCACCGAGGCGCCCGCGCCGAGATAGTGGCCGTCGCCGCGCGGACCACCGGAGACCACCCCGGCGCCGGGGGCTGCCAGATCGATGCCGCCGGTGGCCAGGGAGTTGTCCGGGCGGGCGCCGGCGGGAAGCATGTCGGCGACCGAGAGGACGCCGGGTTCACCGGCCGGCCAGTAGGTACGGGCCGGAATCTCGTCGGTGGTACCCCGTGGCGGCTCCGGGGTGGCCGCGGCGACCACCACCGCGCCCGCGCTGCGGGCCTCGGCGACCGCACGGGTCAGCGCCGCGTCACGGCGCGGCAGGGCCACCGCGACCGCGATCACTCCGGCGCCGGCCTCGGTCGCGTCGTGCAGCGCCTGCACGACCAGGCCGGAGCTTGCCTGACCGCGCTGGTCGGTGCCGCGCAGAGCCAGGATCTTCGCGCCCGGGGCGACGCCGGTCAGGCGCGCGCTGTCCCCGCCGGCCCCGGCGATCAGCCCGGCCAGGAAGGTGCCGTGCCCGACACAGTCGTCACCGGCCGCGCCCTGGGCGGTGACCCGGCCGTCGAGTCCTTCGGCGCCGGTGTCCACACCGGTGTCGATGAGGGCTACGGTCACGCCCGCACCGGTGCTGTATCCGTGCAGCCGGTCCAGATCGAGGCGCTGGCGCGACCAGTCCTGCTTCTTCGCCTTCTCCCGGGAGGCCGGGGTGCAGGCCGCGTCCGAGTCGAGCGAGGAGGGCATGCCGGGCAGTTCCTGGCCCTTCCCGTCGGCCGTCGGCACGCGTGACAGGGGTGCCGCCTGGGCCGTGACGGCCGTGGGCAGCAACAGGGCGGCGACGCAGCCGACACCGGACAGCAGGCGGGCGGCCCCGCGGGCGGGCGGCCTCATCGGGGAGCCGCCTTCGGTGCCACGGCCACGACGTCCCCGGGGAGGAGGATACGCAGATCGTCCAGGGTGGGCGCGGTCAGCGAACTGAGCCGTCCAGCCTGGCGGGTGACCATCGACTCGACCACCTGGCGGGCCAGGCGGGCGTTGCCGAAGGAGCGGTCCCGGGGCAGTGATTCGAAGTACTCCTTGAGCAGCGGGCCGGTGCCCGGTCCGCACTCGTACCCCATGTTCGCGGCCTGTGTCCGCACGATGGTGACGAGTTCCTCGGAGGAGTAGTCGGCGAAGGCGATCCGGCGCGGGAAGCGGGAGGAGAGGCCCGGGTTGGAGGCGAGGAAGCGCTCCATCTCGTCGGTGTAGCCGGCGACGATGACGACCACCTCGTCGCGGTGGTCCTCCATCAGCTTCAGCAGGGTGTCCACCGCCTCCTGGCCGAAGTCGGCGCCACTGCCGCGTGGGGTGAGGGTGTATGCCTCGTCGATGAACAGCACGCCGCCGCGGGCCTTTTCGAAGACCTCACGGGTGAGCTGGGCGGTGTGGCCGATGTAGCGGCCGACCAGATCGGCGCGGGCCGCCTCGATCAGCTGGCCCCGCCCGAGGACGCCGAGCTGGGTCAGGATCTCCCCGTAGAGACGGGCGACGGTGGTCTTGCCCGTACCGGGCGGGCCGGTGAAGACCAGGTGGCTGCTGAGCGAGGGCACCGGGAGCCCCGCGGCGGCACGGTGGCGGGCCGTGGTGATGAGGTTGACCAGGTCCGCGACCTCGCGCTTCACCTCGGACAGGCCGATCATGTCGCCGAGGCGGGTCAGCGGGTCGTCGACCGGTGCCGCGGTCTCGGCGGCCTTGGTGACGGCGGTCGCGGAGACGTCGTCGGGCAGCAGCAGCCGCAGGTCGTGCTCACCGACCTGCTGCTGGGAGGCGAGCCGGACCGCCTGTCTGTCCACCATCTCCTCGAACACCCCGCGCGCCGCACGGCCGTTGCCGAAGCCCGCGTCCCGTGGCATCGCCTCGAAGTGCGCGGCGAGCGCGACCTCGGTTCCCTCACCCAGCTCGTACTGGTGCTGGGCGCACATGTTCTCCATGATCGCGACCAGTTCGGGCACCGAGTAGTTCTCGAACTCGACGGTCCGCGAGAAACGCGAGGCCAGACCCGGGTTGGAACTGAGGAAGGAGTCCATCTCGCGGGAGTAGCCGGCCGCGACGACCACCACGTCGTCGCGGTGGTCCTCCATCAGCTTCAGCAGGGTGTCCACCGCCTCGCGGCCGAAGTCGGCGCCGCCGTTGTTGCTGTCCGAGGTGAGGCTGTACGCCTCGTCGACGAACAGCACGCCGCCGAGCGCCCGTTGGAAGGTCTCGGTGGTCTTGATGGCGGTGCCGCCGACGACCTGCGCGACCAGGTCCGCGCGAGAGACCTCCACCAGGTGCCCGCTGCGCAGCGAACCCAGTTCGGCCAGGATCGCCCCGTAGAGGCGGGCGACGGTGGTCTTACCGGTGCCGGGCGGGCCGGCGAAGATCAGGTGACGGCTCATCGGCGGGGCCGACATGCCGAGCTGTTCGCGGCGCTGGGCGAGCTGGGTCAGGTTGACCAGAGTGCGTACCTGCTGCTTGACGTTCTCCAGGCCGATCAGCGCGTTGAGGGCGCCGAGCGGGCCCTCCGGACGGTCCGCCGGGGGTGCGTCCGCGGCGCCGGAGCCGGCCGGGTCGGTGTTCTCGGCACTGCCGGAACCCCAGGCGTCCCGCTTGCCGTTGCCGGTGCTGTTCAGACCCTCCACGGCCAGCCGCTCGCCGGGTGCGGTCTGCACCAGGCCGCCGCCCTCGTTCTCCCGGGCCAGGCAGTTCACCAGGGAGACCGGCGCGGTGGACTCCACCCGGAAGCCGTCCTGGGCTCCGCCGGAGACCTCACAGCCGCTGAGCGAGGCGAGCGCGCCCTCGCGGAGCAGGAAACCGTGGCCTTTGGGCGCGTGCACCGAGGTGCGGTTGGCGGTCAGTTCGCCGCCCGCGGCGACGACCACGCCCTCCTCGCCGGACATCTCGATGCGGAAGTCGCGGACGGTGACGTTGCCGCCGTCCTCCACGACCAGGCCGCTGGTGGTCGTGTCGGAGACTCCGCCGCCGGCCAGGTAGAGGGTGCTGCCGGAGGCCACGCGCACACCCGCGCCCTTCGGCCGGACGATCTCGCAGTCCTCGGCACGGCCGCGGGCGTCCTTGCTGACCACCATGCCGTCCCCGGCGGGCTCCACCAGCCTGGCCCGGCGCAGCAGCGGGTTGGCGCCGCCGCGCACCGCGATCGCGGGCGAACCGCCGATCACTTCCAGATGGTCCAGCTCCGCCGCCGAGTCCTCCTCCAGGAGCAGCCCGGTCTGGTCGCAGTCGCGGACCGTCAGACCGGTCAGGGCCGGGGAGGCCGCCCCGGCGACCCGCAGGGCCGCACCCTGCGCGCCGTCCACCCAGCAGTCCTCGAAGGTGCCGCGCGCCCGGTCGGTGACCAGCATGCCGTGTCCGCGGGTGCGCGAGACGCGGCAGCGGCGCAGCACCGGGTCGGTGCCCTTGGCCAGCACTATGCCGTTCCCCGACGAGCCGGTGACGCGGACGTCCTCCAGCGTCGTACGGCCCCCGCTGCTCAGGTGCACGCCGGTACTGGTGTCGTGCACGACGGTGCGGATCACCGAGAGGACGCTGTTCTCCTCCAGGGCGATGGAGGGTTTGTCGGTGGAGGAGATGTCGCAGTCCTCGACGCTGCCGCGGGCCTCGCCGTTGGCGAGCAGGCCGTTGCCGCGGGCGTCGCGCACCGTGCAGCCGCGGATGCGTGCCTCTCCCTGCTCCGCGAGGACCAGGCCACTGGTGCCCAGGTGCTCGAAGGTGCAGGACTCCACGGTGGTGGGTGTGGTCGAGGTGATCACGATGCCCGCGCCCTGCGAGTTGCTCACCCGGCATTCCCGCAGCGCGATCGAGCCGGTGCCCCCGGCCAGCAGCGCGGTCCAGGCGGAGCCGATGATCTCGCAGCCGTCGAGCGCCGCCTGTCCGCGCCGTACGTCCACCGCCGGCTGCTCGGCGTCGCCGCCGCGCAGGGTCAGTTCGGAGAGCATCACGGCGTCGGCACGCAGCGCGAGCACACTGCCCGAGCGCGGCCGGATCTCCACGGTGCCCCGGCCCTCTTCGGCAGTGAGAGTGACCCTGGTGTTGATCACCAGGTTCTCCGCGTATGTCCCGGGCCGGACGCTGATGAGCGCGCCGGTACGGGCAGCCGAGAGTGCCTCACCGATCGTCCGGTAGCGGTCCCGGTCCCCCGGACCGACCGTCAGTATCTGGCGCGACACGCACCAACCTCCTTGCCACGGGGGCTTCATCTACGGGTGCCCCCTCACCGGGGGCGCGTGTCGGTGAAACCGACGGTGCCATCATGCCTCGCCCTGGGGCGGGCGGGTGCCGAGAGGGGTGCTCTCGGGCTGCGGACGTCCTGTTCAGACGCTCCACTTCTGGTTGTCGGTCCCCGCGCAGCTCCACAGCTGCAGCCAAGCACCGCTGCCCCGGTTGTTGTCCTTGATGTCGACGCATTTGCCGACGACGGTGTTGACCAGGTCGTGGCTGGAGTTCAGCACGAACTTCTGGGCGGCGTTGCCACTGCACCGGGCGATCTGGATGGGGGTGCCGTCGCGGTAGTTCGCATTGGCCACGTCCAGGCAGAGGCCCTTGATACGGACGGTACCGTCGGAGGCGAACTGCCATTTCTGGGCGGCGCCCCCGTTGCAGTCCCACACGAACAGCTTCTTGCCGTCGCCGAAATCACTGCCCGGCACGTCGATGCACTTGCCCGAGAGGTGACTGCGCAGGGAGACCGCGGCGCTGAGGGTCACCCCCGAACCGGCCTTCGCGGGCTGGCTCTTGTCGCCGTCGGACTTCTTCTCGCCGCTCTGCTTCTCCGGCTGGTCCTTCTGACCGGCGCCCTTCTGAGCATCGTCCTTCTTCGCCTCGCCCGCACCCTTGCTGTCGCTCTTCGCCGGGGCGGACGTGGAAGCATTTTGCGCCGACTTACCCTTTTCGACTGGGCCCTTCTCGCCGTCGCCCGCGGAACCGGCGTCGGGCGAGGTCTCCGCGAACTCGCCCGGTACGTCCTGCGCGTTCCCGCCGAGCACGGTTCCCGCCGACGCCGGCCCCTTACGGTCCTTGTCGTCATCCCCGCCGAGCATCAGCAGGGGCACGGACACGAGCAACGCCCCCGCGACGGCGGCCCCGGCCAGCACGGCCTTGCCCGGCCGCCCCACCGGCCCGGTCCGCTGCTGCGGCCGGTCGATCGCGGTCGCGGTCATGGTCCGTACGAGCGCGGGCAGCCGGCTCTTGGCTTCCGCGGCGGCACCGGGGTCGGCCTCGGACTCAGCCTCGGACTGATTACCGGAAGCGTTCCCGCCCTCGGAACGGGTCCCGGCTTCGGGCCTGATTCCAGCTTCGGACCCGTCTCCGGCTTCGGGCTCGGTGGCCTTGCCCTGTGCGGCCGTCTCCCCGGCCTCGGCTCCGGACTTCGCCGCTGCGGGCTCAGATTCCGGCGTGGGCGTAGGCGTGGACTCGCTCTCGGACTTGGGTTCGGCGACGGCGGCGGCGGTCGCAGCCGCGGCCGTCTCCTCGCCGTCGGAACCCGAACCGGAACCCGAACCGGAATCCGTACCCGAACGCGAACCGGAACCCGGGCCGGACCCGGCACTCGGGGAGGCGGGGTTCTGCTGGGCCGGACGTGTCACGGGGTCCTCCCTGCGATGTGGGGGCTGTGAGGGCGGGGTTCAGGAGAACTGTCGGTCCGGGGCTCGGCCACAGGGCCGACACCGGTACGGTCCGCTGCGCCGGAGGGAGCACCCGGACCCTCCGCCGTCACGGCGTCCGCTGTGGGAGTCCCCTCGGCGCCCGGTCCACGTACGGGACCGGGAAGACTGTCCGCCGGGACGAGCAAGGGGGCCGCGGCCCCGGCGTTGACCATCAGCAGGGTGTCCGAACCGCTCAGTGAACGGGCCAACTCCCGCGCCGGAAGCGTGCCATGGCGAAGTACCGGGGACATGAACTCGTGTGCCGGTGAGGTGAACAACAGCACCACCGGCGCCCCGTCCTGCCCGGTGGCCGTGAGCGGCCCGCCGTCCGGCGCGCGCACCACGGTGACGTCCGCCTCGGCGAGCGCCGCGAGCGCCTCGTCCACCGAGCCGTAGCCGGTGGCGGCCCGTTGTGCCGCCGCGTCCACCGGGTCGGTGGGCTCCGGCCAGCCGAGCATGCGGGCCGAGGGCCGGTACGCCGGGTTGGCGCGGTAGTCCCCCACGCCCCCGCTCTCGTCCGACTGCCACTCCCCCAGGACCGCCCACTCCGGCGGGGTCCGCTCCTCGGTCCACTCCGGGTCGACCACCCCGATCCAGTGACCCGGGGCCCGGCGGGCAACGTCCCGGACGGCCTCGGGTATCTCGGGGGTGTCGACGGCTTCGACAACTTCGGTGACGTCCGCGGGGGCTGCGGCACCCGTGGTGTCCGTGGCGTCGGGAACAGGTGACTCGGGGACGGCGGTCGGGCGGGAGCCATCAGGCAGCACGGGCAAGGCGTCATGCCTGCCCTCTTGCCGTTCTCCGGGCCGCATCTTCACCTGAACTCTTCGGTCCGTACGAATTCTTGGTGCCGCATGACATGCGCGCACGCCGACATTGAATTGATCAGATCGGGAAGCCAACAGAATGCCACACCAGCCCCACGCGTGGTGCGCTGGGGCAGACCCGTATCGGACGACCGCGTGCCCGTTTGCTGCCCGCATGGAGAACTTTCCGGGAGCAGTGAGGCGTGGGTGGACAAAGCGGTGGGGTGGTTGGGGCTGAGGGTGCTGCTGTCGCCTCCGCGACGGGCTAGGTTGGGTGTGCCATCGGACCCGTCCCTGTACAAGTGCCCTTGCACAGGCGCCTTCCGCCCGGACGTCCAAGCCAAGGCCGTACGGGAATGCCTCTCAGTTCAGGAGGGCATCGGATCGGTCTGCGGCCGCCACCGCGGCGGGTCACACGGACCTCGACGACCAGGATCGAGCCTGACTGGCTCACCTCGACGCGGTACCTGCCCAACACCCGCCGAGCCGGCTGACGTTGGTCCGGCCCGGCCGCTGTCAGGGCCGTGCCCACCACCGACAGCTCCGCCACCGAGGAGGAGTACCGCATGTCCCCCCAGCCCCACACCCCCGGCGCGAACGCGGAAGCGGAGGCGGCCGCCGCCCGCCCGGAGGAGCCGGAGAAGGCCGGGTCCCCACCCGCTTCTCCGGGACCGGACGAGCAGACGCCGGCCCCTGCCGCGGCCCCCGAGGCGGAGTCAGGCACCACCCCGGCCGGGGAGAACGGCACCGGCCCGGCCGGTGGCGCTCCCAACGCCGGAGAGACCGCTGCCGCCCCTGCGGCGCCCTCAGCTGCCTCCGGGACCGCCGGGGCGCCTGAGGCCCCCGAGGAGGGCGTCGCCGTGGCGGCGGCGGTCGGGACGACACCGCCGGGCACCAAGACCGGCACCGGCGTCAACAGCGGACGCCCCCGCAAGCCGGTCCTGGCAGGGGCGGCGATCGCCGGCGCCGTCCTGATCGCCATACCGCTGCTGCTGGCCGGGAGCGCGCAGGACGACGGGCGCCCCGGCGCGAAGGGGCTGGCCGCGGAGGGTTCCGACACCGTCCTGAACGGGAGCTCCGCACCTGCCGTCCTCGACGACTACGTGGCCGAGAAGCCCAGTTCGTCCCCGCGCAAGGAGAAGCCGAAGAAGAGCGACGCCCCGAAGGTCGCCCCCAAGGCCGTCGCGCCCGTGCCGGAGACCAGGACGAGCAGCCCGGCCGCGAAGAAGGCGAAATCCACGCCCAAGGCCAAAGCCAAGGCCAAGCCCAAGACTGACACGAAGCCGAACTGGGGCACCAAGACCGTCTACGCGAACAGTGTCCTTCGGGCCGGCCAGTCCTGGACCACCAACCGCATCCGCATGGTCATGCAGTCCGACGGCAACCTCGTCGTATACAACGAGAACAACAAGCCCACCTGGGCGTCCATGACCTTCGGCAGCAACCACCGGGCGATCTTCCAGGAGGACGGCAACCTCGTCGTCCACAACGGCGACGACCGCCCGATCTGGGCCTCCCGGAGCCACGGCCACGCGAACGCCCAGCTGATTCTCCGAGCCGACGCCAAGGTGGTCGTCCTGCACAACGGCGGAGTCATCTGGTCGACCTGACACGGTCCGGCGAGCCCGCGGTCGGACCTAGTGCCACCTGATTACCGCTTGACGGGCCGTGCCCACGCGACGAAATCCCACGGCCCGTCACCCGAACTCACCCCGCCTCAGGCCCACGGCGAGGTCTCCCGGCCAGGGTGGCAGCTCCCCGTCGTCGGCGAGCTGCCACCGTGGACACGTACAGCCGCTCTGGACGGCGCAGAGCGAAGCCGGTGACGAGCGTTGTGGCACAGGTGCCTGCGCACCCCTTCGCCACCCACATGGCGCACGCCTTCACGCCGTAACCCACCAGGACCTCCCCTCCCCCCGTACCGGGCCTCCTCGTATCCGATCCGCATTCGCCTCCGCGTCCCCGCCACGGGATGATGCCTCCGCCCCAGCCGGACACGGCGAAGCGTCGGGTACGGCCAGGGACCGGGTACGGCCGGCACGGGGCAGGGGCCCACGCCGTCCTCATACTTGGAGCCCGCGCAGCGCGCCGCCTCCACTTCTCCCCGTACAGACGCTTCGCTCACGCACCAACGATTCGCCCACGCACGAACGAACGGACTCATGACTCCTGAAACGCTCCTGGACGTACTACTGGACGCGGCCCGCCAGGCCCCCGGGCAAGTCGTCGTCCACGTCCGCGGGGACGGTAGTGAAGTCGCCGTCACCTTCCGGCAGCTCCTCGAAGAGTCACTGCGTGTCGCGGGCGGCTTCCGCGATGCCGGAGTCGCCCCGGGTACCTGTGTGCCGCTGCTCGCGGAGCACAGCGGGGATTTCCAGCCGATGTTCTGGGGTGCGCTGGCGGCCGGCCTGGTCCCGGTGCCGCTCGCGCCGGACGCGCGGCGGGTCGGCCCGGTGTGGGAACACCTCGGCCGTCCGCCCGTCGTGGTGGACGCGGCCTGCGCGGAGGTGGCCGACGCACTGCCGGGTCCCGTCGAGGTGTTGCGGCTGGAGACGTTGCGGGAGTGCCCCGCCCCGGCCCCACGCGTGGTGCCGGCCCCCGGCGACCTGGCGTTCCTTCAGTTCTCGTCCGGCAGCACCGGCGCGCCCAAGGGCGTGGAGCTGACCCATGCCGCCGTGCTGGCCAACCTGCGGCAGATAGTCGCCGTCTCGGCCCTCTCCGAGCAGGACGTCCTGGTCAGCTGGATGCCCTACTTCCACGACATGGGCCTCATCGGCACCCATCTGGCACCGCTGGCCGCCCGGACGAAGCAGGTGAAGATCGGCCCGCTGTCGTTCGCGAAGAACCCGAGCCTGTGGCTGGACGTGACCGCCCGGCACCGGGGCACGGTCCTGTCGGCCGCCAACTTCGCACTCGCGCTGGCTGTTCGACGCGTCCCCGACGAGGTGATCGCCGGACTCGACCTGAGCGCGGTGCGGCTGATCCTGGTGGGGGCCGAACCGATCTCCGCGACGGTGTGGCGGGACTTCGCCGCCAAGATGCGTCCCGCCCGACTGGACCCCCGGGCGGCGACACCCGTGTACGGGCTGGCCGAGGCGACGTTGGCCGTCACGTTCCCGCCCCTGGGCGAGGTGGCGGTTCCCGTCGCTCTGGAGCGGGCGGCACTCAGCCGTGGCCTGGTCGTGGAACGCCGGGCGGGCCGTGACGCCGTGGAAGTGATGGACGTCGGCCTGCCGGTGCCTGGCTGTTCGGTACGGATCACCGACGACGCCCGACGGCCACTGGGCGACCGGCGGGTGGGACACATCGAGGTGAGTGGTCCGCAGGTCGCACGCGGCTACCACCGGCTGCCCGAGACGACGGCGCTGTCCTTCGCCGGGGACTGGCTGCGGACCGGCGATCTGGGGTTCCTGCGGGACGGCCGGCTGTGCGTCAGCGGCCGCCACAAGGATGTCCTGTTCCTCAACGGCCGCACCTTCCACGCCCCGGACATGGAGGAGGTCGCGAGCGCGAGCCCCGGGCTGCCGCCGGGAAGCCCGGTGGTGATCGGCTCGACGGACCCGGTGACCGGCGGCGAGCGGGTGGTGGTCTTCGTGCCCTGGGGCCGGCCGCCACGTGGCGCGGCCGAGGTACTCGACGAGGTCGCGCGGCGGGTCCGCACCGCACTGGGGCACGACGACGTACGCGTGCTCGCGCTGCCGCCGTCGGCCTTCCCCCGGACCACGAGCGGCAAGGTGCGGCGGCAGCGGATGCGGACGCGCTTCGAGGAAGGCGCGTACCGGCCCGCCGCGTCGTCCGGCATGCCCGGCGCCGCTCCCGGACCGGGCCTTCCGCTGAGCGGCCCCGAGTCACCTCGAACGGCGAACGAGCCGGCAAGACGGCGGCCCGCGACGCCCCGCTCGCGCGGTGAAGTGCGACAGGTGGTGCGTGCCGCCTGGGCCCGTGTGCTGGGGCTGCCCGAGGCTGCCTTCGGTGACCGGGACCGTTTCTCCGACCTGGGCGGCACCTCGCTCAAGGCCATGGAGACGCTCGCCGAGTTGGAGGAGGCCCTGGAGATCACGCTGGGGCCCGCCGTGATGCGCAACGACACCGTCGCCGCACTCACCGACCACCTGCTGGCCACTGCGGACGAGACCACGGCACCGCCGTCGCCCGCCTCGGACTCTCAGGGGCAAGGGCAGGAGCAGGAGCAGAGGCAGAGGCTGGGACTGGGGAGGTCACCCGCGGCAGGCGGCACGTCGCCCGCGACGGCGGTCGTCGCGATGGCCTGCCGGTTCCCCGGTGCGAGCACGCCGGAGGAGTTCTGGGAGCTGCTGGCGGCCGGCCGTGACGTCGTCACCGAGGTGCCACCGGACCGTTGGGGCACCGCGCCGCCCGAAGCGACGGCAGACGGACGGCCGCTGCCGGACGCCCTCAGCAGCCGTTGGGGCGCCTTCCTGGACGACACGGCCGCCTTCGACGCCGAACACTTCGGCATCGGTGACGAGGAGGCCCGCGCGTTGGACCCGCAGGCCCGGATCTTCCTGGAACTCGCCCACGAGGCCCTGGAACGCGCCGGTTACGCCGGACCCCGCCGACGCGGCCTGCGGATCGGTGTCTTCGCCGCCGTCGGGGACAGCGGCTACCGCCAGATCCTCGCCGACGTCTCCCCCGCCCTGCCGCCGTCCGCGACGACGCTGACGGGCAACCTCCCCAACCTGATCGCCGCCCGCGTCTCACACTGCCTGGACCTGGACGGCCCGACGCTCGCCGTGGACACCGCGTGCTCATCGGGTCTGGTCGCGCTGCATCTGGCCCGGCGCAGCCTCGCGGACGGCGAGTGCGACATCGCCGTCGTCGGCGGGGTCAACCTGCATCTCACGCCGGACGGGTATCGGGCCCTGGAAGCCGCGCAGGCCCTGTCACCCACCGGACGCAGTCGCGCCTTCAGCACGGCGGCCGACGGGTTCGTACCCGGCGAGGGCGGGGCCGCCCTGGTCCTGCGACGGCTGGAAGACACCCGCGGGGACGGCGACGAGGTGCTCGCCGTCGTGCGGGGCACCGCCGTCAACAACGACGGCACGTCACTGAGCCTGATGGCACCCAACCCGCTGCGCCAGCGCGAAGTGATCACTCGCACGTACGAGGCCTGCGGCGTCGACCCGGCATCCGTGACGTATGTCGAGGCCCACGGAACGGGCACGGCCGTCGGTGACCCCATCGAACTGCGGTCCCTGGCCCACGCCTTCCCTGTCCGCGAGGACGGTCGGCCGCGGCTGCTCGGCTCGGTGAAGACGAACGTCGGGCACCTGCTGAACGCGGCCGCCCTGCCCTCACTGGTGAAAGTGGTGCTGTCGCTCGGGCACGGCCGGCTGCCCGCCTCCCTGCACCACACGCCGCCGTCGCCCGCGGTCGAGCGGTCCGGTTTCGCTCTGGTCACCGAGGCGGGGGCCTGGCCGTCGTCCGGCCCCCGCAGGGCCGGTGTCAACGCCTTCGGCTTCGGCGGCACGAACGCGCACGCGGTACTGGAGGAGGCACCACCGCCTCTCCCGGCCCACGGCCCGCGTGACGGCGGCGGCGGACCGCACCTGCTGACTCTGTCGGCGCGCAGCGCGTCCGGTCTGGACGCCTGGACGTCCCGGCTCCTCGGCCGGCTGCGCGACCACCCGGATCTGGACGAGGGTGATGTGTGTCTGGCGGCGGCGACGGCCCGGGACGAGGGCACTCATCGCCTCGCCGTCGTGGCCGACGGTGACCTGCGCGAACGCCTGGCCGCGGCCACCACTCACAGCGGCGGCCCCCTGCCGGGTGTGGTCGCCGGGACGGTGACGGGCCGGCCGCGCACCGTCTTCGTGTTCCCGGGCCAGGGTGCGCTCCGACCGGGCCAGGGCCATGCGCTGTACGCGACGGCGCCGGTGTACCGCGACACGCTCGACGAGGCGTCGGCCCACGTCGGCGCGGTGCACGGACGCACGTTGACGGCCTGGTGCGTCGATCCCGGCGTGGACGCGCGGGCGCAGGCCGCGACGGAGGTGGCACAGCCGCTGCTGGTGGCCCACGGGGTGGCGCTCGCCCGGCAGTTGCTGGCCTGGGGCGTCCGGCCGGACGCGCTCCTCGGACACAGCGTCGGCGAACTCACCGCCGCCTGCGCCGGCGGGACGCTGTCCCTCGCCGACACGCTGGCGTTCGCGGCGGAACGCGGACGCCTCATGGGAACGTCGACCCCGCCGGGCGCGATGGTGGCGGTGCGGGGAGCCGACGAGGAGGACGTGGCCGCCCTGGTCGCGGCTGCTCCCGGCGAACTCGCGATCGCCGCGTACAACGGTCCCGGCAGGCTGGTGCTCTCCGGCACCCCTGACGCGGTGGGGCGGGCGACGGAGAGGCTTTCCGCGCGTGGCGCGGCGGTACGCGCCCTGGAGGTGACGCGCGCCTTCCACTCGCCCTTGATGGAGCCGATCGCCCAGCCCCTGACCGATGCGGCACGCACGCTTGAGGTCACGGCTCCCGGCCTTCCGGTGATGAGCACACTCACCGCGCGGTGGCAGCCGCGCATGGACCCGGACCACCTGCGCGAGCACGCCCTGCGGCCTGTGCTGTTCGGGCGGGCTGTGGCCCGGCTGCTCGACGAGGGCTACGACACGTTCGTGGAACTCGGCCCGCAGGAGAGCCTCACCGGTCTCGTACGGGCAGCCGCCGCCCGTCACCGGACGGCCGGTGCGGGCGGGGATGCCGATGCCGGGGCTGCCTCGGATTCCGGGGATGATGCCCGGGAGGTCCTCGTGATCTCCGCGCCCGTTGGGCCTGAGCATCCCGGAACTCCCCGGAACGGTGTCGCGGGCGGGGCACGCCAGTTGCTGGAGACGGTGGCAGCCCTGTGGGCACGCGGTGTGGGACTGGACCGTACAGAACTGCACCCTACGGAACTGCACCGTACGGGACTCGACGCGGGCCGGCGCCGGGTGTCACTGCCGCCCTACCCCTACCAGCGGCGCCGCTTCTGGCCAGGGGCCACGGAGCACGGACCGGGGTACGGGCTGGGGCACGGACTGGGGCACGAACTGCTGCACCGCGTCACCTGGCAGGCGACGCCCCTGCCGTCCGACAGCTCGCCCGACAGCTGTGGGCCGGTACTGGTGACCGGCCCGGACTCGACGGCCGTCTACGAACTGACGCAACGCCTCGCGGGCCAGGGCGTACGAACGACGGAGTCCCCGGGCGCCCGTCCGCAGACGGTGCTCCTCCTGGCCGGGCCCGCCGCCCGCGGAACGGCCACGGACATCGAACGCATCCAGTGTGAGCTGGTCACGGCGTTCCACGAGGCCCTCACGCTGTTCGACCTGTCCGGAGCCGGGCGTCTGCTGGTCGTGACCGAGGACGCGCACGCCACGGGGCACGGCCGCGAACGGCCGGACCCGGCACAGGCGGTGCTGGGCGGTCTGGCAATGGCCGTGCCGTCGGAGTCCGCGGGAGCGGTGGCCAACTGGGTCGACCTCTGTTCCCTCGACGACGCCGGGCAGCGGCTTCGGGCCGTCCTCGCCGAGGCGACGGCACCGCAGGCGGCCGGAGCCGTCGCCTGGCGGGGCGGACAGCGGCTGGTGCGGACCGTCGCGCCGGAGACCGCCGAGCTGCCCGGCGTCCCGGGCCGGCAGCCCGCGGTTGCGGACCAACAGCCCGCGGTCCCGCCCCGGTTGCCCGCCGACGGCACCTTCCTGATCACGGGCGGCGGCGGGGGCCTCGGTTCCGCCCTGGCACGCGAACTCGCCGGCCGTGGCCGGCCGGTGCTCCGGCTCACGGGGCGTTCCCCGCGGCCGCCCGCGGGCCTGCTGGAAGAACTCGCCGACCTGGGCGCCGACGCCCGGTACCACCAGGCCGACCTCACCGCACGCGACGACGTCGAGGCGCTGGTCGCCGCACTGCCCACGCCGGACGCCGTCTTCCACGCGGCCGGAGTGGTGCGCCTCGGGAGCCTGCGCGGGACGAAGGTGGAGGAGACGATGGAGGTGCTGGGTGCGAAGACGCTCGGCACCATGCTGCTGTCGGAGGCGCTCAGCCGGCAGGGCCGGAGTCCCGGGGTGTGCGTGGCGTTCTCCTCCGTCTCCTCCGTGCTGCCCGGACTGGCCGGGGGGCTTGGTGCCTACGCGGCCGCGAACGCCTTCCTGGACTCGTTCGCCGGCGCCGAGCGGCAGGCGGGGCGGCCATGGCTGTCGGTGAACTTCGGGCCGTTCGCCGAGACGGGATCGGCCGCGGCGTTCACCCCCGATGCCCTCGCCCCCGTCACCCACATCAATCACGCCAGCCACGTCAACCATGACAACCACGTCACCCGTGACGGAACCCGGCCGCTGGCCACCGCACCGGCACTGGCGGCGCTGCGGTCCGCGTGCGGCACCAACCTCGCACAACTGGTCCTCGCCGACCGCACGACGCTCCGGCCGGACCGTGCGTCCCCCCGACCGCCCTTGCCGCACGGGCCGTTGCCCGCACCACGGCTCACGCCGCAGTCCGCGTCACGGTCAG
Organism: Streptomyces sp. NPDC048484; assembly: GCF_040651415.1. Taxonomy (NCBI): domain Bacteria; kingdom Bacillati; phylum Actinomycetota; class Actinomycetes; order Kitasatosporales; family Streptomycetaceae; genus Streptomyces; species Streptomyces sp. NPDC048484. Next base: position 211,515 of record NZ_JBEZJY010000011.1, read on the forward strand.
CGGCGGAGCACACATCCGCGTCCGGCACCGCCGCGGTACTGCGGGAACTGCTGGCGCAGTCGCTTGGTGTCCCGGCGTCGACCGTCGACGACGACGCCCCGTTCCTCTCGTTGGGGCTGGACTCACTGGGCGCGGTCGACCTCGTCAAGCGACTCGAACGCAAGACCGGGCGCTCCCTCCCCGCCACTCTCTTCTTCGAGTACCGGACCGTGCGCGAACTGACCACCCACCTGGACACGGACACGGAGTCCTCCCCGGCACCGCCCTCGGCCCCCGCCCCCGCTCCGACCCCGGCTTCGGCTTCGGCTTCGGCTTCGGCGGAGGGGGAAGCGGCGCACTCCCCCTCACCCACAACTGATCGCACGTCCTTCGCCCTGACGCCCGTACAGCTGGCCCTGCACACCAGCAGTCGGCTGCATCCCGACGTCCCGGCCCGCGGTCATCTACGGATGACGGTCCGCGGTCCCCTGGACACCCATGTACTCGGCCGGGCGCTGGCCGGCCTGGCCGAACGGCACGGCATGTTGCGCGTGCGGATCGACGACTCGGGCAAGGGCGGCCCGGTGCAGCGCCTGGCACCGGCTGCGCCTCTGTCGACCTGGTACGAGGTCCGCGAGTGCGGCGCCGAGCAGGTGGCCGACCTTGAGACGGCGCTGTGCAACCAGCCTTTCGACCTGGCCGCGGAACCGCCCGTGCGGGCCGTGCTGCTCCGTCAGGGACCGGCCGTCGCCCACCTGTTGCTCGTGGTCCACCACGCGGCGGCGGACGGGTACAGCCTGAACGTCCTGGCCGAGGAACTGTGGTCCTCGTACACCGTGCTGTGGCGTGGGCAGCCCCCGGCCACCGCGCCGGACGCGCCGAGCTTCGCGGCGTACGCCACGAGCGCCCGCTCTTCCGGCACCACCGCGTCGGACGCCGACCGTCGCTACTGGGCGGAACGACTGGCCGAGGGACCGGCCGGGCGACGCGAACCGCTGCGGCTGCCCTACGACGGCGATCCCGACGCTCCCCCGTCGGGCCCTCTCGTGCAGCACTACGGCTCGCTCGACGCGACCCTCACCGCCGGCCTGGAGCGGCTGGCCGCCGCGCACGACGTGTCCCTGTTCCACCTGCTGCTCGCCGCGTACGTGCGCTGCCTGACGCGGTGGACGGGGCGGCCGGACATCGCGGTCAACGTGGCTCGTGCCCGGCGCGAGGAGCGCTTCGCCGGTATGGACCGGCTCGTCGGTCCACTCGCCGACACCCTGCCCCTGCTGTGCGAGACGGCTCACGACGAGCCGGTCGTGGCACTGGCGCAACGGCTGCGGCGCAGCTGGCTGGAGAGCGAACGACACTCCGGGCTGAGCAGCCTGGACCTGGCCGGTCTCCTGCCCGCCGGCGGTCCCCGCACGGCGAGCCCCGCGGGCTTCAGTTTCGCCCGCTTCCCGGCACGCCTGGCGGCCGACTGCCCGGTCGAGGTACGGGCCGACGCGGCCGGCACCGGATCGGCCGCGACCCGGCTGAGCCTGCTGTGCTGGGCGGACGGATCCATGCTGCGCATGTCATGGAACTTCCCGTTGCCGCTGTTCGAACCGCGGACGGTGGCACGGCTGGACAGGGAGTACCGCGACGAACTGGCCGCTCTGTGCGCGCTCCCGGAACAGCCCGTGCGGCCCCTCTCCGCCCTCTCGGCACCGGTGCGTCCGCCTCGCGGGACGGAAGCACCGCACGGGGTGATCGAGCGGCTGCTCCGGCAGTTCCGTGCCACGCCCGACGCGCCCGCCGTGGAGGCCGGCGAGACGACTCTCACCTACGCGGCACTCGACCGCGCCTCTCATCTGCTGGCCACACGGTTGCGCGCCGGCGGTGTACGTGCGGGCGGGCTGGTCGGGCTGCTCACCGAGCCCGGTCCGGACACCGTGATCGGCGTGGTCGGCATTCTGCGTGCCGGGGCGGGCTGGGTTCCGCTGGACGCGACGTACCCCTCCGCCCGGCTGGCGGACCAGCTGAAGCGCGCGGATGTCTCCACCGTGGTGTGCCACGCACCGACCCTCGACACCGCAGGGCTGCTCGACGGAGTGCGTGCGGTACGCAGCGACGACAGCCCGCCGGACACGCGGACGAACGGCCAAGCGGCCACACCTGCTCCGGCACCGGCACCAGCACCAGCACTCGTATCGGGGGCCGTACTCGTAGCCGCGATCGACACCGCGCCCGACGCCGAGTCGACCGCCGAGTCGATCGCGTACGTCATCTTCACCTCGGGCTCCACCGGCCGCCCCAAGGCGGTCCCGATCACGCACCGGGCGATGGAGAACTACCTCGACTGGGCCATCGGCGCCTTCGGTTACGGCGCCGGGGACCGTCTGGCGCAGACCGCGTCGCCGTGCTTCGACGCCTCGGTACGTCAACTGCTCGCGCCACTCCTGGTCGGCGGCACCGTGGTGACCGTACCGCGGGAGCTGCTGCGGGATCCCGAACTGCTGCTGGCGTACGCGGAACGGACCCGGATCACAGTGTGGAGCTCCGTCCCGACACTGTGGGAGCAGTTGCTGTCGGCCGCCGAGGAGCGGGTGCGACGGGGAGCGCGACGGCCGGATCTGTCGGCGCTGCGATGGGTGCACGTGGGCGGTGAGGCCCTGCCCGCCACGCACGTGCGCCGCTGGTTCGACCTGTTCGGCGACGGCCAGCGCATCGCCAACCTGTACGGCCCCACCGAGACGACCATCAACGCCACCTGCCACGTCATCGCCACGCGTCCGGCCGACGACGTACGGACTCTGCCGATCGGACGGCCGGTGACCGGTACCGACCTGGCGGTGGTCGGCGCCGACGGCGCCCCTTGCCCTGTGGACGAGCCCGGTGAACTGCTGATCGCGGGAGTCGGCCTGACGCCCGGTTACCTGGGTGAACCGGAGCTGACCGCCCAGGCGTTCACCGTGCGGGACGGGCACCGCTGGTACCGCAGCGGCGACCGGGTCCGGCGCCGGGCGGACGGCGTCCTGGAGTTCCTCGGACGGTTCGACGACCAGGTGAAGATCCGCGGCAACCGGGTGGAGACAGGAGAGGCCGAGGCAGCGCTCCAGATACATCCCGGTATCGCGCAGGCCTCGGTCATCGCACATGAGGGACGGCTGCTGGCGTTCGTCACCGCCCGGCCCGGCGCCGAGCGGCCCGAACCGCGAGCGGTGCGCCGCCACTTGGCCGGTCTCCTGCCGCCTTACATGATTCCGGCGCGGATCACCGTGCTGGACGAACTGCCTCTCACCGGCACCGGCAAGATCGACCGCCGCGCGCTCGCCGGCTTGGCCGCACGCCCCGCGCGAACGGAGAGGGGCGATCCCCCACCCGAGGTCGGCCCGGCCGCGATCCCTGGCGGGGACACGCTCCCCGCCACCCCGACCGAGCGGCACCTGGCCTCCATCTGGGGTGAGTTGCTGGACGTCGACGTCGACACCGTCTGCCGGGAGGACGACTTCTTCGACCTGGGCGGTGACTCATTGCTCGTCCTCCACGTGTTCGCCCGGCTCGGCGAGGGCAGGGCGGCGCTGCCTCGACCGACCGTGATCTACGACAACCGCACCCTCGCCCAACTCGCGGCTGCAGTGGACGCGACCGCCACTGAGAAACCCGCCACTGGGCAACGCGCCACCGAGCAACGCGGCGTACCCGCGGCGGTTGCGGACACGGACCATGCGGCTCCCTTCCCCGTCACCCCGGCTCAGCGCGGTTTCCTCCTCGCGGAGGCCCTCTCGCCGGGGGGAGGCGGCTCCTGGCCGGCGCGGCTGCGGCTCTCCGGACCGCTGGACCCGGAGGTGTTCCAGGCGTCGGTGGATCTGCTGGTGGAACGCCACGGCATGCTGCGTACCGTCTTCCCCGCCGGTGCCCGGCCGCCCGTCCAGCAGGAGCTCCCGCCCTCGCTGCGTCTGCCGGTCGTCTTCGAGACGCTGACCGACCGTGCCGAGGTGGACGAACGTGCGGCGGCCGAGGCGGAGCGGCGCTTCGAACCGTGGGCCTGGCCGCTGCTGCGGCTCCGGGTTCTCACCCTCGGAGAGGGCGAACACGTCCTTCTCGTACACGCACACCACCTCATCGGCGACGGATACAGCACCGCATTGCTCGTACAGGAGCTGACGGCGGTCTACGACCGGCTGGCCGCGGGCCACACCGCCGAACTGCCCGCGTCACGCGCCACGTTCCGCGACCACGCCCTGGCGCCCGCCGAGGAGGAACCCGGCACCGTGCCGGGCGCCTCGGAGCGCCGGGCCAGGATCGAAGCCCCCTACCGGCCTCCAGTGCTGCGCACCGCCGAAGGGCACGGGGAGGGGGACAGAAGTGGGGACCGAGACAGGGACAGGGACGGGGGCGGGGACGGTGGCTCGGGGGGCGACGCCGACCCGTTCCGTTCGGCGGGGTTCCTGCTCGATGCCGGCCGGACGGCGGCGCTGCGGGCACTCGCGGCGGAGGCGGGGGCCACGCTGTACGCACCGCTGCTGACCGCATACCACCTGCAGTTGGCGCAGGTGACCGGGCGGGGAGATCTGATCCTCGGCCTGGCGGTGAGCGGCCGAGACCGCCCGCTGCCCGACGTGCACCGCATCTTCGGACCGTTCGCCACCGCCGTACCCGTACGGCCCGCGACGGCGCGGGACGACGGGCCCGCCGAGGAGGAGTTCGGTGACGCCCTGCGCCGGATCGTCACCGAGGCCGAGGAGGCGCGCAGGCACGAGGACATCGTGCCGCGCAACCGTGACGGGCTTCCGCTGACGTCGCAGTTCTTCTTCACGTTCCTCGACTTCTCCGTGCTCGCCTCTCCGTACGGGCAGACGCTGACGGTGTCGTGGGACGACGGGGACAGTGCGTTCGCGCCGCCGTCGTCGGCGACGGACGTGTTCCTGGCGGCACGGCCGGAGGGGGCCGGTCTGCGGGTGACGGTGCGAGGATCCGCCGCGGCCTTCTCCTCGTCCGCGCTGGAGGACTTCGCGGGCGCGATCCGAGAACGCCTCGCCCGGGCCGTGGACCCGCGCGACGCGATCCGCCCGCCAGAAGGGCCGTCCGCATGCCCCTCAGGACGCCCCTCGGGACGCCCGTCAGGTTCCCGGGGAACGATGGACGCCGCGCTGGTCGGCTACCTGCCGGCCCCCGGCCACCTGGCACGGCTTGCGGGGCTGCCCGAGGACGCTCTGCCGCGCAACGACCTGCGCGCGATGCTGTTCCCCGACGGTGCGCCGCGCCTGCTGGAGACGGTCCGGACGCCCCTGGGCAGGTCAGGTTTCGTCTGTGTGCCCCTCTTCGCCGACGAACTCGGCCGTGATCCCGGGCTGGTCGCACACGCCTCCCGCGCGGTGTCGCTCGCCTCCTCGCTCGGAGCCCGGTGTGTCTCGCTGGCCGGGATGATCCCGTCGCTGACCGGTTACGGCTTCGACGTGCTGCGGTCGGCGGAGGGACCGGTGGAGCTGACGACCGGTCACGCGGCGACCGTCGTCTCGGTGGTCCGGACGGTGCATGCGGCGCTCGACGCCACGAGGCAGGATCTGGCGGACCTCGATGTCGCGTTCGTCGGACTGGGTTCGATCGGCGTCTCCTCCCTGGAGCTGCTGCTCTCCCGGGCCGCCCGGCCGCCACGGCGGCTGCTCCTGTGCGACGTCCCCGGCAGCGGGCCCCGGCTGCGGCGGTTGGCGCAACGGCTGCGTGAGCGCGGCCAGGCCGGTGAGGTGGAGGTCGTGGAGTCCCGGCCCACACGGCCCGACGCACTACCCGACGACGCACTGCCCGATGACGCGCTGCCCGACGCGGTGTACGGGGCCGGTCTGCTGGTGACGGCGGTGAGCAGCACCGGTGCACTGCTGGACGTGGATCGGCTGAAGCCGGGGACCGTGGTGGTCGACGATTCCTTCCCGCACTGTTTCGACACCGGCCGGGCGTTGGCCCGGATGCGGGAACGCCGGGACGTGCTCGTACTGGGCGGCGGGCTCCTGCATCTCGGCGACCTCCACCGGGAGATCTCTGAGGGGCTACCGGCGGTGGCCGCGGCCGGTTACCTGGCCCAGCCATGGATCGGCGGAACCCTCGCGTCCTGCCGGGTGGAGTCCCTGCTGAACGCGGCGGACCCCGAACTGCCCCTGGTGCACGGCCTGGTGGACGGGGCAGCGGCCCTCGCCTACTGGGAGGCCGTGGAACGTGCCGGGGTGACAGCGGGCCCACTGCACCTGCTGGGCCACACCGTCGGACCTGGCCCTCTGACCGGTGTACCGACAACTCCCTGAGGTGACAGTGCGGGACGGATCGTGCCGTGCCGAGCCGACACAGATCGGCACGGCACGGTCCGTCCCGCACGCCAATTCTGTGTAACTGCCGCCGTGGTGAGGCGCAGACCTGATGAGTGGACGGACGCCGACGGGGCGCCGCCCGGTGGAGTCGGCCGACTACGGTGCGCGAGCCGCTCCATAGGCCCCACCAGTGGTCTGCACGACATCTCCACGCAGGTCAACCCTGTTACCTGGCTATGACAAAGCGATCTTGACAACCACTGTCGACGCCCACGTAAGTTCGGTATGCACTGAGTTTCTACTACGAGCCGGCGTCCCTGCGCCGGGAGAAGAGACGCCCATGGGTTCCCACGCCCGCCCCAACCGGATACACCGAACTGGGGCTCGGATAGCGACGGTCGCACTTTTCGGGGCCGCCCTGCCGATCACCGCTGGCGGCCTCGCCGAGGCAGCCACCCCCAGCACCGCGTACTCCGCCGATGAGAACGGCCGGCAGAGCGGCGCGGTCACCACTGCCGCCCACCAGAACCAGGGCGCGCTGGACACGAAGGACCAGTCCGCCCCCAAGATCAGAGCCGACCACGCCTTCCTGCTGGACGCCCGCGACGGCAGCCAGGAGCGGGAGATGTGGGCCGGGGCCAAGGCTGACGAGAGCGTGTCGATGGCCAGTACCACCAAGATCATGACCGCCTTGGTGGTGCTCAAGCACCCCGAGTGGCTGGACCGGCAGATCGCGGTGAAGCAGGAGTACCGGGACTACGTCCAGGAGGTCGGTGCCAGTACAGCCGACCTCCAGACCGGCGACAAGCTGACGGTCAAGCAGCTGCTGCACGCCATGCTGATCCCGTCCGGGGCGGACGCCGCACGGGCCCTGGCTGACAACTTCGGCTCCGGGGACACCGAGGACGCGCGGATCGCCGACTTCGTGAACCAGATGAACGCCGAGGCGCAGCAGCTGGGCATGGCCGGCACGCACTTCGACTCCTACGACGGCATCTCGAACGGCGACAACCGCAGCACCGCCCGCGACCTGGCCAAGCTCGGCCAGCGCGCGATGTTGCAGCCGGTGTTCGCCGACGTCGTGAAGAACAAGCAGTTCAAGACCGAGGCCCCGGCGGCCAACGGCAACACCCGGTACTACACCTGGGACAACACCAACGAGCTGCTGAGCAGCTACGACGGCGCCCTGGGCATCAAGACCGGCAGCGGTCCGGAGGCCGGCTACGCCGTCGTCTTCGCCGCCGAGCGGGACAACCGCACCCTGGTCGGCGCGATCCTCGGGACCGACAAGAGCCGCTTCGAAGACGCCACCAAGATGCTCGACTGGGGCTTCGCCAACTGAGCAGCCACCACCCACCCCGGCGCTGAGCGTCTACCGCATGGCTGCACCACGGCCCCCTCCCCGTCCGGCCTTCCACCACGGACGGGGAGGGGGCCGCAGTGCCGCGGGCCGTGCGAGGTACTTTTCGAAGGGCGAGGTTGGCCGGGTGCCTTCTGTTGGCGCTGTTGTTGTCAGGCGGGCTGTTCAACTGTTGTCAGCCGGGCTGCTCAACCGTGCTTTGCGACGGCGTCGATTCCGAGCTGCCACATTTCGTGGTTCCCGCATTCTGCCGTGATCTCGGCTGTCGCCTGAGCCGCGGTCAGGAA
>NZ_JBEZJY010000012.1:0-217447 GCF_040651415.1 Streptomyces sp. NPDC048484
GTGTTCCCCAACCTCGTGGTACCGGTGCCGGACGGCCACCCGGCACCAAGAACCGCCGTCCCGCACCCCGCTACGACGTGGGCAAGACCGTCAAACGCCCTGAGACCCTCAAGGCCATCGGCAGACCCGGTAGATTCTGGTAGATAAAGAACAAGCTGAAAGCGACGACGGTTCCTGAGTACCTGCCTTCTGAGTACCTGTTCTGAGTATCCGTACGGATGCCGGGGCGCCGCCACGATCGGCAGGCTGGTCCGTATGACGACCCACCGTGCTCCGAAGCCAGCCGCAAGCCCCAGCCAGCCCGTCGAGCGTGCCGTGATGGCCGGGCTGGTCCTCGCGGTGGTCGCCGGGGTCGCCTGGATAGCCGGGATGATCTACACGGTCATGGGGTGGCCGCTCTGAGCAGCTCCTCGCGCCCGATGACGTCGGCCCTCGTGGCCGGCACCGTGCAGGCGTAGGCCCCGGCGATCGAGCCGAAGAGGCCGCACCGCTCGGGCGGTTCTCCCGTCAGCCGTCCGAAGAGATAGCCCGCCGCGAAGGCGTCCCCGGCCCCGTTCGAGTCCACGACCGGCGCGGACGGCACGACGGTCGGGATGTGCGTCAGCGCGCCGTCGAGCAGCTGGTACGCGCCCTCGGCTCCGGCGGTGGCGACGACCACCTCGGCCCGGCCCCGGCCGGCGATCCGCCGCATGGTCTTCTCCGGGTCCGCCAGTTCCGCCGCCGACAGGAAGACGATGTCGGCCTGGTACGCGAACTGCTCCTGGTAGGCCTGCGTACCGTCCCAGTTGTGCAGGTCGGTCGAGAGGGTCGCTCCCGACTCGCGCAGGAGCGGCAGGGCGTGCGCGCAGGGCTGGGTGATGGAGACATGGACGTGGCGGCTCACCGAGGCCAGGGCCCGTACCGTCTCCGGGGGCAGCCGGTCGTCCTCGTGCCCGCGCGTGCTGTCGTACAGCGACAGCCGCCGCCCGTCCGGCCCGACGAGGTTCACGGCACGCTTGGTGCCGGCCGGCTGGGGAACCTCGGTGAGCGCGACACCCCGCTCGCGGTGCAGAGCCCGGACCAGATCACCGTGGTGGTCCGCGCCGAGCATGTCGAGATGATGCGTACGCAGCCCCAGCGCGTGCGCCCCGAGCGCCACGAAGTCACCGGTCTGCCCGGCCCGCGCCTCGATCGAGGGCACCATGTGACTGTCGGCGTAGGGCAACGGCAACTCGGGCACGTACACAATGGTGTCGACCCCCGCCCCGCCGAGGACAAGGACATCGATCTCGCTGCTCAACTGCACTCCTTTGACGGCGTGGGTTCAGTCTTCAGGGGCGCGGGGAACTGGCGCGACAAGCCACGACGGCGCCGCAGCAGTCATCCGGCCACAGTCGTACGTCGCCCAGAGGCGGAGCGCTACCGCACCGCGGCAACCCGAAAACTGATCCCGGCCTCCCGCAGCCGCTCGATGAGCGAGTCCCCCATGGCGACCGCCGTCGTCACCTGCCCCGAAGTCGGGGGAAGCTCGTCGAAGGCAAGGCACAACGCGGACTCGGCAAGCATCTTGGCGGTTTCCCCGTAGCCAGGGTCGCCGCCGGTCACCTCGGTGAAGACCCGCTTCCCGCCCCCCTCACCGACGAACCGCACCGAGAACCAGCTCTTCGCCCGCTTCTCCTCACTCGGTCCGTCACCCGGCTTGAGCCGGTTCGACAGCCAGCGCCGCACGGGCGGCACCTGCGCCGCCGCGAAGAGCGCTCCGGCCCCGGCCACTCCGCCCACGGCCGACGGCAGCGTCTCGACCGCCGCGTAGTGCCGGTAACGGAAGTGGGGCCCGTACCGTTCCAGCACCCGCGCGGACCGCTGCACGATCTGCGCGTCGATGGTGGGCAGGGGCAGCGCCCACGCGCCGAGTTCCCCGGCGTAGTGCGGGACGCCCGGCGGCGCGTACGCCCGGCGCCCCACCCTCCGCGGCTCGTGCCGCTCGCGGTCGCGCGCGGCGGCGATGATGTGCCGCCCGCGCGCGAACTGGCTGAGGGCGGAGGCGAGGGTGCCGCCCGAGATCGTCGCCTCGGCCCGCACGAACCCGTCCACGGTCAGCGGCACGCCTTCGGGCAGCTGTCGCACGGTGAAGTAGGCGCCCAGGTCGTGGGGGACCGAGTCGAAGCCGGCGGCGTGCACCAGCCGGGCACCGGTCTCCCGCGCGCGTGCGTCGTGCCGCACGTACATGAGGTCCACGAACTCGGGCTCTCCGCAGAGGTCCAGATAGTCGGTGCCGGCGTCCGCGCAGGCGGCGAGCAGGTCCTCGCCGTACTCTACGTAGGGGCCGACGGTCGTGGCCACCACGCGCGCGTGCTCCACGAGTTCCCGCAGGGAGGCCGGATCGGTGGCATCGGCCCGGAGTACGGGCAGCTCCTTGCAGGCCGGGTCGATCGCCGCCAGGCGGTCCCGCAGTCGGGCCAGCTTCGCGGTGTCGCGGGCCGCGATCGCCCAGCGCAGCCCCTGGGGAGCGTGTGCGGCGAGGTACTCCGCGGTGAGCGTTCCGACGAACCCCGTGGCGCCGAAGAGCACGATGTCGTACGCGCGTCTCGTCCCGTTCTGCCTGTTCATGGCACCTCACAGCCGTCCAGCCCCGCGCCGTTGTCGGTGGCCGAGGCTAGCGTGAGGGGCGAAGACCGATCCAGGCACCCCGCGCAGGAGCCGGAATTGACTGAGCGCTTGCTCGCCAAAGGCTTGTGCGGAGTGGAACACGTTCTTAACATCACTGATGTCACATCAGTTGTGTCACAGCGCAGCGCGGGGGGACTTGATGGCAGCGGCAGGAACGGCAGGACCCGGCCCGCTGGCGGGTGTGCGGGTGGTCGAGCTGGCGGGCATCGGGCCCGGCCCGTTCGCCGCCATGCTCCTTGCCGACCTGGGCGCGGACGTGGTCCGCGTGGACCGGCCGACCGGCGGGGGACTCGCGATCGACCCCGCGTACGACATCACCAACCGCAACAAGCGCTCGGTGATCGTCGACCTCAAGGCGCCCGGCGGCGCGGAGCGAGTCCTCGCCCTGGTCGAGCGCGCCGACATCCTCGTCGAGGGCTACCGTCCTGGCGTGGCCGAGCGCCTGGGCGTCGGGCCCGAAACCTGCCACGCCCGCAACCCGAAGCTCGTCTACGGACGGATGACCGGCTGGGGCCAGGACGGGCCGCTCGCCCCGCGCGCCGGCCACGACATCGCGTACATCGCGCTGACCGGCACCCTCGGCATGATCGGCGCCCCGGACGAGCCGCCGGCCGTCCCCGCGAACCTCCTCGGGGACTACGCGGGCGGCTCGCTGTACCTCGTGGTCGGCGTCCTCGCAGCCCTTCACCACGCGCGCGCGAGCGGCACCGGACAGGTCGTGGACGCGGCGATCGTGGACGGCACGGCCCACCTCGGCGCGATGATCCACGGCATGCTGGCCGCCGGCGGCTGGCAGGACCGGCGCGGCGCTAACCTCCTGGACGGCGGCTGCCCGTACTACGGGACGTACGAGACGGCCGACGGCCAGTACATGGCGGTCGGCGCGCTGGAAGCGCAGTTCTACGAGGAGTTCACCGAGCTGCTCGGGCTCGGGGAGTACGCCTCGGCACGCAAGGACGTGTCCCGCTGGGGCGAGCTGCGCGAGGCGGTCGCGGCCCGCTTCAGGACCCGTACCCGGGACGAGTGGACCGCGGTCTTCGAAGGGTCGGACGCGTGTGTGGCGCCCGTGCTGTCGCTGCGCGAGGCACCGCACCACCCGCATCTCGCGGCCCGCGGCACCTTCACCGACCACGGAGGCATCACCCAGCCCGCCCCCGCACCCCGCTTCTCCGCCACCCCCACCACCGTCCGCGGCGGGCCCGCCCTGCCGGGCACCGACACCGCGGACGTGGCCCGCGACTGGGACGTACCGGACCTCCTGAAGGGCGCCACCGAATGAAGCGGCAGATCTTCTCGCCCGAGCACGAGGCGTTCCGCGAGACCGTGCGCACCTTCCTCGCAAAGGAGGTGCTCCCGCACTACGAGCAGTGGGAGAAGGACGGCATCGTCTCGCGAGAGGCCTGGCTGGCGGCCGGACGGCAGGGGCTGCTCGGTCTCGCCGTCCCCGAGGAGTACGGAGGCGGCGGCAACGCGGACTTCCGGTTCAGCGCCGCCCTGGCCGAGGAACTCACGCGCGCGGGAGCCGGCGGGCTCGCCCTCGGGCTGCACAACGACATCATCGGGCCGTATCTGACCGGGCTCGGCACCGAGGAGCAGAAGCGGCGCTGGCTGCCCGGCTTCTGCGACGGCTCCCTGATCACCGCCATCGCCATGACCGAGCCCGGCGCCGGATCCGACCTCCAGGGCATCAGGACGCACGCCGAGGACCGGGGCGACCACTGGCTGCTCAACGGCTCCAAGACCTTCATCTCCAACGGGATCCTGGCCGATCTCGTCATCGTCGTCGCGAAGACCACTCCCGAAGGCGGTGCGCGCGGGCTCTCCCTGCTGGTCGTCGAGCGCGGCACGGACGGCTTCGAGCGCGGCCGCAACCTCGACAAGATCGGCCTGAAGGCCCAGGACACCGCAGAGTTGTTCTTCAACGACGTGCGCGTCCCGAAGGAGAACCTGCTCGGCGAGCTGAACGGCGCCTTCGTGCATCTGATGACGAACCTCGCCCAGGAGCGCCTGGCCATCGCCGTTGCCGGGATCGCGGCGGCCGAGCACCTGCTGGAGATCACCACCGATTACGTCAAGGAGCGCGAGGCCTTCGGGCGACCGCTGTCCAGGCTCCAGCACATCCGCTTCGAGATAGCCGAGATGGCGACCGAGTGCGCCGTCACCCGGACGTTCGTCGACCGCTGCATCGTCGACCACGCGGCGGGCGAACTCGACGCGGTGCACGCCTCGATGGCCAAGTGGTGGGCCACCGAGCTGCAGAAACGTGTCGCGGACCGTTGTCTGCAACTGCACGGCGGCTACGGCTACATGACGGAGTACCGCGTCGCCAAGGCCTTCACCGACGGCCGCATCCAGACCATCTACGGCGGGACGACCGAGATCATGAAGGAGATCATCGGCCGTTCCCTGCTCGGCTGACCGTCTCCTGCTTCCGGGCTCTTCCTGAAAGGCTTACGCGTGACCACCGAAGCGTACGTGTACGACGCGATCCGCACCCCGCGCGGCCGGGGCAAGGCGAACGGCGCCCTGCACGGCACCAAGCCCGTCGACCTGGTCGTCGGACTCATCCACGAGATCCAGGCCCGCTTCCCGGGACTCGACCCGGCCGCGATCGACGACATCGTGCTCGGTGTCGTCGGGCCGGTCGGCGACCAGGGCTCCGACATCGCCCGTATCTCGGCCATCGCCGCCGGGCTGCCGGAGACCGTGGCCGGCGTCCAGGAGAACCGCTTCTGCGCGTCGGGCCTGGAAGCCGTCAACCTGGCCGCGATGAAGGTCCGTTCGGGCTGGGAGGACCTGGTCCTCGCGGGCGGCGTCGAGTCGATGTCCCGGGTGCCCATGGCCTCGGACGGCGGCGCCTGGTTCGCCGACCCGATGACCAACCTCGCCACGAACTTCGTACCGCAGGGCATCGGCGCCGACCTCATCGCCACCATCGAGGGCTTCTCCCGCCGGGACGTCGACGAGTACGCCGCGCTGTCCCAGGAGCGCGCCGCCGCGGCCCGGAAGGACGGCCGCTTCGAGAAGTCGGTCGTCCCCGTCAAGGACCGCAACGGACTCGTCGTCCTCGACCACGACGAGCACCCGCGCCCCGGCACCACGGCCGACTCCCTGGGCAGGCTCAAGGCGTCGTTCGCGGACATCGGCGACCTGGGCGGCTTCGACGCCGTGGCACTGCAGAAGTACCACTGGGTGGAGAAGATCGACCACGTCCACCACGCCGGCAACTCCTCCGGGATCGTGGACGGCGCCTCGCTCGTCGCCGTCGGCTCCCGCGAGGTCGGCGAGCGGTACGGCATCACCCCGCGCGCGCGGATCGTCTCCGCGGCCGTCTCCGGCTCCGAGCCGACCATCATGCTGACCGGGCCCGCCCCCGCCACCCGCAAGGCACTCGCCAAGGCCGGACTGACCATCGGCGACATCGACCTCGTCGAGATCAACGAGGCCTTCGCGGCGGTCGTCCTGCGCTTCGCCAGGGACATGGGCCTGTCCCTGGACAGGATCAACGTCAACGGCGGTGCCATCGCCCTCGGCCACCCGCTCGGCGCGACCGGCGCCATGATCCTCGGCACGCTCGTCGACGAACTGGAGCGCCAGGACAAGCGGTTCGGCCTCGCCACCCTGTGCGTGGGCGGCGGCATGGGCATCGCGACGATCATCGAACGCCTGTAACCGCCCAGTGGACCCCCGGACTTCTGTGGACCCCCGGACTTCTACGGAGAAGACCCTCATGACCGAGAGCACCACCATCCGCTGGGAACAGGACGAGACGGGCGTCGTCACCCTGGTTCTCGACGACCCCGCCCAGTCCGCGAACACCATGAACCAGGCGTTCCGGGAGTCGCTCACCGCGATCGCCGACCGCTTGGAGGCGGCGGTCCGGGCCGACCCCGCGTCCATCCGGGGCATCGTCTTCACCTCCGCCAAGAAGACCTTCTTCGCGGGCGGCGACCTGCGGGACCTCATCCGGGTCACGCCCGAGACCGCCCAGCAGCTCCTCGACGGCGGACTCGCCATCAAGCGCGACCTCCGCCGCATCGAGACGCTCGGCAAGCCCGTCGTCGCCGCCATGAACGGCGCGGCCCTGGGCGGCGGCTACGAGCTCGCGCTGGCCTGCCACCACCGGGTCGCCCTCGACGCGCCCGGCTCCAAGATCGGCTGCCCCGAGGTCACCCTCGGCCTGCTGCCCGGAGGCGGCGGCATCGTCAGGACCGTACGCCTCCTCGGCATCGCCGACGCACTCCTCAAGGTGCTGCTCCAGGGCACCCAGTACAGCCCGCGGCGCGCCCTGGAGAACGGCCTCGTCCACGAAGTGGCGGCCACCCGCGAGGAGATGCTTGACAAGGCCCGCGCCTTCATCGACGCCAACCCCGAGTCGAGTCAGCCCTGGGACAAGCCCGGCCACCGCATCCCGGGCGGCACCCCGTCCAGCCCGAGGTTCGCGGCGAACCTGCCCGCCTTCCCGGCCAACCTGCGCAAACAGACGGGCGGCGCCCCCTACCCGGCGCCGCGCAACATCCTCGCGGCCGCCGTGGAGGGCTCCCAGGTCGACTTCGAGACCGCGCAGGTCATCGAGTCGCGCTACTTCGTGGAGCTGGCCGCGGGACAGACCTCCAAGAACATGCTCCAGGCCTTCTTCTTCGACCTCCAGGCCGTCAACTCCGGCGCCAACCGCCCGAAGGACGTCGAGCCCCGCCAGGTCCGCAAGGTCGCCGTTCTGGGCGCCGGGATGATGGGCGCCGGCATCGCGTACTCGTGCGCCCGCGCCGGCCTCGACGTCGTCCTCAAGGACGTGTCGGCCGAGGCCGCCGCGAAGGGCAAGGGCTACTCCGAGAAGCTCTGCGCCAAGGCCGTCTCCCGGGGGCGTACGACGAGGGAGAAGGCCGACGCGCTCCTCGCCCGCATCACGCCCACCGCCGACCCGAACGGCCTCGCGGGCTGCGACGCCGTCATCGAGGCCGTCTTCGAGGAGCCGGCGCTCAAGCACAAGGTGTTCCAGGAGATCCAGCACATCGTCGAGCCGGACGCGCTGCTGTGCTCCAACACCTCGACCCTGCCGATCACCGCGCTCGCCGAAGGCGTCGAGCGGCAGGCGGACTTCGTCGGGCTGCACTTCTTCTCGCCCGTCGACAAGATGCCGCTCGTCGAGATCATCAGGGGCGGGCGCACCGGCGACGAGGCCCTCGCGCGCGCCTTCGACCTCGTACGGCAGATCAGGAAGACCCCGATCGTCGTCAACGACTCGCGGGGCTTCTTCACCTCCCGGGTCATCGGGCGCTTCCTGGACGAGGGCGTGGCGATGGTCGGCGAGGGCATCGAGCCCGCCTCCGTCGAACAGGCGGCCGCCCAGGCCGGCTACCCCGCCAAGGTCCTCTCCCTGATGGACGAACTGACGCTCACCCTGCCCCGCAGGATCCGCGCCGAGTCGAAGCGGGCCGTCGAGGAGGCGGGCGGCACCTGGGAGACGCACCCCGCCGAGGCCGTCATCGACCGCATGGTCGACGAGTTCGGCCGCACCGGCCGCAGCGGCGGCGCGGGCTTCTACGAGTACGGGGAGGACGGCAGGCGCGCCGGACTGTGGCCCGGCCTGCGGGAGCACTTCACCCGCGCGGGCACGGAGGCCCCCTTCGAGACTGTGCCTTTCAAAGACATGCAGGAGCGCATGCTGTTCTCCGAGGCGCTGGACACCGTCCGGCTCCTGGAGGAGGGCGTCCTCACCTCGGTCGCCGACGCCAACATCGGGTCCGTCTTCGGGATCGGCTTCCCCGGCTGGACGGGCGGTGTCCTGCAGTACATCAACGGTTACGAGGGCACCGGCGGGGAAGCTGCCGGGCTGCCCGCGTTCGTGGCACGCGCGCGGGAACTCGCCGAACGCTACGGGGAGCGGTTCGCGCCGCCCGCCCTGCTCGTGGCGAAGGCGGAGAAGGGGGAGCGGTTCAGCGACCGCTGATCCCGCGGCCCGCAGCGCGACGGCGGTGTACGGAGGAACGGCGGTGTATCGCTGAGTGGTACGCCGCCCTTGGCCCCGTGGGACGGGTTCCCGACGCTGACCGGCGAACGGGCCCCGTCCCCACGAGGAGCCAACGATGGGCTGCCGCCCCGCCTCCGCCCTGCGCACCCCGCCCGGCCAGACCCTCAACGTGGCCGGCGGCTCCGCCTAATTGTGAGGCGCCTTCAGCCACTCCCGCAGTTCTTCGTTGAGGGATCGCTGAAACGTCGTCAGGAGGGCCTGTACGACGAGTGGTTGCATGTGCGCCGACAGGTCCTTCACCGCCTCGACCGAATCGTGCTCGGACACCTCGTCCCGGAACAGCAGGGAGAGCTCGTGGGCCGCGGCGCGCGTGTGTTTCAGCAGAACCTCGCGCGCGGCGAGTATCGTCTCGTGCGCCATCGGTACGTCGAGCAGCTGGACGCCGAGCCGCAGCAGCCCGAGATCCACGCGGTACGCGTCCGGGCCTGCCGTCTCCCTGAGGACGCCCATCGCGGTGAGCCGGCCCAGATCCTTCTCGCCGAGCGGGCGTCCCGCCCGGCGCTCCAGCTCCGCCCTGATCACCTCCTCCGCGGCGTCGGGCGCCCAGGAGGCCACCACGGCACGGTGGATGGCCAGGTCATGGGCACTGAGCCCGTCCGGCAACTGCTGCAGATAGCGCTCGATCCCGGCCAGCGTCATCCCCTGGTGCTGCAGCTCCTCGATGAGCGCGAGGCGCGCCAGATGCTCCTGGCTGTAGTGCCCCACCCGGCGCGGCCCGATCACGGGCGGTGGCAGCAGCCCCCTGGTGCTGTAGAAGCGGACCGTCCGCACGGTGACGCCCGCCCGCGCGGCCAGCTCGTCGACGGTGAGTGCCGGTTCCTCGATGTCCGTCGCCATGCCTGCTCCTTCGGGTACCGCGTCCACCACCTGGTGCGGTGCAACAGTATTGCTGTCTCACCCGTGTTGTGAAAGATCCTCGGTGACGGGTGCCCTCAGCCCTCCGCGGGGCCCGCCCCTACCCATGAACGTACCTGTCACATGCCGCCATTCGGCCGACATGCGCGATCCCCGTCCCCTGCACCGTTCAAGCCACACATGGGCCGAACCCCGTACACCCAGATCGGCCCCCTTTTGCACAGGAGTTGACCGGAGTACCTTCCGCGCATGCGGACACCTGCGCGCTACATGCGCCTCATCACCTGGAGATCGCTCGCGACGGCGGCCACCGCCGCCCTGATGGCGACCCTGCTCACCCCGGCCGCCGCCCAGAGCGCTCCGCGGGAGAGCACCCCTGTCTACTCGTACGACAACGCGATCCGTGAGTCCGTCTGGGTGGACACCGGACTGGACGGCGACAGCGACGGGAAGACCGACCGCGTCGCCGTCGACATCGTCCGCCCGCGCGAACCCGCTCAGCAGGGCCGCAAAATCCCCGTGATCATGGATGCCAGTCCGTACTACTCCTGCTGCGGCCGAGGCAACGAGAGCCAGCTCAAGACGTACGACGCGAACGGCGACGTCGTCCAGATGCCGCTGTACTACGACAACTACTTCGTGCCGCGCGGCTACGCCTTCGTGGGCGTCGACCTCGCCGGCACCAACCGCTCCGACGGCTGCGTGGACGTAGGCGGACGCTCCGACGTCCAGTCCGCGAAGGCTGTCGTCGACTGGCTGAACGGCCGGGGCAAGGGCTACACCTCCCGTACGGGGAGCACGAAGGCCAAGGCCGGCTGGACCAACGGCAGAACCGGCATGATCGGCAAGAGCTACGACGGCACCATCGCCAACGGCGTCGCGGCCACCGGGGTCGAGGGCCTGGAGACGATCGTCCCGATAGCGGCCATCTCCTCCTGGTACGACTACTACTTCGCCAAGGGCGCCCCCCTCTACGACTCCGGCCCGGACTGGCTGTCGGACTACGTCGAGAGCCCCGAGGCCCGCGCCAGGTGCGCCGCCGTCCAGCAGAGCATCGTCGACGGGGCTCCGCGCACCGGCGACCGGACGAAGTTCTGGACCGAGCGCGACTACGTGAAGGACGTCGGCAAGGTCGACGCCAGCGTCTTCGCCATCCACGGCATGCAGGACCTCAACGTCCGCCCGAAGCACTTCGGCCAGTGGTGGGACGGCCTCGCCGAGAACGGCGTCGACCGAAGGGTCTGGCTGTCCCAGACCGGCCACGTCGACCCCTTCGACTTCCGTCGCGCCGCCTGGGCCGACACGCTGCACCGCTGGTTCGACCACGAACTCCTCGGCTACGACAACGGCATCGACGACGAGCCCATGGCCGACATCGAGCGCGCCCCCGACCAGTGGGTCACCTCGGACGTCTGGCCGCCGCGGAGCACCGACACAGTGAAGCTGCGTCCGGGCAAGGGCGAGCAGGCCGGCGTCGGCACCCTCGGACTGCGTACCGGATCGGGCACCGAGACCTTCACCGACGACCCGGGCCAGGACGAGACCGCCTGGGCCGCCCAGATCGACCGCTCCACGTCCGCCAAGGCCGGATTCATCACCAAGCCGCTCACCCGAGACGTCCGCCTGTCCGGCTCGTCCGAGGTGACCGTCACCGCCACGCCGACCACGTCGAGCGCCCATCTGTCCGCGGTCCTGGTCGACCTCGGCCCCGACACGATCCGTGACTACGCCGCCGCGGGCGAGGGCATCACCACGCTCACCGACCGCACCTGCTGGGGGCCGAGCACCACGGGCGACAGCTCCTGCTTCAGGCAGACACAGGCCAGGACCACCGCCGTCGACCACACGGTGTTCAGCCGGGGCTGGGCCGACCTCGGCAACCACGCCTCCGAAGCGAAGGGCGAACCGCTCACCCCGGGCAAGCGGTACACCATCACGCTCGACCTGCACGCGAGCGACCACGTCGTCCCGAAGGGCCACCGGCTCGCGCTGATCGTCGCCGGCACCGACCAGGGCCTCATCGACCCTCCGCCGAGCACCCCGACGCTCACGCTCGACCTGTCCCGTACGTCGGCCAGTGTGCCCCTCGTGGGAGGCGCCGCCGCCTTCGCCCGCGCCACCTCGGGATCCTCGTACGTGACGCCCGACGCCATCCTCGACGGTGTCGGCGAGCCCCGTGCCACCCAGCGCGTCCCGGGAGGCGGCGAACGATGACATCCCGCCGGATCGCAGCCCTCGCCCTGACGGCGGCGGCGCTCACCGCACCCCTCCTCACCGCGCCCGCCCTGACGGCACCGGCCCAAGCGGCCGAACGCCCGCCGCGCACCGGATTCGAGCGGACCGGTGGAGCACGCTGGACCACCCAGCCCGAGGAACAGACCTTCCTGACCGCCGTCGACCGGAAGAGCGAGCGGGTGTCGCTCAGCCGGATCGGCACCACGAAACAGGATCGCCCCGTCCAGCTCGTACGCGTCGGGAATCCGCACGCCGACACCACCGTGCTGCTCATCTGCAGCCAGCACGGCGACGAACCGTCCGGGCGCGAGGCCTGCCTGACCACCGTCCGCGACCTCGCGTTCGCCGCGGACGCGGGCACCCGCAGGTTCCTCGACCGCACCACGCTGCTCGTCGTGCCCACCGCCAACCCGGACGGCCGGGCCGCCGACACCCGCGGCAACAGCGACGGCGTCGACATCAACCGTGACCATCTCGCGCTGCGGACGGCCGAGGCCCGTGCCATGGCCGCCGTCGTCCGCGACCGCGAGCCCGACGTCGTCTACGACCTGCACGAGTACGGGGCCACCCCGCCGTACTACGACAAGGACCTCTTCGACCTCTGGCCGCGCAACCTCAATACCGACACGGCCGTGCACGACGAGGCACAGAACCTGTCGGGGGTGTACGTACGGCCCGCCGCCCGTGCCGCCGGCTACTCGATCGGAACGTACGGCATCTGGACCGACCCGGTGACCGGCGACCCGATCCAGCAGGTGGCGGGCGACGGACAGGAGCGGATCCTGCGGAACATGTCCGGCATCAAGCACGGCGTCGGACTGCTCATCGAGAGCCGCGTCGACCCCCTCACCGAGGCCGAGAAGGCCGACGAGGCGCTCAACAACCGGCGCCGCGTCCACTCCCAACTGGCCGCGCTGGACGGCCTGTACGACTTCACGGACGAACGGCGCGGCCGTATCTCGGCAGCCACGTCGGTGGCCCGGCTGGCCGGCTACCGGGACACCGGACCGGTCTACACGGGAGGCGCCGACAACGACCCGGCCGAACCGTCCGAGATCATCGGGGACCCGCCCTGTGCCTACCGGCTGACAGCGGACCAGTACGCGGACGTCGGGGACGAGCTGACCCTGCACGGCGTCCGGGCGCGGCAGGACCCGCGCGGTGGCGGCGCCGTCGTACCACTGCGCCAGTCGCTGCGTGCCCTCGTCCCGCTGCTGCTCGACGAGCGCGCCCCGTACCACCTGACGGTCGCGGAGCCCGACACCCGTTGCTGACGCGGTTGGGATCGGCGGTACCTGTGGTAGGTCGTAGGCACACGATCAGGTATGTGTGTCCGAACGCTTTCCAGGGAAGGTGCCGCCGATGACCGAAGATTTGAAGAACAGGGGAGGCCGGGACGATCCGTCGGGCGTTCCCGGCGTTCCCGGCAGCTCCGGCCCCCACACCGACCGGGTGGTGTTCGGCGTCACAGCCGCGCTCACCGTGGCCTTCGTGATCTGGGGGTCGGTGGCCACCGACTCCCTGGAGAGCGCCTCCACGACGATGCTCGGCGGCCTGATCCACAACGGCGGCTGGGCGTTCATGCTCGCCGCCTCGTGTTTCGTGGTCTTCGCGCTGTGGATCGCGATGAGCCGCTACGGAAGAATCCACCTCGGTGCCGAGGGTGAGGAGCCCGAGTTCCGCACCGTCTCCTGGGTGGCGATGATGTTCAGCGCCGGCATGGGCATCGGCCTGATGTTCTACGGCGTGAGCGAGCCCCTCTCGCACTACTCGACGCCTCCGCCGGGCACCGCGCCCGCCGACTCCGCAGAACGCATGGAGACGGCGATGGCCACCACCCTCTTCCACTGGACACTGCATCCCTGGGCGATCTACGCGGTGGTCGGCCTCGCCATCGCCTACAGCACCTACCGCAAACGCCGCCGCCAGACCATCAGCGCGGTCTTCACCCCGCTCATCGGCGAGAAGCACGCCAACGGCTCGGTGGGCCGGGCGATCGACATCCTCGCCATCATCGCCACGGTCTTCGGATCGGCGGCCTCACTGGGTCTCGGCGCCCTCCAGATCGGCTCCGGTTTCACAGAGCTCGACTGGATGGACGACGTGAGCAACGGCCTGCTCGTCACGATCATCGCCGTGCTGACCGTTGCGTTCGTCGCCTCGGCCATCTCCGGCGTGGAGAAGGGTATCCAGTGGCTGTCCAACATCAACATGGTGCTGGCCCTGGTGCTCGCGGTCTTCGTTTTCATCGCGGGCCCCACGATCATCGTGCTCGACCTGCTGCCCACCTCGATCTTCTCCTACCTCGGTGACCTGCCGCAGCTCGCCGGCCGTACCGAGGCCAGCGGCGGGAAGGGCGTCGCCGACTGGCTCGGCAGCTGGACCGTCTTCTACTGGGCGTGGTGGATCTCCTGGACGCCCTTCGTCGGCATGTTCATCGCCCGCATCAGCCGTGGCCGCACCATCCGGCAGTTCGTCGGCGGCGTCATCCTCGTGCCCAGCACGGTGAGTCTCGTCTGGTTCGCGGTCTTCGGCGGAACGGCGATGAAGCTGAAGCAAGGCGGCGCGCTCGCCGGTGAGTCGACTCCCGAGGGGCAGCTCTTCGGCGTCCTGCAGGAGTTCCCCATCGCGACGATCACCAGCCTGCTCGTGATGATCCTCGTCGGCATCTTCTTCGTCTCGGGAGCCGACGCCGCGTCCATCGTCATGGGCACGCTCTCCCAGAAGGGCGCCCTCGAACCCAGCCGGTTCGTCGTGATCTTCTGGGGTGTGGTGACCGGAGCCGTCGCCGCCATCATGCTGCTCGTGGGCAGCGGCAGCGGCGACGCGCTCACCGGCCTGCAGAACCTCACGATTCTGGCCGCCGCACCCTTCGTCCTGGTGATGATCGGGATGTGCGTCGCACTCATGCGCGACCTGCGCAGGGACCCGGTCATCGTCCGCAACGAGATGGGCTCGGAGGCCGTCGAACTCGCTGTGATCGAAGGCCACAAGAAGTACGACGGCGACTTCGAGATCAGGGTCGGCCCCGGCGCCGGCACAGAAACCGACGGCGACCCCTTGGGCCACGACCACACCTGACCACAGTCCAGAGCCACAGACGGGCGCCCCGCTCTTCGGACGCGGGGCGCCCGTCTGTCTTTGTCTTTCAGGGGCGCGGAGAGCGGCTGTCTTTCAGAGGCGCGGGGAACTGCGCGACCAGCCACAGCGAACCCGCAGCCAACACACGGCCACCCGGCAGAGCCACCCGCGCTCACTCGGCAGAGCCACCCGCGCTCACTCGGAGACAAGGTCCAGAACAACCCGCGCACATCCCCAAGCCACAGTCACGCCCGCCCCACCATGCCCGTAGTTGTGCACCAACACCCCACCCCCACGTCGAACCTCCCGCTCAAGTCGCACAGCGTCCCGCACGGGCCGCAACCCCACCCGATGCCCCAGCACCCGCGCCCCCGCGACCTCGGGCCGCAGCAGCGCGCACCGCTCGACGATCCGCGAGGCCACCGCCGGGTCAGCCGTCTGCGACCACTCGTTGTCGTCCGTGGTCCCGCCCAGAACCAACCGGTCCGGCTGCGGAAAGAGGTACGTGGTCGTCCCGGCGACCGCGTCGGTCGACACGAGCCACGTCCGGATGCCCGGGTTCTCCACGATCACGAGCTGCCCCCGCACGGGCCGGACCGCCGGATCCGCCACGAGCTCACGCGCACCGAGCCCCGTGCAGTTGACGACGGTCCCCGCCTCCGCCCGAGCCTCGGCGAGGTCCGTCACGGTGCGTGCCTCGACCGTCCCGCCCGCCCGCAGGAACCGCTCGCGCAGCCACCCCAGATGCACCGGCATGTCGATCAGCGGCAGCCGCGCCCACAGTCCCGTGCCCGCGTACTCCTCGGCCGTGGACGCCCGCAGCCCCGGCAGCCGGGCGGCGGCCCACGAGCCCTGCTTGTCCAGTCGGGCCTCACCCATTACGCCCTCGACCATGCGTACGCCCGTCTCCTGTGGGCGCGCCGCCAACTCCTCGTACACGGAAAGTGATTGCAGCGCCCACGCGCGGGCGAGCCTGCGCGGTTCGATGGCGTACGGCCACCACAGCGCGCCCGCAACCGCCGAGGTGGTCCGCTCGGCGGGCTCCCGCGTCCAGATCCGTACGCGCCTGCCGCTCTCGGCGAGAACGAGGGCCGTCGTGAGCCCGATGACACCGCTGCCGACCACGATCACGTCACTGCTTCGATCTTCCGCCACGCGGGGACGTTAGCGAAATATGTCATGCCGTGCTCAGAGTCCGCCCACTCTGGGGATACTCACAACATGTCTGCCGAGTACACGACCTTCGGCCTGGCACCGGCGATGCGTGCCGGTGGGGTTCTGGCCAACGGTGACTACCAAGCGCATCGGGACTTCGTGGACTTCATCGTCGACGGACGCCCGCTGCTGTACCAGCTCTCCGACCTCGACGCCGTGTCCCCCCTCGCCTCCGACGTACCCCCCGCCATCTTCACCGCCCAGGTGCGCAGTCTGCTGCTGGAAGCCGACCCTCCGCTGGAGGACGGCCGGTACGTCATATACGGCTGCCCGGAGTGCGAGGACCTCGCGTGCGGCGCCGTGACCGCCGTGATCGACCGGCACGGCGACGACTTCGTGTGGCGCGACTTCGCCTGGCAGACCGACGAGCACGCCGACCTGGAACGGAACGGCTATCACGGCATCGGCCCCTTCCTCTTCCACGGCGACGACTACCGCGCCGCCCTGAGCTCCCTGCTCACCGGGCCCACGGGCCCCACCGGGCTCACGGGCGCCGCGGGCGAACGCCGCCGGGTCCTGCTCATCGGCGCCCGGGCAGCCGTCCTGGCCAAGCTCGCCGCCGCCCTGCGCATCATCGGCATCGGCGCCGACATCACCAGGGACGCCACCGACGTCCCCGCCGACGAACTGCGTGCCTACGGCGCCGTCGCCTTCGGCCGTGCCGTCACCGAGCAGGAACGTGCCGCCGTCCGGGAGTCCTTCGAGCATGCCGGAGTCCACGTCGCGTACGTCGAGGGCCTGGCCCCGATCGTCCCGCTGCTGGTCGCCCAGATAGAGAACGCCCTGGACCGCAGCCCGCGGGAGCAGCGCCGGCTGACCCGGCTGGTCGCCGCCGACGGTGAGGCGGGCGTAGAGGTCACCTCCCCCTGCCGGGTCCGGCTGACCGCGTACCGCCTGGACCGTCTCTACCGCACTCATATGCACGAGGTGTTCGACGGCGTCCTGGAAGCGGGCCGCCACCGGCTTCCGCTGGACGCGAGGGCGACGAGAGGGGAGTCGTTCATCGTGGCGCGGACCTCCGGGAGCGTGCTGGTGGAGGCGATGGCCCGCTGACACCCCGGAGCCGGCGCGTGTGCCGACACGCGTGCCGACGCGGGTGTCGGCACGCGAAGGGCGTGGGCGTGCGCGTGGGCGTGCGCGAAACCCTGGCGCGGGCGGGCGAGCTCGGCGATTAGGATCGGCTCCCTGATGACTGCCACTCTCGTCGCCAAGAACCTCGCCGCCGGCCACGGCGACCGCACGCTCTTCGCCGAACTCGACCTCGTCGTCGCGCCCGGCGACGTGATCGGTCTCGTCGGTGCCAACGGTGCGGGCAAGTCCACCCTGCTCCGGATGCTCGCCGGGCTCATCAAGCCCGAGGAGGGCGAGCTGCGGCTCTCGCCGCCCACCGCGGCCGTCGGCCATCTGCCGCAGGAGCCGGAGCGCCGGCCCGGCGAGACCGTGGGGGAGTTCCTGGCGCGCCGCACCGGTGTGGCCGAGGCCCAGCGGGTGATGGACGAGGCCACGCAGGCACTGGTCGACGGAGCACCGGGCGCGGACGACGCGTACGCGGACAGCCTGGAGCGCTGGCTCGGGCTCGGCGGCGCCGACCTCGACGAGCGGGCCGAGGAGGTCGCCGACTCGCTCGGTCTCGCCGTCGGCCTGGACCAGCCGATGACCTCGCTCTCCGGTGGCCAGGCGGCCCGCGCGGGACTCGCCTCACTTCTCCTCTCCCGCTACGACGTGTTCCTGCTCGACGAGCCGACCAACGACCTCGACCTGGACGGTCTGGAGCGCCTCGAACGCTTCGTCTCGGGCCTGCGCGCCGGAACGGTCGTCGTCAGCCACGACCGCGAGTTCCTCACCCGCACGGTCACCAAGGTCCTCGAACTCGACCTGGCCCAGCAGCAGATCACGCTGTACGGCGGCGGCTACGAGGCCTATCTGGAAGAGCGGGACGTGGCGCGCCGGCACGCCCGCGAGGGCTTCGAGGAGTACGCCGACAAGCGGTCCGCGCTCGAGGGCCGCGCCCAGATGCAGCGCTCCTGGATGGACAAGGGCGTCAAGAACGCCAGGCGCAAGGCGAACAACGACAACGACAAGATCGGCCGCAAGTTCCGCAGCGAGGCCAGCGAGAAGCAGGCCGCGAAGGCCCGGCAGACGCAGCGCATGATCGAGCGGCTCGACGTGGTGGACGAGCCGCGCAAGGAGTGGGAGCTGCGGATGGAGATCGCGGCGGCCCCGCGGTCGGGCTCCGTGGTCGCCACCCTGCGCGACGCGGAGGTCCGGCGGGGCGCATTCACCTTCGGCCCGGCCACGCTCCAGATCGACTGGGCGGACCGGGTGGCCGTCACCGGTGTGAACGGCGCGGGCAAGTCCACGCTGCTCGGCGCCCTGCTCGGCCGGGTGCCCCTGGACTCGGGCCACGCCACGCTCGGCTCGGGCGTGATCGTCGGCGAGGTCGACCAGGCCCGCAAGCTGTTCCACGGCACGGAGCCCCTGCTCGACGCGTTCTGCGCGGCCGTCCCGGACACCGAGCCGGCCGAGGTCCGCACGCTGTTGGCCAAGTTCGGCCTCAAGGCGGAACACGTCCTGCGCCCGGCGGCCGGCCTCTCCCCGGGCGAACGCACCCGCTCGGCCCTGGCGCTCCTCCAGGGCCGCGGCGTCAACCTCCTGGTCCTCGACGAGCCGACCAACCACCTCGACCTCCCGGCGATCGAGCAACTGGAATCGGCCCTCGACTCCTACGAGGGCACCCTCCTCCTGGTCACCCACGACCGCCGCATGCTGAACGCGGTCCGCACGACCCGCCGCCTGGAAGTGGCTGCGGGCAAGGTACTGGAACGCTAGGCGCCCCGCAGGGCGCGCCCGGCAGGCCAACTCAGCCGCGCCCCTTCCCACCCTTCGGGTCGGCAAGCCCCGCCCGCCGCAACGCGTCAGCCATCGCACTGTTCCCGGGCGCGGGCGCGGGCGCCGGCTGACGCCCCCCGGAGCCACCCGCACCGCCACCACCACCGGTACGGCCCCGCTGCCGATCCCGCTGCTGAGGCGGCCGTCCACCCCGCTGAGGGCGCCCCCCGGAAGCGGCCTCCTGCCCCGCCGGTACCGCTTCGTCGTCCAACCGCAGCGTCAAAGAAATCCGCTTGCGCGGAATGTCGATCTCAAGCACCTTCACCTTGACGATGTCGCCGGACTTCACCACGTCCCGCGGGTCCTTGACGAACGTCCTGGACATCGCCGAGACGTGCACCAGGCCGTCCTGGTGCACACCGACGTCCACGAACGCACCGAAGGCCGCCACATTGGTGACGACCCCTTCGAGGACCATCCCGGAGGCCAGGTCGGAGATCTTCTCCACGCCGTCCTTGAAGGTCGCCGTCTTGAAGCCCGGCCGCGGGTCGCGCCCCGGCTTCTCCAGCTCCCGCAGGATGTCCGTCACCGTCGGCAGACCGAACGTCTCGTCCACGAAATCGGTCGGCCTCAGCGAGCGCAGCACCCCGGTGTTGCCGATCAGCGAGCCGACCTCGCTCCCCGCCGTCTTCACCATCCGACGGACCACGGGGTACGCCTCGGGGTGAACACTCGACGCGTCCAGCGGGTCCGCCCCGCCGCGGATCCGCAGGAAGCCCGCACACTGCTCGTACGCCTTGGGGCCGAGCCTGGCCACCTTCTTCAGCGCCGTACGCGACGTGAACGGGCCGTTCGCGTCGCGGTGCGCCACGATGTTCTCGGCGAGTCCGGAAGTGATGCCGGAGACCCGGGTGAGCAGGGGAGTCGACGCCGTGTTCACGTCCACGCCGACGCCGTTCACACAGTCCTCGACGACCGCGTCCAGGGAGCGCGAGAGCTTCACCTCGGACAGGTCGTGCTGGTACTGGCCGACACCGATCGACTTCGGGTCGATCTTCACCAGCTCGGCGAGCGGGTCCTGCAGACGCCGGGCGATGGAGACGGCGCCGCGCAGCGACACGTCCATGCCGGGCAGCTCCTGCGACGCGAACGCCGACGCCGAGTACACGGACGCCCCCGCCTCGGACACCATCACCTTGGTCAGATTCAACTCCGGGTGCTTGGCGATCAGTTCACCGGCGAGCTTGTCCGTCTCGCGGGACGCCGTGCCGTTGCCGATCGCGATCAGCTCGACCGCGTGCTCCTTGGCGAGGCGGGCGAGCTTGGCGACGGCCTCGTCCCACCTGTTCGCCGGGACGTGCGGGTGGATGACGTCCGTGGCGACGGCCTTGCCCGTCGCGTCGACCACGGCGACCTTCACACCCGTACGGAATCCGGGGTCGAGCCCCAGCGTCGAGCGGGTGCCGGCCGGAGCGGCCAGCAGGAGGTCGCGCAGGTTCGTCGCGAAGACGTTGACCGCCTCGTCCTCGGCGGTCGTGCGCAGGCGCAGCCGCAGATCGATACCGAGGTGGACGAGCAGCCGGGTGCGCCAGGCCCAGCGGACCGTGTCCGTCAGCCACTTGTCGCCCGGCCGGCCGCGCTCGGCGATCCCGAAGCGATGCGCGACGATCCCCTCGTACGAGGACGGGCCGGGCTGCTCGGACGGCTCCTCGGGCTCCAGGACGAGGTCCAGGACCTCCTCCTTCTCCCCGCGCAGCATGGCGAGGACGCGGTGTGAGGGCAGCTCCTTGAAAGGCTCGGCGAAGTCGAAGTAGTCGGCGAACTTGGCGCCCGCCTCCTCCTTGCCGTCCTTCACCCTGGCGACCAGCCGGCCACGCACCCACATACGCTCGCGCAGCTCGCCGATCAGGTCGGCGTCCTCCGAGAACCGTTCGGTGAGGATCGAGCGGGCGCCGTCCAGGGCCGCTTGCGGATCGGCGACGCCCTTGTCGGCGTCGACGAAGGCCGTGGCCGCGGTGATCGGGTCGACCGACGGGTCCCCGAGGAGCCCCTCGGCGAGCGGCTCCAGGCCCGCCTCACGCGCGATCTGCGCCTTCGTGCGCCGCTTCGGCTTGAACGGCAGGTAGATGTCCTCCAGCCGCGCCTTGGTCTCCGCGCCACGGATGCGCGCCGCCAGCTCTTCGGTGAGCTTGCCCTGCTCGCGCACCGAGTCGAGGATCGCCGACCGCCGCTCCTCCAGCTCCCGCAGGTAGCGCAGCCGCTCTTCGAGCGTGCGCAGCTGCGCGTCGTCGAGCATCTCGGTCGCTTCCTTGCGGTAGCGGGCGATGAAGGGCACCGTCGAGCCGCTGTCGAGCAAGTCGACGGCCGCCTTGACCTGCCGCTCCCGTACGCCGAGTTCCTCGGCGATCCTGCTTTCGATGGACCCTGCGAGGGGTGGCAGCTCTGTGGTCACGATTCCCGTACCGCCTTCTTGACTGAGGTTGCGCGGCAATTGTGGCAGGTGGCACCGACAACGGGGGGATCAAGGGCGGCTCGGACCTGCGGGGAGCCGGACCTGCGGGGAGCCGGACACGCGGGGAGCCGGACACGCCCTCGGCGTGTCCGGCTCCCACAGCGGTCTCAGGTCAGGCCCTGCGCGTCCGTCCGCCCCTGCGCGTCGCGCTTGAGGCGCCGCCGAACAGCCGGGCCACTGCCCGGAACGGGAGCGTCACCACTGTGGCGACGGCTCCGCCGATCTGCCGGAACACGTCTGCGATGGCACGGAACACGAGATACCCCTTTCGTCTCCCGATCAGTACGGCCGGGAGGCTTACGGGTACCTCGGATCCGCGTCCTGAACCCTGGCTGAACCCTGGCTGAACCCCGGGGCCGGCCAGGGCCGGTGTGAGCGGGGCGTGTTCAGCTCTTGCCGATCATGCCCTCCGGGAACGCGCCGGCGGCCATCGCCGCCGTGACCAGCTCCGTGGCCAGCTCCGTGAGGCGGTCGACGCCCGCGGCGCCCAGATGCTCGTACGGGGCCGTGTCGAGGCGGTCCGTCCGGGCCTCGATCTCCTGGCGGAGGGCGACACCGCCCTGCGTCAACTCGCCCTCGGCGGTGAGCAGCCCCCGCTCCTGGAGCCGCCCGGTGGCCGCGTCCCAGTCCTCGCGGCGCCAGCCACGGGTGGAGAGGACCCATTTCGGCGCCATGCCCCTGCCGGTGGCGGTGTGGCTCACCAGCGCCTCCATGGGGTCGAGTTCCGCGCCGAGCAGCACTGCGAGGTGCCCGTCGCCCCGGTGCTCGCGCAGCAGCGTGGCCGCGTGCCAGAGCGCGAGGTGCGGCTCGTCGGGTACCGGCAGGTCCGCGTGGGCGGCGTACAGCGGGCGGGCGGTCCTGGTGCACGCCTCGGCGGCCCGCAGCGCGAGCCCCGCCGCCTCGGCGACCTCCTTCGAGGCGATCACCTCGTCTCCGAGCAGCCGCCGCAGCGTCGAGTCGGCGGCACGCGCGCGTGCCGCGAGGACCACCTCCGGAGAGGCGATCCGCCACACCTCGGGCACATGCCGCGCCACGAGCTCGTGCCGGAAGTTGTAGAACGTCGCCGTCACCGTGCCCGCCCCCACCGGCCCCATGGCCGCGGCGCGCACCGCGAAGTACGCGGCGCTGCGGTCCGTCACCCCGATCTCGGCCAGCTCCTGGCCGAGATCGGGCGAGAAGTAGTGGCACGAGTGCAGCGGATTGAGGACGTTGTGGCATCGGCGTCCGGCACGCTCCGGCAGAACTGTCATCATGCCTCGCACGTTACCGACTGGTCAGTACGCAGAAAAGAGGGGGCGCCCATCCGGCCCCGTGTCCGTCCGGACAGGGCGCGCAGGGCACGCCCGCCTCCGCTCGGCACAAAACACCTGGCGGGCAAGGCCGGGCGCGTGCGAGAAAGGGCGAGGTTATTCGTCCGCCGCAGGAAAACGAAAGGCCTTCATGCAGATCGCCATCGTCCTCTTCGACCGCTTCACGGGCCTCGACGCGGTCGGCCCGTACGAGATCCTCGGCCGCCTCCCCGACGCGGAGACGGTCTTCGTCGCCGAACACCGAGGACCCGTCCGTACGGACACCGGCGACCTCGCCATCACGGCCGACAGGACCTTCGCCGAGGTCCCGCGCCCGGACATCGTGGTGGTCTCGGGAGGTCCCGGCCAGACTCCGCAGATGGAGAACGAGATCCTCCTCGACTGGCTGCGCACGGCCGACGCCACGAGCACCTGGACGACGTCCGTGTGCACCGGCTCACTGCTGCTCGCGGCGGCCGGACTGCTGACGGGCCGCCGGGCCACCTCGCACTGGCTGGCCCTCGAACATCTCCGGCGCTTCGGCGCCGAGCCCACGGAGGAGCGGGTCGTGACCGACGGCAAGTACGTCACGGCCGCCGGCGTCTCGTCCGGGATCGACATGGGTCTCACGCTGCTCGGCAGGATCGCGGGCGACGAGCACGCCCGGACCGTACAGCTGGCCGTGGAGTACGACCCCCAGCCGCCCTACGACGCGGGCTCCCCGCGGAAGGCGCCCGCGCACCTCGTCGAGCGGCTCCGCTCGCGGAGCCGGTTCAACCTCTCCTAGCCGCCGACGTGGCCGACGTGGCCGACGTGGTCCATGGGAACTCGGGCGAGCGGCGTTCCAGGAAGGCGGCGACGCCCTCCGCGGTGTCGCCGCCCTCCCGCGCCTGCCTCGCCCAGTAGGCATCCCGGTCGGTGCGGCCGTCGGCGAACTCCTTCGCCGCGGCCTGCGTCAGCTGCGAGCGGGACACGAGGATCCGCGTGAACTCCGCGACCCGGTCGTCCAGTTCGGCGCCGGGCAGCACCTCGTCCACCAGGCCGGTGCGCAGCGCTCGTCCCGTGTCGATCAACTCACCGGAGTACAGCAGGTACTTGGCGGTGGCGGGCCCCACGAGGGACACCAACCGCCGTGTGGAGGACGCCGCGTAGACGATTCCCAGCTTCGCCGGAGTGATCCCGAACGACGCCTGCTCGTCCGCGAACCGCAGATCGCACGCCGCCGCGAGCTGGCATCCTCCGCCCACGCAGTAGCCGCGTACGACGGCGAGCGTAGGCCCGGGGAACGCGGCCAGCGCTTCCTCCGCCGCCACGGCGAGGTTCTGTGCCTCCCCGGCCGAATCCCGCAGCGAGGAGATGTCGGCCCCGGCGCAGAACGTCCCGCCCTCTCCGGTGAGCACGAGCACGCGGACGGCCGGGTCCGCGGCCAGCGTGTCGAGCAGGGGTGGCAGCGCCCGCCACATGTCCGCCGTCATGGCGTTGCGCTTGGCCGGGTGGTGGATGACGACGGTGGCGACCCCGTCGGCGACGCTGTGCAGCAGCTGCGGCTCCATGGCCGGATGCTATCCGTCCTCCTCGAACGTACGATCAAGAAGGGGGCGGGTAGGCGTGAGGACAGGGGGCAGACAGGCAGTCCGAGGAGGCGCTGATGGCCAGGTCCAGGTTCCGGTCCGCAGCCAAGTCCACATCCGCGGCCAAGGCCGGGGGTGAGACCGCGAAGCTCAGCCGCAGCTTCGGCTGGCTCGCCGCGCTCGGCGTGATCCTGGTGCTCGCGGGCCTGGTCGGGCTCGTCTACACCGGGGTCGCCACGCTGACCTCGATGCTGCTGTTCGGCTGGCTGCTGCTGATCGGCGGCGTGGTCGGTCTGCTGCACGCGGTGCAGGCCCGCGCCTCCAACTTCTTCTGGCTCGGAGTCGTGGTCGCTGCCCTGAACATCGCGGCGGGCGTCGTGATCATCAGCAGGCCCGAGGCAGCCGCCGAGGCGCTGGCCATGTTCGCCGCGCTGCTGTTCCTGACCGGAGGTGTCTTCCGGCTGGTCGGCAGCCTGGTGGTGCGCGGCCCCCAGTTCGGCTGGTCGCTCGTGCAGGGAGCCTTCGGTCTGCTGCTCGGCATCCTCGTGCTCGCGTCCTGGCCGAGCAGCAGCAAGTACGTCATCGGCACCTTCTTCTCGCTCGCGCTGCTCTTCGACGGGCTCGGCCTGGTGGCGACCGGATACGGTGGCCGGCGCATCGTCAGTCTCGTCTCGGACCAAACCCGTACAACCGGAAGAGTTCGGGAATCGCCATAAGACGGACAGGACTCGTCGCGCAGCTGACGGCGCCATGCGGAGGCGATCAAAAAATATCGATAGTTGCCGACTTCTGTTCAGTTATCCGGCACGGACCAGCGCGTTACCAACACTCGACGTGTGGTGACAATCGAGCGCAAGGGCGGCGACCGGACGATGGACGACCAGGGGCGGGGGTCCGGCCCCCGTCCTGAACGCGGTGAGGAGGCGTCCCCCGATGCCGGACCACCCGGCCCGCTGCCGTACGAGGGCGTCTGGCGATTCAGTGCTCCCGCCGTCGAAGCCTCCGTACCGCAGGCGCGGCACGCGGTCCGTGACCTGCTGGTCCGCCAGGGCGTACCGGTCTCGGACGACGTCGTCCACGGGCTGCTGCTGATCGTCTCCGAGCTGGTGACCAACGCGGTCCGGCACGCGGCGGTGCTCTCCCCGACGCTCGCCGTCGAGGTCGCCGTCGGCGCCGAGTGGGTGCGGGTCTCCGTCGAGGACAGCCATCCGTACCGCCCGACGGCCCTGGAAGCCGACCACGGCCGGACGGGCGGCCGCGGCCTCCTCCTGGTCAGCGAGATCACGCGAGAGGCGGGCGGGTGGTGCGACGTGGAGCATACGGCGACGGGAGGCAAGGTGATCTGGTCGGCGCTGCCCCTCACCGTCGCGCGAGCGGTCTGAAGCCTCGCGCGAACGGCCTGAGCGCCGGCCATGATGCAGGCCGCCGCCATGAGGTGTGCCCCGCCATGAGGTGTGCCGCTGTCATGACATGTGTGCCGCCGCCATGACGTGTGCCGCGCCCCTTCCGGGGCGCGGAAACCCGAGGTCACCAGCCCGCGGAGTCGCCCGTCAGCTCCCTGATCGCGGGCCGGGCGGCGTCCAGCACGGTCATGAACCATGCCGAGAACGGGTCCTTCGCGTGCCGCTCGGCCAGCTCGGCCGCGCTCACGAAGGCCGTCGACCCGACCTCCTCGGGGTCCGGCCGCAGAGAGGACTGCACCATCCCGACGAACAGGTGGTTGAACTCCTGCTCCACCAGTCCCGAGGCCGGGTCCGGGTGGTTGTAGCGGACCGTGCCCGCCTCGGCCAGGAGTGAGGGCGAGACCCCCAGCTCCTCGTGCGTCCGGCGCGCGGCCGCCGCGAAGGGCGCCTCGCCGGGGTACGGGTGACCGCAGCACGTGTTGGACCAGACACCGGGGGAGTGGTACTTGCCCAGCGCCCGCTGCTGCACCAGCAGCCGGCCCCGCTCGTCGAAGAGGAAGACGGAGAACGCCCGGTGCAGTTGCCCGGGCGGCTGATGGGCCGTGAGCTTCTCCGCCGTGCCGATCGTGGCGCCGTCCTCGTCGACCAGTTCGAGCAAGATGGCTTCAGCGGTGCCGTTCGACGAACTGTGCGTCGCGGTGGCAGGAGTGATCGGCATACCCATCCTTCGCATCGGTCTTCAAGTCCCAAGTCTGCCGTACGGGACCGGCACTCCCGGCACCACGCGGGGTCCCGTACGTCCGGTTCCGCCGCGCGACCGAACCGGACATCACGCCCCGTACCGGCCGGACACCGAAAAGGGCCGGACAACTGATCGTTCCCGCCGCAACCGGCATGGAATCGTCCAGACCGGGAGTTTCGCCCCTTCGCCCGCAGCGCGAAACCGGGCCGTACGCCGTAGCGCGCAGTCGGTGCACCACGCCTGCCGACCGGCCCTCACCCGCGCGGGGTGCCTCCACCACCGGGCGCACGCCGGATCGTCAAGAGTGGTGCAGCTGCCAGCCCCGCCATGCGGATTCGACCATCTCGCGCATCCCGCGCCGGGCCGTCCAGCCCAGTTCCGCCGCGGCCAGCGCCGCTGAGGCGACCGCACGCGGGGCGTCACCCGGTCGGCGCGGCTCGACGAGAACCGGACGGGTGTCACCGGTGACCTCGCCGACGAGCGTCACGAGTTCGCGCACCGAGACACCCTCGCCGCGGCCGATGTTCACCGTCAGATCACCCGGGACATCCGTCGAGGCCGGCCGCCGGGCCGCCGCGAGATGCGCCTCGGCGAGGTCGGCGACATGGATGTAGTCGCGTACGCACGTGCCGTCCGGCGTCGGATAGTCGTCACCGAAGATCCGGGGGGACTCGCCGCGCGTGAGCCGGTCGAAGATCATCGGGACCACGTTGAAGACGCCGGTGTCCGCCAGCTCCGGCGTGGCGGCGCCCGCCACGTTGAAGTAGCGCAGGCACACGGTCCTGATGCCGTGCGCGTGGCCCGCGGCCCGCACCAGCCACTCACCCGCGAGCTTCGTCTCGCCGTAGGGGCTCATCGGAGCGCACGGAGTGTCCTCCGTGATCAGCTCCGTGTCCGGGTTGCCGTAGACGGCAGCGGACGAGGAGAAGACGAAACGCTCCACACCCGCTCCGGCGACCGCGTCCAGGAGCGTGGCGAGCCCTCCGACGTTCTCCTGGTAATAGCGCGTGGGCTGCTCCACGGACTCCCCGACCTGCTTGCGCGCGGCCAGGTGCACCACACCCGTCACCGCGTGCTCGGCGAGGACCCGTTTCAGCAACTCCCCGTCCAGCGCCGAACCCCGCACGAGGGGAATCCCGTCGGGCAGCCGTGCGGGAACCCCGGCCGAGAGATCGTCGAGCGCGAGCACGCGCTCCCCGGCCTCGGCCATGGCCCGCGCCACGTGCGCCCCGATGTATCCGGCCCCACCTGTGATCAGCCATGTCATGGGTGCTCACCCTATGCCGGTCCGCCGCCTTCACGGGGCACGGGAGCTATGCCGTGAATTGCGTCGTAATAGGCCGTGGTTTGTGGGCCGGGGCCCGAATCCACGATGATGATCGCGGCGGACGCGCCGATCGGAACGTGTTGATCGGGCCGTGAACGGGCGGTGAACGGCCGCTTCCCACCATCCGATAGCCTCTGCCGACATGCCGCCCGGCCGTACCTGGCCCGAGGCGCACCCCCACCACGCACATGCCCGGCGTCGCGCACGCCGGAACCCGGAGGAGTGAGTTCGTCTGTCGACCGCCATCCTCACCGGTCAGCCGGCCCCCGGATCGTCGATCGAGGGCGATCTGAGGTCGCTCGGCTTCGACGTGCGGGCCGCCGCCGACGCGGCCGACGCCGAGACGCTTCTCGCCGCCGTCCCCGCGGACCAGCGGGTCGCCGTCGTCGACGCCCGCTTCATGGGACACGTCCACGCGCTGCGGCTCGGACTGACCGACCCCCGCTTCGAGGCCGCCGCGATCCCCGGCGCCGTCACCGCCCGGCCCGCGGCCCGTCCGGCGCTGGCCAGGGCGCTGCGCACCGCCTCCGGTGACGCGTCGAACGGTTCCGTGGTGGTCGGCATCCTCGCCGACCGCGTCGCGGAGGCCCTCGACACCGATCTGCACCGCCCCGAGCTGGGCGAACTCGTCGCCGAGGTCCCCAGGGATCCCCAGGCCCGCAACGAGGTCCGCCAGGCCGTCGCCTCCGTGGACGACGAGGCGATCCGGCTGCGTACCGCTGTGAAGTCCCGCGACGGCTTCTTCACCACGTACTGCATCAGCCCGTACTCCCGCTACCTCGCCCGCTGGTGCGCCCGCCGCGGCCTGACCCCGAACCAGGTCACCACGGCGTCGCTGCTCACCGCGCTGATCGCGGCCGGCTGTGCGGCGACCGGCACCCGGGCCGGCTTCGTCGCCGCGGGCCTGCTGCTCCTCTTCTCCTTCGTCCTCGACTGCACGGACGGCCAGCTCGCCCGCTACTCCCTGCAGTACTCCACGCTCGGCGCCTGGCTCGACGCGACCTTCGACCGCGCCAAGGAGTACGCCTACTACGCGGGCCTCGCCCTCGGCGCCGCCCGCGGCGGGGACGACGTGTGGGCGCTGGCCCTCGGCGCGATGGTCCTGCAGACCTGCCGGCACGTCGTCGACTTCTCCTTCAACGAGGCGAACGCCGACAGCACGGCCGCCAACACCAGCCCCACCGCCGCCCTTTCGGGCAAGCTCGACAGCGTCGGCTGGACGGTCTGGCTGCGGCGGATGATCGTCCTGCCCATCGGTGAGCGCTGGGCGATGATCGCCGTACTCACGGCGGTCACGACACCCCGTATCACCTTCTATGTGCTGCTGATCGGGTGCGCCTTCGCCGCGTGCTACACCACCGCGGGCCGTGTCCTGCGGTCGGTGACCCGCAAGGCACAGCGCACCGACCGGGCCGTCCAGGCGCTGGCGGACCTCACCGACTCGGGCCCGCTCGCACGGGCCTGTGCCTCGCTGCTCGGGAAGCTGCCCGCCACACCGCCGTTCGGATCGCGCCTGCTGATCGCGCTGCCGGGCGCGGTGATCCTCGTCGCCGCGGCCTGGACCGCCGACTACGGCAGTGGCTGGTCCGCCCTCGCCGCCGTGCTGTACGTCCTCACCTCCGGCGCCGCCGTCGCGCTGCCCCTCAAGGGCGCCCTGGACTGGCTCGTCCCGCCGGTGCTGCGCGCCGCCGAATACGGCACCGTTCTGGTACTGGCGGCCAAAGCCGACGTGAACGGCGCGCTTCCGGCGGCTTTCGGGCTCGTCGCCGCGGTCGCCTACCATCACTACGACACGGTGTACCGCATCCGCGGCAACGCCGGCGCGCCTCCGCACTGGCTGGTGCGGGCGATCGGCGGGCACGAAGGCAGGACGCTGCTGATCACCGTCCTGGCCGTGCTGCTCGCCGCCGAAGATTTCAAGGTCGCGCTCACGGCTCTCGCCGTGGCCGTGGCACTGCTGGTGCTCTTCGAGAGCATCCGCTTCTGGGTGACCGCCCACAGGCGCGGCGCACCCGCCGTACACGATGAAGGAGAACCCGCATGATCGGCCTCGTGCTGGCTGCCGGCGCCGGACGGCGTCTGCGCCCCTACACCGACACCCTGCCCAAGGCTTTGGTGCCGGTGGGACCCGAAGGCGACGAGGACAGCATCACCGTGCTCGACCTCACCCTCGGCAACTTCGCCGAGATCGGCCTGACCGAGGTCGCGATCATCGTCGGTTACCGCAAGGAAGCCGTCTACGAGCGCCGTGAGGCGCTGGAGCAGAAGTACGGCGTCAAGATCACTCTGATCGACAACGACAAGGCCGAGGAGTGGAACAACGCCTACTCCCTGTGGTGCGGCCGTGACGCGATCAAGCACTCGGTGATCCTCGCCAACGGCGACACCGTGCACCCGGTCTCCGTCGAGAAGACGCTGCTCGCCGCCCGCGGCGACGGCAAGAAGATCATCCTCGCCCTCGACACGGTGAAGTCCCTCGCCGACGAGGAGATGAAGGTCGTCGTCGGGCCCGAGGGCGGCATGACGAAGATCACCAAGCTGATGGACCCCGCCGAGGCGACCGGTGAGTACATCGGCGTGACCCTCATCGAGGGCGACGCCGCCGACGAGCTGGCCGACGCGCTCAAGACGGTCTTCGAGACGGACCCGCAGCAGTTCTACGAGCACGGCTACCAGGAGCTCGTGAACCGCGGCTTCCGCATCGACGTGGCCCCCATCGGCGACGTCAAGTGGGTCGAGATCGACAACCACGAGGACCTCGCCAAGGGACGTGTGATCGCGTGCCAGTACTGACGAGGCTCATCCCCTCGCCGGTCGTCGTGGACATCCGACCGGGTGCCCTGGACGACCTCTCGGCCGTCCTCGCCGACCAGCGCATCTCGCACTCCGGCAAGCTGGCCGTCGCGATCAGCGCCGGTTCGGGCGCCAAGCTGCGCGACCGGCTGAGCCCGGCGATGCCGGGCGCCGACTGGTTCGAGGTCGGCGGCGGCACCCTGGACGAGGCGATCAAGCTCGCCGACGCCATGAAGAAGGGGCACTACGACGCGGTCGTGGGCCTCGGCGGCGGCAAGATCATCGACTGCGCGAAGTACGCCGCGGCCCGGATCGGCCTCCCGCTGGTCGCCGTCGCGACGAACCTCTCGCACGACGGCCTGTGCTCACCGGTCGCGACCCTCGACAACGACGCGGGCCGCGGTTCGTACGGTGTGCCGAACCCGATCGCCGTGGTCATCGACCTCGACGTGATCCGGGAGGCCCCGGTCCGCTTCGTGCGCTCCGGCATCGGCGACGCCGTGTCCAACATCTCCGCGGTCGCGGACTGGGAGCTGGCCAACCGCGAGAAGGGCGAGCAGATCGACGGTCTCGCAGCCGCGATGGCCCGCCAGGCCGGCGAGGCCGTGCTGCGGCACCCGGGCGGCGTCGGTGACGACGCCTTCCTCCAGGTGCTCGCCGAGGGCCTGGTCCTCACCGGCATCTCGATGTCCGTCGCGGGCGACTCCCGTCCGGCGTCCGGCGCCTGCCACGAGATCAACCACGGCTTCGACCTGCTCTTCCCCAAGCGCGCCGCCAGCCACGGCGAGCAGTGCGGTCTGGGCGCCGCCTTCGCGATGCACCTGCGCGGTGCCCGCGAGGAGTCCGCGTACATGGCCGAGGTCCTGCAGCGCCACGGCCTGCCCGTGCTGCCGGAGGAGATCGGCTTCACCCCGGACGAGTTCGTCCAGGTCGTGGAGTTCGCTCCGTCGACCCGGCCGGGCCGCTACACCATCCTCGAACACCTCGCCCTCTCCACCGAGCAGATCAGGGACGCATACGCCGACTATGCAAAAGCCATCGGTAGCTGAACTCCGCCCGGTCGTCCACCCCCCGGGTGTGAAGGACCGGCGGAGCGGCGAGCACTGGGGAGGCCGGCTCTACATGCGCGAGATCTCGCTGCGCATCGACCGGCACCTGGTGAACACCCGGGTCACGCCCAACCAGCTGACCTACGTGATGACCGTCTTCGGCGTGCTCGCCGCCCCGGCCCTGCTCGTGCCGGGCATCCCGGGCGCCGTGCTCGGCGTGCTGATGGTCCAGCTGTACCTGCTGTTCGACTGCGTCGACGGCGAGCTCGCCCGCTGGCGCAAGCA
The DNA here is from genome assembly GCF_040651415.1 of Streptomyces sp. NPDC048484. Lineage (NCBI taxonomy): Bacteria > Bacillati > Actinomycetota > Actinomycetes > Kitasatosporales > Streptomycetaceae > Streptomyces > Streptomyces sp. NPDC048484. The sequence continues at coordinate 31,867 of NZ_JBEZJY010000012.1, forward strand.
GTACTCGATGACCGGGGTGTACGTCGACCGCGTCGCCGCCTACCTGTGCGACGCCGCGGTCCTGGTCGGCTTCGGCCTGCGCGCCGCGGACCTGTGGGGCACCGGGCGGATCGACTGGCTGTGGGCCTTCCTCGGCACCCTGGCCGCCCTCGGCGCCGTCCTGATCAAGTCCGAGACCGACCTAGTGGGGGTCGCCCGGCACCAGACCGGCAAGGCGCCGGTCCAGGAGTCGGCGTCCGAGCCGCGCTCCTCCGGCATGGCGCTGGCCCGCCGGGCCGCCGGCGCGCTCAAGTTCCACCGGCTCGTCCTCGGCATAGAGGCCTCCCTGCTCATCCTGGTCCTCGCGGTCCTGGACACGGTCAGGGACGACCTGTTCTTCTCGCGGCTCGGCGTCGCGGTGCTGGCCGGCATCGCGCTGCTGCAGACCCTGCTGCACCTGGTGTCCATCCTCGCTTCGAGCAGGCTGAAGTGAGCACGGCCACGAAGGTCGGCGCGGTGATCATCACCATGGGCAACCGCCCCGACGAACTCCGCGCCCTCCTCGACTCGGTCGCCAAGCAGGACGGCGACCCGGTCGAGGTGGTCGTGGTCGGCAACGGCTCGCCCGTCCCGGACGTCACGGGGTCCATACCCGGTGTCCGTACGGTCGAGCTGCCGGAGAACCTCGGCATCCCCGGCGGCCGCAACGTCGGCATCGAGGCGTTCGGCCCCGGTGGCACCGACGTGGACGTGCTGCTCTTCCTGGACGACGACGGTCTCCTCGCCCACCACGACACCGCCGAGCTCTGCCGGCAGGCGTTCGAGAACGACCGGGAGCTCGGCATCATCAGCTTCCGCATCGCCGACCCCGAGACCGGGATCACCCAGCGGCGCCACGTACCGCGGCTGCGCGCCTCCGACCCGATGCGCAACTCCCGCGTCACCACCTTCCTCGGCGGCGCCAACGCGGTCCGTACGAAGGTGCTGGCCGAGGTCGGCGGACTGCCCGACGAGTTCTTCTACGCCCATGAGGAGACCGACCTCGCCTGGCGGGCCCTCGACGCGGGCTGGATGATCGACTACCGCTCGGACATGGTGCTCAACCACCCCACGACCGCACCCTCGCGGCACGCCGTCTACCACCGGATGGTCGCCCGCAATCGCGTCTGGCTCGCCCGCCGCAACCTGCCCGCCCCGCTGGTCCCCGTGTACCTCGGCGTGTGGATGCTGCTCACGCTCGCCCGTCGCCCCTCCCGCCCGGCCCTGAAGGCCTGGTTCGGCGGTTTCAAGGAGGGCTGGACCAGCCCGTGCGGCCCCCGGCGCCCCATGAAGTGGCGTACGGTATGGCGCCTGACCCGACTGGGCCGACCACCCGTCATCTGACAAGCTCGATGTCTGAGAGCATTCGGGCCGTACCCCGGTCCCTGCCGTACCCCGGTCCCGGTCCCTGTCTTTGGCCTACGCCCCACCAGGCCGCGCATCCTGAGGACGAAAGTTTCCACTGTGAGTGAGACAACGCATGACGGCGGCGTCGCTGTGAGCGCCCCTCCGTCCCCCGACGAAGGGCTTTCCGCGGCGGACCTCGCCGGCAAGTACGGGCTGTCCGTGAGCGGCGCCCGGCCCGGACTCGTCGAGTACGTCCGCCAGCTCTGGGGACGGCGTCACTTCATCCTCGCCTTCTCGCAGGCGAAGCTCACCGCCCAGTACAGCCAGGCCAAGCTCGGCCAACTGTGGCAGGTGGCCACACCGCTGCTGAACGCGGCCGTGTACTTCCTGATCTTCGGCCTGATCCTGAAGGCCGACCGCGGCATGGAGCGGGAGGTCTACATCCCGTTCCTGGTGACCGGCGTCTTCACCTTCACCTTCACCCAGAGTTCGGTGATGGCGGGCGTGCGGGCGATCTCCGGCAACCTCGGCCTGGTCCGCGCGCTGCACTTCCCGCGCGCCGCGCTGCCGATCTCGTTCTCGCTGCAGCAGCTCCAGCAGCTGCTCTTCTCGATGATCGTGCTGTTCGTCGTGGCGATCGGCTTCGGCAGCTACCCCAGACTGTCCTGGCTGCTGATCGTCCCCGTGCTGGCCCTGCAGTTCCTCTTCAACACCGGCCTTGCGATGATCATGGCCAGGATGGGCTCCAAGACCCCGGACCTGGCCCAGCTCATGCCGTTCGTGATGCGTACGTGGATGTACGCGTCCGGTGTCATGTTCTCGATCCCCCTGATGCTCGCCGAGCACCCCAAGTGGATCGCCGACATCCTTCAGTGGAACCCGGCCGCCATCTACATGGACCTGATGCGCTTCGCGCTGATCGACGGCTACGGTCCTGCCCACAAGGTTCTGCCGCCGCACGTGTGGGCGGTCGCGAGCGGCTGGGCCGTCCTCGTCGCCGTCGGCGGCTTCGTGTACTTCTGGAAGGCTGAGGAGCGTTACGGCCGTGGCTGAGCAGAACACCGGGTCACTGATCCCGACCGTCATCGCGGACGAGCTGCACATCGTCTACCGCGTCAACGGCGCCAGGACCGGCAAGGGCAGCGCCACCGCCGCCCTCAGCCGCATATTCAAGCGCGGCGAGGAGCGGGGCGTCCGCAAGGTGCACGCCGTGCGGGGTGTCTCCTTCAAGAGCTACCGCGGTGAGGCGATCGGCCTGATCGGATCCAACGGCTCCGGCAAGTCCACCCTGCTGCGGGCCATCGCCGGACTGCTCCCGGCCGAGCGGGGCCACGTCTACACCGACGGCCAGCCCTCGCTCCTGGGTGTCAACGCGGCCTTGATGAACGACCTCACCGGCGAGCGGAACGTCATCCTCGGCGGACTGGCCATGGGCATGTCCCGGGAACAGGTCAGGGAGCGCTACCAGGACATCGTCGACTTCTCGGGCATCAACGAGAAGGGCGACTTCATCACCCTGCCCATGCGCACCTACTCCTCCGGCATGGCCGCCCGGCTGCGCTTCTCCATCGCGGCCGCCAAGGACCACGACGTCCTCATGATCGACGAGGCCCTGGCCACCGGCGACCGCAGTTTCCAGAAGCGCTCCGAGGCCCGCATCCGAGAGCTCCGCAAGTCGGCCGGCACGGTGTTCCTCGTCAGCCACAACAACAAGTCGATCCGCGACACCTGCGACCGCGTCCTGTGGCTGGAGCGCGGCGAGCTGCGCCTGGACGGCCCGACCGGCGAGGTTCTCAAGGAATACGAGAAGTTCACGGGCAAGTAGCGCGAACCGCACAAAAGAACGCAGGGCCCCGCCGGAACGGTTCGGCGGGGCCCTGCGTCTGCAAAGGAAAAGCCAACTCCCGGCACCCCTAGGAATCTTGAGGCCAATCGGTGTGTTCTTGTGATGCGCAGGACACCCCGGCGGGGCATGTCGGGTTGTACAACGTAAGCTGTACCGGTGCTGATTCGCGGCAAGTGGGGCGATAATACGCGACACCCGGCATAGGGTCTGCTGCGCGGACGACCGGGCGGCGTGTCCGAAATAGGCACCATTGGGTCAGCAGTGTAGAACGGGAGATGTGACGGCTATGGCTACGGAAACTCTCCAGCCCCGCTGTGCGTGTGCCGTCTGTGCGTGTGCCGTTCCCGGCCCGGGCAGCGAGCGGTGACGCCAGTCGGGACGGATCGCGCCGGTGACCCGGAGCGCGGGACCCTCGACAAGGCCGCGGGCGAGAACTTTCCCGTGGCACCGTTCTTCCTTCCCAGGGCCTGGCGCGCCGACCTCATGGCCGTCTACGGCTTCGCCCGGCTCGTCGACGACATCGGCGACGGAGACCTGGCCCCCGGCGGCGCCGACGCCCGCCTCCTGGGCGTCCCGCCCGAGGAGGCCGAGGACCGGTCGGTCCTGCTCGACGCCTTCGAGGCGGACCTGCGCAAGGTCTTCGACTCGACTCCGGACCACCCCATCCTGCGCCGCCTCCAGCCGACGGTCCGCCGCGCCGGCCTGACCCCCGGGCCCTTCCTCGGTCTGATCGCGGCGAACCGCCAGGACCAGCTCGTCAAGCGGTACGAGACATACGACGACCTCCTCGCCTACTGCGAGCTGTCCGCCAACCCGGTCGGCCGTCTGGTCCTCTCCGTCACCGGCACCTCGACCCCCGAGCGGGTCCGCCGCTCCGACGCCGTCTGCACGGCCCTGCAGATCGTCGAGCACCTCCAGGACGTCGCCGAGGACCTCGGCCGCGACCGCATCTACCTCCCCTCCGAGGACATGAAGCGCTTTCACGTCCAGGAGGCGGATCTCGCCACACCCACGGCAGGCGCATCGGTGCGCGCACTGGTTGCATACGAAGCAGAACGCGCCCGGTATCTCCTGAATGAAGGCACCCCCCTCGTGGGTAGCGTCCACGGCAGGCTGAAGCTGCTGCTCGCGGGGTTCGTGGCAGGAGGGAGAGCGGCAATCCGGGCGATTGCCGCCGCCGAATACGACGTACTTCCCGGCCCGCCGAAGCCCGGCAAGATCCAGTTGCTGCGCGAGGTGGGAGTGACTCTGCGAGGAGAGGGGTGATCCGGACCGTGGAGTCGGAACCACACATGTCCCCACCGGTACTCGCCGCCTACGGCTACTGCGAGGCGATCACCGGGCAGCAGGCCCGGAATTTCGCGTACGGCATCAGGCTGCTGCCGACGCAGAAGCGCCGTGCCATGTCTGCGCTGTACGCGTTCTCACGGCGCGTCGACGACATCGGTGACGGCGCGCTGGCGCCCGAGGTCAAGGCGAAGCGGCTGGAGGACACCCGGGCGCTGCTCGCCCGGATCCGCGACCGGTCGGTGGACGAGGACGACACCGACCCGGTAGCCGTCGCCCTCAGGCACACGGCGGACCACTTCCCGGTCCCGCTCGACGGCCTCGACGAACTCATCGACGGCGTCCTGATGGACGTCCGTGGCGAGACGTACGAAACCTGGGACGACCTGAAGGTCTACTGCCGCTGCGTCGCCGGGGCCATCGGCCGGCTCTCGCTCGGTGTCTTCGGTACGGAACCGGGAGCACGCGGAGTCGAGCGGGCGTCGGAGTACGCGGACACGCTCGGGCTCGCTCTCCAACTCACCAACATTCTCAGGGACGTTCGCGAAGACGCCGAGGGCGGGCGGACCTATCTGCCCGCGGACGATCTGGCGAAGTTCGGCTGCTCGGCCGGGTTCAGCGGGCCGCGTCCACCGGAGGGCTCCGATTTCGCGGGCCTCGTGCACTTCGAAGTGCGTCGGGCCCGCGCGCTCTTCGCGGAGGGCTACCGGCTGCTGCCGATGCTGGACCGCCGCAGCGGCGCCTGTGTCGCCGCGATGGCCGGCATCTACCGCCGCCTCCTGGACCGCATCGAGCGCGAACCGGAGGCGGTCCTGCGCGGCCGTGTCTCGCTGCCCGGACGCGAGAAGGCGTACGTCGCCGTACGGGGCCTTTCCGGCCTCGACGCCCGGTACGTCTCGCGCCGAACCGTCAGGAGGCGCGCTTGATGGACACTCTGGGCGAAGATGACCCAAGCGCCTGGAAACGGCACGCAACCCTCCGGTCGAGGACGGCGTCCCTGACTTCAACGGTCGGCCGTGCCCCGTTCCACCGGCACGGCGAGGCCGCGGGGGAAGGTGCACGATGAACGACACCACGCAGGACGAGGGGCTCGATGCCGACGCGTCGAACCGCCCCGCGACGGCCGTAGTGGTCGGCGGGGGGCTCGCGGGAACGACCTCGGCGCTCGCGCTGGCCGACGCGGGAGTGCGGGTGACGCTGGTCGAGGGCCGGCCCCGCCTCGGCGGGCTCGCCTTCTCCTTCCAGCGCGGCGGACTCACCGTGGACAACGGCCAGCACGTGTATCTGCGCTGCTGCACGGCATACCGCTGGTTCCTCGACCGCGTCGAGGGAGCGGACCTCGCGCCGCTGCAGGACCGTCTCGACGTCCCGGTCCTCGACGCCGGGGCGAAACCCGGGCGACGGCTCGGCAGAATCGGCCGAACGGCGTTGCCCGTCCCGCTGCATCTGGCGCGCAGCCTCGCGACCTACCCGCATCTGTCGCTCGCCGAGCGCGCCAAGGTCGGCCGTGCCGCATGGGCGCTCAAGGGACTCGATCTCGCCGATCCGGCGCTCGACGCGCAGAACTTCGGCGGCTGGCTGGCCGCGCACGGTCAGTCGGATCGGGCCGTCGAGGCACTGTGGGACCTCGTGGGGGTCGCCACCCTCAACGCGGTGGCCGGCGACGCTTCGCTCGGGCTCGCCGCGATGGTGTTCAAGACCGGGCTGCTCTCCGCCCCGGGCGCCGCCGACATCGGCTGGGCACGCGTCCCGCTGGGAGAACTGCACGACCGGCTGGCCCGCAAGGCGCTCGACTCCGCGGGCGTCCGTACCGAAGTCCGTACACGCGTCACCTCCATCTCCCAACACGAGAACGGACGTTGGCACGTTCAGGTTCCCGGCGAGACGCTCGACGCCGACGCGGTCGTACTCGCCGTACCGCAGCGCGAGGCCCACGATCTGCTGCCCGAGGGCGCACTCGACGCCCCCGGGCGACTGCTGGAGATCGGCACGGCGCCGATTCTCAACATCCACGTCGTGTACGACCGAAAGGTGCTCAGTCGGCCGTTCTTCGCCGCGCTCGGCTCCCCGGTGCAGTGGGTCTTCGACCGGACCGAGGCGTCCGGGCTCACCCAGGGCCAGTACCTCGCGCTGTCCCAGTCGGCCGCGCAGGACGAGATCGACGAACCCGTCCCGTCGCTGCGCGAGCGCTATCTGCCGGAACTGGAGCGGCTGCTGCCGCACGCCCGGGACGCGGAGGTCCGGGACTTCTTCGTGACGAGGGAGCGTACGGCGACGTTCGCTCCGACCCCCGGCGTCGGACGGCTGCGGCCCGGCGCCCGCACCAATGCACCCGGCCTGTACCTGGCCGGCGCGTGGACCGCCACAGGGTGGCCCGCGACCATGGAGAGTGCGGTCCGCAGCGGCGTGAGCGCGGCCGACGCCGTGCTGGATGCCCTGGGCCGGCCCCGAGACCACCTCTTCGAGGTCTTCGAGGAGGCGGCGTGACGCTCGATCAGAGCGCGGCTGCCCGCCGCGGTACTGGCTCCCGCACCCCCCGTATCGCAAATAGAGGAGAGACTGTGCCCACTGTGCCCCCGGCATCGAAGGCTGCCGACGCGGTGGACGTGACCGCGCTCCTGGAGCGCGGCCGGACCCTGGCCTCACCCGTACTGCGGGCGGCCATCGACCGCCTCGCACCTCCCATGGACACTGTCGCCGCCTACCACTTCGGCTGGATCGACGCCGCGGGCAACCCCGCCGAGGGTGACGGGGGCAAGGCTGTACGACCCGCCCTCGCCGTGCTGTCCGCCGAGGCCGCCGGCGCGGCTCCCGAAGTGGGGGTGCCGGGCGCGGTCGCCGTGGAACTGGTGCACAACTTCTCGCTCCTGCACGACGACCTGATGGACGGCGACGAGCAGCGCCGCCACCGGGACACCGTCTGGAAGGTGCATGGCCCCGCCCAGGCGATCCTTGTCGGCGACGCCCTGTTCGCGCTGGCCAACGAACTGCTCCTGGAGCTGGGCACGGTCGAGGCGGGCCGCGCCACGCGCCGCCTCACCACCGCCACGCGCGCGCTGATCGACGGCCAGGCCCAGGACATCTCCTACGAGCACCGCGACCGCGTCAGCGTCGAGGAGTGCCTGGAGATGGAGGGCAACAAGACCGGCGCCCTGCTCGCCTGCGCCTGCTCCATCGGCGCCGTCCTCGGCGGCGCCGACGACCGCACGGCCGACACGCTGGAGACGTACGGCTACCACCTCGGCCTCGCCTTCCAAGCCGTCGACGACCTGCTCGGCATCTGGGGCGACCCGGTGGCCACCGGCAAGCAGACCTGGAGCGACCTGCGCCAGCGCAAGAAGTCCCTGCCCGTCGTGGCCGCTCTCGCGGCCGGCGGCCCGGCCTCCGAGCAGCTCGGCGAACTGCTCGCCGCGGACGCCAAGAGCAGCGACTTCGAGACCTTCTCCGAGGAGGAGTTCGCCGTGCGCGCCGCGCTCATCGAGGAGGCCGGCGGCCGCGAGTGGACCGCCCAGGAGGCGCGCCGACAGCACACCGTCGCCGTCGAGGCGCTCGACACGATCCACATGCCGGACCAGGTACGGGCCCAGTTCGTGGAGCTCGCCGACTTCGTCGTCGTACGAAAGAGATGATCATTATCGGTCGAATAGCCCTCGCGTAGTCGCCGGCCGGTGCCGCGGGATCACGAGCACCGGCCGACGGCGGACCCACAGCAGAGACCTGCCACTGCACGAAGGGGAAGCCATGACAGCGACGACCGACGGAAGCACCGGGGCCTTGCCGCCCCGCGCTGCCGCGGCCAGCGACATCCGGACAGAATCGATTCCCGTGGCGGCCGGGACAGCCGACATCCGAGACACCGCCGTGCGTGCGATACAGCGCGCGACCGACTTCCTCCTCACCACGCAGGACGCCGAGGGCTGGTGGAAGGGCGACCTCGAAACCAACGTCACGATGGACGCCGAGGACCTGCTGCTCCGTCAGTTCCTGGGCATCGAGGACGAGAAGACGACACAGGCCGCCGCGCTGTTCATCCGCGGCGAGCAGCGCGAGGACGGCACCTGGGCCTCCTTCTACGGCGGACCGGGCGAACTCTCCACGACCATCGAGGCGTACGTCGCCCTGCGGCTGGCCGGTGACGCGCCGGACGATCCGCACATGGCGCGGGCGTCCGCGTGGATCCGGGAGCGGGGCGGCATCGCCGCGTCCCGGGTCTTCACCCGGATCTGGCTCGCCCTGTTCGGCTGGTGGAAGTGGGACGACCTCCCCGAACTCCCTCCGGAACTCATCTGGTTCCCGAAGTGGATGCCGCTCAACATCTACGACTTCGGCTGCTGGGCGCGGCAGACCATCGTGCCGCTCACCATCGTCTCGGCGAAGCGCCCGGTACGTCCCGCGCCCTTCGCACTGGACGAGCTGCACACCGACTCCCGTAACCCCAACCCGGCCGAACCGCTTGCCCCGGTGGCGAGTTGGGACGGAGCGTTCCAGCGGCTGGACAGGGCCCTGCACACCTACCGCAAGGTGGCTCCGCGCAGGCTCCGCAGAGCCGCGATGAACACCGCGGGCCGCTGGATCATCGAGCGCCAGGAGAACGACGGGTGCTGGGGTGGCATCCAGCCGCCCGCCGTCTACTCGGTCATCGCGCTGTACCTGCTCGGCTACGACCTCGAACATCCGGTGATGCGGGAAGGGCTGGCCTCCCTGGACCGGTTCGCCCTGTGGCGCGAGGACGGGGCCCGGATGATCGAGGCCTGTCAGTCACCGGTGTGGGACACCTGCCTCGCGACCATCGCGCTCGCCGACGCGGGCGTGCCCGCGGATCATCCGCAGATGGTGCGGGCCGCGGACTGGATGCTCGGAGAGGAGATCGTCCGCCCGGGGGACTGGGCGGTCAAACGGCCCGGACTCCCGCCCGGAGGCTGGGCGTTCGAGTTCCACAACGACAACTATCCCGATATCGACGACACCGCAGAGGTGGTCCTCGCACTGCGCCGCGTCAAGCACCACGACCCGGAGCGTGTGGAGAAGGCCATCGGGCGCGGGGTGCGCTGGAACCTCGGCATGCAGTCGAAGAACGGCGCGTGGGGCGCCTTCGACGTCGACAACACCAGTCCCTTCCCCAACCGGCTGCCGTTCTGCGACTTCGGTGAGGTCATCGACCCGCCGTCCGCCGACGTCACCGCGCATGTCGTGGAGATGCTCGCGGTCGAGGGTCTCGCCCACGACCCGCGCACCCGCCGGGGCGTCGAATGGCTGCTCGCCGAACAGGAGGCGAACGGCTCCTGGTTCGGCCGCTGGGGCGTCAACTACGTGTACGGGACAGGGTCGGTGGTGCCCGCGCTGATCGCCGCCGGACTGCCCGGGTCGCATCCCGCGATCCGCCGTGCCGTGGCCTGGCTGGAGACCGTGCAGAACGAGGACGGCGGCTGGGGCGAGGACCTGCGCTCCTATCACGACGCCGCCGAGTGGAGCGGTCGAGGCGCCTCGACCGCCTCCCAGACCGCGTGGGCGCTGCTGGCGCTGCTCGCGGCAGGGGAGCGGGATTCCAAGGCCGTCGAGCGCGGGGTCGCCTGGCTCGCGGAGACCCAGCTGGCGGACGGCTCCTGGGACGAGCCGTACTTCACCGGTACCGGGTTCCCGTGGGACTTCTCGATCAACTACCACCTCTACCGGCAGGTCTTCCCGCTGACCGCGCTCGGCCGGTACGTCAACGGCGAACCGTTCGCCGACCGGCAGAGCTCCTTCGGCAGGGCGAGCTGATGAGCACGACAGCGGGCGCCGTCCCGCTGCTGATCGCCTGCGCGCTCGGCATCGAACGGCTCGCCCTGCGCACCGGCGGCGACCCGGGCGGCGCCGGAGGACCGGTCACCGTGCTGCGTACGGGCATGGGACCGCTGGCCGCCGACCGGGCGGTCAGCAGGGCGCTGGCCACTCCCGCCCTGCGCGGGGCGGCCGTCCTGGCCACGGGCTTCTGTGCCGGGCTCGGCCCCGGGATGCATCCGGGAGACCTGGTCGTCGCCGAGGAGACCCGGGGCCCGAGCGGCGCGACGCCGTGCGTGGGCACCGATCTGCTCGTCGGGGAACTGACGCGCGCCGTGCCGGGGCGCATCGTCCACACGGGACCGCTCATCGGTTCCGATCACGTCATCCGCGGTCACGAACGGCCGGGACTGCTCGCGACCGGCGCCATCGCGGTCGACATGGAGTCGGCGGCCACGCTCCACAGCGCCGTCCGCGCCGGCGAGCGCCCGGTTGCCGCCGTACGGGTGGTCGTGGACGCTCCAGAACATGAACTCGTCCGGATCGGAACGATACGCGGTGGAATATCTGCCTTCCGTGTACTTCGTGCCATCCTTCCAGTTTTCTATGAATGGCACCGTTCTTCGCTGCTCCCCAGGAGGTGAGCCAGATGGCCATGCCACTGCGCCAGACCATCAAGGTCGCGACGTATCTCATGGAACAGAAACTCCGCAGGCGGGACAAGTTTCCGCTGATCGTCGAGCTCGAACCGCTCTACGCCTGCAATCTGGCATGCGAGGGGTGCGGCAAGATCCAGCACCCGGCCGGAGTGCTCAAGCAGCGCATGCCGGTGGCGCAGGCCGTGGGCGCGGTGCTCGAATCGGGCGCGCCGATGGTGTCCATCGCCGGTGGCGAGCCCCTGATGCACCCTCATATCGACGAGATCGTGCGGCAGTTGGTGGCCCGGAAGAAGTACATCTTCCTCTGCACCAACGCCATGCTGCTGCGCAAGAAGATGGACAAGTTCACGCCTTCGCCGTACTTCGCGTTCGCCGTGCACATCGACGGCCTTCGGGAGCGGCACGACGAGTCCGTCGCCAAGGAGGGGGTGTTCGACGAGGCGGTGGCGGCCATCAAGGAGGCCAAGAAGCGCGGCTTCAGGGTGACCACCAACTCGACCTTCTTCAACACCGACACCCCCCAGACGATCATCGAGGTGCTCAACTTCCTCAATGACGACCTGAAGGTGGACGAGATGATGATCTCGCCCGCGTACGCCTACGAGAAGGCGCCCGACCAGGAGCACTTCCTCGGCGTGGAGCAGACCCGCGAACTGTTCAAGAAGGCCTTCGCGGGCGGCAACCGGCTCCGCTGGCGGCTCAACCACTCCCCGCTCTTCCTGGACTTCCTGGAGGGCAAGGTCGACTTCCCCTGCACGGCGTGGGCGATCCCCAACTACTCGCTGTTCGGCTGGCAGAAGCCCTGCTACCTGATGAGCGACGGGTACGTCACGACGTACAAGGACCTGATCGAGAAGACCGACTGGGACGCCTACGGCCGCGGCAAGGACCCGCGGTGCGCCAACTGCATGGCGCACTGCGGCTACGAGCCGACGGCGGTCATGGCCACCATGGGCTCCCTCAAGGAGTCCCTGCGGGCCGCCCGTGAGACCGTCTCGGGAAACCGCGGGTGACGTCATGACCGCCATCTCCTTGGGCCTCCCCGAGGTACCGGTCCGGCCGATCGCGGAGCGCCGCGTCGCGCGGCAGATCCAGGTCGGACCGGTGGCGGTCGGGGGCGGGGCACCCGTGTCGGTGCAGTCGATGACGACGACGCGTACGTCGGACATCGGCGCCACCCTGCAGCAGATCGCCGAACTCACCGCGTCCGGCTGCGAGATCGTCCGCGTCGCCTGCCCCACGCAGGACGACGCGGACGCGCTGGCCACCATCGCGCGCAAGTCACAGATCCCGGTGATCGCGGACATCCACTTCCAGCCGAAGTACGTGTTCGCCGCGATCGAGGCGGGCTGCGCGGCGGTGCGGGTGAACCCCGGCAACATCAAGCAGTTCGACGACAAGGTGAAGGAGATCGCGCGGGCCGCGAAGGACCACGGCACGCCGATCCGGATCGGGGTCAACGCCGGTTCGCTGGACCGGCGGCTGCTCCAGAAGTACGGGAAGGCGACGCCCGAGGCGCTGGTCGAGTCGGCGCTGTGGGAGGCGTCGCTCTTCGAGGAGCACGGCTTGAGGGACATCAAGATCTCGGTCAAGCACAACGACCCGGTTGTGATGGTCAACGCCTACCGGCAGCTGGCGGCCCGGTGCGACTACCCGCTGCACCTCGGCGTGACCGAGGCGGGTCCGGCCTTCCAGGGGACCATCAAGTCGGCGGTCGCCTTCGGCGCACTGCTCAGCCAGGGCATCGGAGACACCATCCGGGTGTCCCTCAGCGCGCCGCCCGCCGAGGAGTGCAAGGTCGGCATCCAGATCCTTCAGTCGCTGGGGCTGCGGGAGCGGCGCCTTGAGATCGTGTCCTGTCCCTCCTGCGGACGGGCCCAGGTCGACGTCTACAAGCTCGCCGACGAGATCACGGCAGGTCTGGAAGGCATGGAAGTGCCCCTGCGCGTCGCGGTCATGGGCTGCGTCGTCAACGGGCCGGGAGAAGCGCGGGAGGCGGACCTGGGGGTCGCCTCCGGCAACGGCAAGGGACAGATCTTCGTCAAGGGCGAGGTCGTCAGGACGGTGCCCGAGTCGAAGATCGTGGAGACCCTCATCGACGAGGCGATGAAGATCGCCGAGCAGATGGAGGCGGACGGCGTCGCGTCAGGCGAGCCGAAGGGCACAGCGCCGGGGAAACCCTCCGTCACTGTGAGTTGACTGCAGCACGGACCGAGAGGGGGCCCGAGCGTGACGATTCTGGAGACCATCCGGGGACCACGCGACCTGAAGGCGCTGTCCGAGGCCGAGATAGACCAAGTGGCCGAAGAGATCCGGGAGTTCCTGGTGCACGCGGTCGCCAGGACCGGCGGGCATCTGGGACCCAACCTGGGAGTGGTGGAACTGTCCATCGCGCTCCACCGGGTCTTCGAGTCACCCGTCGACCGCATCCTGTGGGACACCGGCCACCAGAGCTACGTACACAAGCTCCTGACAGGGCGTCAGGACTTTTCCAAACTGCGCGGCAAGGGCGGCCTCTCCGGCTACCCGTCGCGCGAGGAGTCCGAGCACGACATCATCGAGAACAGCCACGCGTCCACCGCGCTCGGCTGGGCCGACGGGCTCGCCAAGGCCCGCCAGGTGCAGGGGGAGAAGGGACACGTCGTCGCTGTCATCGGCGACGGCGCCCTCACCGGAGGCATGGCGTGGGAGGCGCTGAACAACATCGCGGCCGCCAAGGACCGGCCGCTGATCATCGTCGTCAACGACAACGAGCGCTCGTACTCGCCGACCATCGGCGGTCTCGCGAACCACCTGGCGACCCTGCGCACGACCGACAGCTACGAGAAGGTCCTGGCCTGGGGCAAGGACGTCCTGCTGCGCACACCCGTCGTCGGCGGCACGCTCTACGAGTCGCTGCACGGCGCCAAGAAGGGGTTCAAGGACGCGTTCGCCCCACAGGGCATGTTCGAGGACCTCGGGCTGAAGTACGTCGGGCCGATCGACGGGCACGACGTGGGCGCGGTCGAGTCGGCCCTGCGGCGCGCGAAACGCTTCCACGGGCCCGTACTCATCCACTGCCTGACGGAGAAGGGGCGCGGTTACGAGCCCGCGCTCGCGCACGAGGAGGACCGCTTCCACACGGTCGGCGTGATGGACCCGCTCACCTGCGAGCCCCTCGCACCCGCCAACGGCCCTTCCTGGACCTCGGTGTTCGGCGACGAGATCGTGCGCATCGGCGAGGAGCGCGAGGACGTCGTGGCGATCACGGCGGCCATGCTGCACCCGGTGGGGCTGGCGAAGTTCGCCGAGCGGTTCCCCGGCCGGGTGTGGGACGTCGGTATCGCCGAGCAGCATGCCGCGGTGTCCGCGGCCGGGCTCGCGACCGGCGGGCTGCATCCGGTCGTCGCCGTGTACGCGACCTTCCTCAACCGTGCCTTCGACCAGCTCCTCATGGATGTCGCGCTGCACCGCTGCGGAGTGACCTTCGTGCTGGACCGCGCAGGCATAACGGGAGCTGACGGGGCGTCACACAACGGCATGTGGGACATGTCCATCCTCCAGGTCGTGCCGGGGCTCAGGATCGCCGCGCCGCGTGACGCCGACCAACTCCGTGCCCAACTGCGCGAGGCGGTCGCCGTGGACGACGCCCCCACAGTGATCCGCTTCCCGAAGGAGTCGGTGGGACCCGGGATTCCGGCGGTCGACCGGGTCGGCGGTGTCGACGTGCTGCACCGCGGCGAGCGGCCCGACGTACTTCTCGTCGCCGTGGGCGTGATGGCACCGGTGTGTCTCCACGCGGCCGATCTCCTTGAGGCCCGGGGCATCGGCTGCACGGTGGTGGACCCGCGCTGGGTCAAGCCCGTCGATCCCGCGCTGCCCGGCCTCGCCGCCGGCCACCGCATCGTCGCGGTCGTCGAGGACAACAGCCGGGCCGCCGGGGTGGGCGCGGCGATCGCGCTCGCCCTGGGGGACGCCGAAGTCGACGTGCCCGTACGGCGGTTCGGGATTCCCGAGCAGTTCCTCGCGCACGCCAAGCGGGGAGAGGTGCTGGCCGACATAGGTCTGACCCCGGTCGAGATCGCGGGCCGGATCAGCGCGAGCCTGGCAGTCCAGGAGGCCGCGCCGCCCCTGGACGCCGCCGGGGACGCCACCACGGACGTGTCCAAGGAGAAACAGGAATGACGACCAGCGAGTCCCAGGAGTTCGACCTCGGCAGTCTCCTCGCCGGGCGCGGAGCCGAGCGTTACGAGCTGCACGCGAAGTACCTGAACCACCAGTTGCCGCGCATGCTGCACACCATCGGCTTCGACAAGGTCTACGAGCGGGCCGAGGGCGCCCACTTCTGGGACGCGGACGGCAACGACTACCTGGACATGCTCGCCGGGTTCGGGGTGATGGGCCTCGGCCGCCATCACCCCGTCGTCCGCAAGGCGCTGCACGACGTCCTGGACGCCCAGCTCGCCGACCTCACCCGGTTCGACTGCCAGCCGCTGCCCGGGCTGCTGGCGGAGAAGCTGCTCGCCCACAGCCCGCACCTGGACCGGGTGTTCTTCGGCAACAGCGGTACGGAGGCTGTCGAGACCGCGCTGAAGTTCGCCCGGTACGCCACCGGGAAGCCGCGCGTGCTGTACTGCGCGCACTCCTTCCACGGCCTGACCACCGGGTCCCTGTCCGTGAACGGCGAGGACGGCTTCCGGGACGGATTCGCCCCGCTGCTGCCCGACACGGCGGTCCCGCTCGGCGATCTCGGCGCCCTGGCAGCCGAGCTGAAGAAGGGCGACGTCGCCGCACTGATCGTCGAGCCGATCCAGGGCAAGGGCGTGCACGAGTCGCCGCCCGGGTATCTGCGCGCCGCCCAGGAGCTGCTGCACAAGCACCGCGCGTTGTTGATCGCGGACGAGGTGCAGACCGGGCTCGGCAGGACCGGGGACTTCTACGCCTACCAGCACGAGGACGGGGTGGAGCCGGACCTGGTCTGCGTGGCGAAGGCACTCTCGGGCGGCTATGTGCCCGTCAGCGCGACGCTCGGCAAGGACTGGATCTTCAAGAAGGTCTACTCGTCCATGGACCGCGTCCTCGTGCACTCCGCGAGCTTCGGGTCCAACGCGCAGGCCATGGCGGCCGGCCTCGCGGTGCTGTCGGTCATGGAGAACGAGCAGATCGTGGCGAACGCCCGCGCCACGGGGGAGCAGCTGAAGTCCCGGCTCGCGGCGCTGATCGGCAAGTACGAGCTGCTGAGTGACGTACGCGGCCGCGGGCTGATGATCGGCATCGAGTTCGGCCGGCCCAACTCGCTGAAGCTGCGCGGCCGCTGGACGATGCTGCAGACCGCGCGCAAGGGACTGTTCGCGCAGATGGTGGTCGTGCCGCTGCTGCAGCGCCACCGGATCCTCACCCAGGTCTCCGGCGACCATTTGGAGGTGATCAAGCTGATCCCGCCGCTGGTGATCGGCGAGCAGGACGTGGAGCGGTTCGTCGACGCCTTCACCGCCGTGATGGACGACGCGCACAGCGGGGGCGGACTGATGTGGGACTTCGGGAAGACACTGGTCAAGCAGGCGGTTGCCAACAGGTAGGAAAACGGCTCCCCGGCTCCCCCTCAGCCTTTTGCCTCTGAGGCAATAGATTTGCCTCAGAGGCAAGCCTGCGGCCCAATGGAACACATGAACCCTGCCAAGGGTACGAGCCCTTCCGAGCCGGTAGCAGCCGAGGACCCGTTGCCCGCCGTCGCCCCCCAACTGCGTGCGCTGCGGCGCCGCGCGTCGCTCACCCTGGAGTCCGCGGCCCGGGCCGCCGGGCTGTCGCCCGCCCACCTCTCCCGGCTGGAGACCGGGCAGCGCCAGCCCTCGCTGCCGATGCTGCTCGCGCTGGCCCGGATCTACGCCACCACCGTGTCGGACCTGCTCGGTGAGACCGTCACCGAGCGGGACGCGGTCGTGCGCGGCGCCGACATGGAGCCCACCCGGGCGGGCGGCTGGACGTACTGGCAGGCCGGTGCTGCCGGTCGCGGCATGCAGGCCCTGCGTGTGCACGTCCCCTACGGGGCGCAGGGCGATATCGTGCGGGTCCACCCCGGCGAGGAGTGGCTGTACGTCCTCCAGGGGCGGCTGCGGCTGCGCCTCGGGGACACCGCACACGTCCTCGCACCCGGTGACAGCGCCCACTTCGATTCGCTGACCCCCCACCGGATCGCCGCCGCGGACCGGGACGGAGCCGAGCTCCTCTTCGTACACACCCTGCTGCAGAGCCCGACGGCCGCCCTGTGTCTCGGCCCGAATACGACCTCGTCGGCCGCCTCGACGACCTCGACGACCTCGACGACAACCTCAGGAGAAGACTCATGAAGGATCTGGAGGAGAAGTTCCCGCGCGCGCTGTGGGTGCGGCTGCTCATCTACGTGGCGGTCGGGCACGTCTTCGCCGCCTTCATCTACCTGCTGTTCACGCTCGGAGCCAAGAACCAGTAGAGGTGCTGCCACGGGTGGCGGCGCGCGGCGCGGTCGGTCGAAGGTCGGTCGAGGGTCAGTCGAGGAACCGCTCCCGCAGCCGCTCCCCTGTCTCGGGGGTCACTCCGAGCCCCCGCTCCAGGTACGCGTCGACCCCGCCCCATGTCTCCTCGATCGTCTCGAACGCCGCCGCCAGGTACTCGGCGCGTGCGTCGAAGAGCGGGCTGAGCAACTCCATCACCTCGGGCGTGTACGCCGAGGCGGCGGAGCTGCTGCGGTGGACCTTGTAGCGGCGGTGCGCCGCGTTCGATTCCAGATAGTCCGTGACGATGGCCTCGCGCTCGACCCCTATGGCGAGGAGCGTCACGGCGACGGACAGTCCGGCCCGGTCCTTGCCGGCCGCACAGTGCATCAGGGCCGGGACGCTGTCCTCGGCCAGTGCGTGCAGCACCTGGCGGTGCTCGGCTGTGCGCTCTTTGATGATCGTGCGGTAGGACACGATCATGCGGTTCGCCGCCTTGCCGTCCGCGAGCAGCCCACGCAGCTGGTCCAGGTCCCCGTCGCGGACCATCGTCCAGAACTCGGCGCCGTGGGCGGGGTCCGTCAGCGGCAGGTTCACATTGCGCGTCCCGGGGAGCTCGACGTCGGCGCCCTCCAGCTTCTGGTCCGCCGCGTTGCGGAAGTCGAAGATCGTGTGCAGGCCCAGGGAGGTGAGGAACGCGGCGTCCGACGCCGTCGCGTGCGCGAGGTGGCCGCTGCGGAACAGCCGTCCGTACGCCACCCGCCTGCCGTCCACCGTGGGCAGGCCGCCCACGTCCCGGAAGTTGCGCACTCCGGTCAGCTCGGGTTCGGTCGACGGGACCTGCTGCGTCACGGGGGCTCCTCCCATCCGCTGCCGACGCGGCTCGTCGACGAGGTGCGTGTCCGACGATACGACATCGGTTCGTGGGCCAATGAGTTGTCCACAGGCGTTGCCCGAAAGGCCCGCGGGCCCCGATGATGTTGGGGCTTGAGCGTGCCTGTTCGAATATGTGAGGGCTTGATGGTAGAGATCGGCGCAGACGGCCGTACGTGGCTTCTTTCGGGGCCCACGAGCAGTTACGGCCTGCGGCTCGGTGACGAGGACGAGCTGGTTCATCTGCACTGGGGTCCGAGGATCGCCCTCGCGGACGCCGAGGCGCTCGCCGCGGGCCCCGGTCCGGAGTACTGGGCGTTCGAGGCCACCCTGGACGGCCACGAGGAGTACCCGGTCGAGGGCGGCCCCCGCTTCGTGCGGCCCGCGCTGTCCGTGCGTACGGCCGACAGGCGCGGAACGGAATGGCGTTTCGAGGGATACGAGACCGACGGGGGCGACGGTGACGAACTGCGACTGCGGTTCTCCGACTCCGGGCTCGGCATCACGCTGCACTACCGGATGCGGGCCGACGCCGATGTCGTCGAGCGATGGGTGACCCTCGCCAACGAGGGCCCTGCCCTTGAGGTGCTGCGCGCCGACTCCGCGACCTGGACACTGCCGCTCCGTGACGGATGGCGGCTGTCCCAGCTGCACGGGCGGTGGGCGGCCGAGTCCCGCCTCGTGCGCTCCGAACTCACCTACGGCGAGAAGATCATCGGCAGCCGGCGCGGACACACCGGGCACCAGCACCTGCCCTGGGTCGCCCTGGACGCGGACGGCACGGCGACCGAGGAGCTGGGCGAGGTCTACGGGTGTGCGCTCGCCTGGTCGGGAACCTGGCGGATCGCGGTGGCGCAACTGCCGGACGCGCGCGTGCAGATCACCGGCGGAGCCGGGTACGACGACTCGGGTCTGCTGCGGCTGGAGCCGGGGGAGAGCTTCGTCACTCCCGTCTTCGCGGGGCTGTGGAGCGACGGCGGCTTCGGCGGGGCGAGCCGCGCCTGGCACGCGTACCAGCGTGCGCGGGTGATCCCGGACGCGGACCAGGACCGCCCTGTGCTCTACAACTCGTGGGAGGCCACGGAGTTCGACATCTCCGAGGAGCAGCAGCGGGCGCTGGCCCGCCGGGCCGCCGAGACGGGAGTCGAGCTGTTCGTGGTCGACGACGGCTGGTTCGGGGCGCGCACCAGCGACCGGGCCGGGCTCGGCGACTGGACGCCCAACCGGGACCGCTTCCCCGGCGGCCTCAAGCCGCTGAGCGACTACGTGCACGGGCTCGGGATGCGGTTCGGGATCTGGGTCGAGCCCGAGATGGTCAACGCGGACAGCGAGCTGTACCGCGCGCACCCGGACTGGGTGCAGTTCCAGCCAGGACGAAAGCGGACGGAGCTACGCAATCAGCTCGTTCTGAACCTCGCCCGCGAGGACGTCCAGGAGTATCTGTGGGAACAGCTCGACACGCTGCTCTCCAGTGCGCCCATCGACTACGTGAAGTGGGACTTCAACCGCTGCTTCACCGACGCGGGGTGGCCCGGCGATGCCTACCCGCAACGGCTGTGGGTGGACCATGTGCACGCCCTGTACAACCTGTTGGACCGGTTGCGGGCGGCCCACCCCGGGGTGGCCTTCGAGTCCTGCTCGGGCGGCGGCGGCCGGATCGACCTCGGGATCATGGCCCGCACGGACCAGGTGTGGACCTCGGACAACACGGACCCGCTCGACCGGCTCGCCATCCAGCACGGGTTCAGCCAGGTGCATCCCGCGCGGGCCATGGCCGCCTGGGTCACCGACAGTCCGAACGCACAGCTCAACGGGCGCGTCAGCTCACTGCGGTTCCGCTTCGTGAGCGCGATGGCCGGGGTGCTCGGAGTCGGTGGCGACCTCACCCGGTGGAGCGAGGCGGAGCTGGCCGAGGCGCGGACCTGGGTGGAGCTCTACAAGGAGATCCGGCCCGTGGTGCAGGGCGGTGACCTGTACCGGCTGCGGGCGCCGGAGGGCGGGCTGAGTGCCGTCCAGTACGTCCGCGACGGCGAGGTCGTCGTCCTCGCCTGGCTCCAGGCCCAGCACTTCGGTGAGCCGGCTGCGCCGGTGAGGCTGCGGGGCCTCGACCCGTCGGCAACGTATGAATGCCTCGAAACGGGCGAAGTTCATCGAGGTGCGGTGCTGCTGCATCACGGAGTGCGGACCGGGTTGCGCGGGGACCTCGATGCGACGGTTATCCGACTGCGCCGCATGTGACTGTTGTGTCCGTAATGGAGCCTTCGTTACAACTTGCTCTGGAGTGAGGGCTCCTGGGGCGGTGGTCCGTGAGCAGCGTCATACTCGTGACGTTCCGCTGTCGCCATGCTCATGTAAGTCCGGTTTGTTTCCAGGGAAATGACAAGTGGAGAAGATTCCTGATTAACACAGGGTGACCGGTATTTCGGTCGGGATCAAGAAAGTGGGGCACACAGGAAACCCCAAAGGTTGTTTCCGTGTCTTGGTGTCGCTTACGTTCACCTCCACTCCGGACGGACGCCCAATCCTGCCGCCGCCCGGAATCCGCACACCCACCCGTCCACGGCAGGAGCGGGGGACCCACAGGTACAACGCCTGTTCCGGTCTCCGGAACGGCTAGGGGTTAAGTCGTGTGACAGCACGGCCGGGCATCTCCAGCTCGCACCCGACAGCTCACCTCGCAGGCGCCGGAGAGGAATTCGACATGCCCGCGAAGGGTAAGCACCGCCGTCCCAAGTCCCAGCGTTTCACCCGCTCCATAGCCGTGGCCGGAACCGGGGGCGCCGCGCTCGCCCTCCCGCTGCTCGGAGCGGCCGGGGCGCACGCCGCGACTCCGCAGTCCGCCGCCGATTCCGTCGCGAGCGCCTCGAACGTCGCGAGCGAGGCCGCCGAGTCCGCTCCCGCCGCCGGGAAGCAAGCCGAGGCGAAGAAGGCCGAGGCGAAGAAGGCCGCGACCAAGACGTACGCCGTGCGTTCGGGCGACTCTCTCTCGAAGATCGCCGACACGCAGGACGTCAGCGGCGGCTGGAAGAAGCTGTACTCGGACAACCGGAAGTCGATCGGCGGTGACCCGGAGCTCATCCACCCGGGCCTGAAGCTCACCGTCAGCGGCAAGGCCGCAGCCACCCCCGGCTCCGACTCCGGCGCTTCCGCCGACTCCAGCGCCTCCAAGGCCGAGAAGTCTCCCGCGAAGAAGTCGACCACGGCGTCCAAGGCGGCGGACACCTCGACCGCCAGCGGCTTCGCGCTGCCGGTGGCGGGCGCGTCGATCGGCACCTCGTACAAGATGTCGGGCAGCATGTGGTCCAGCGGCTACCACACCGGTGTCGACTTCGTGGTTCCCACCGGCACCGCGCTCAAGTCCGTCGGCGCGGGCACGGTCGTCTCCGCCGGATGGGGCGGCGCGTACGGAAACCAGGTCGTCATCCAGCTCGCCGACGGCCACTACGCCCAGTACGCCCACCTGTCCTCCCTCTCCGTCTCGGCCGGACAGACCGTGACCGGGGGGCAGCAGGTCGGCCTCTCCGGGGCGACGGGCAACGTCACCGGCCCGCACCTGCACTTCGAGATCCGCACCACCCCGGACTACGGCTCCGACGTGGACCCACTGGCGTACCTGCGCGCCAAGGGCGTCTCCGTCTGACACCGGGCCCGCACCCGCGGGCCCTGCCGCTTCGCCCGCCTCGCTCATCTCCGAAGGCCGGACCCCGTGAACCCCGGGTCCGGCCTTCTCCCACGTCCGGGAGCTGCGACAACATCCCTGAACGAGCCCCTTATTCCGGGATTGACCAACACTTGACGAGTGGCTTTTCTCACCGCGCGTCAACCCCTTCCTACGGTCGCGTAGCTCACACCCAAGGTGAATCATGGGCCGACGTGGCAGACGATTCTAAAGACGGCAACAGTTCAGTGATCGGGTCGTACGTGGCGGTGGGGGACAGCTTCACCGAGGGCGTCGGCGACCCTGGCCCGGACGGGGCATACGTAGGCTGGGCCGACCGGTTCGCGGTATTGCTCGCGGACCGGCGGCCCGAAGGCGACTTCGACTACACCAACCTCGCGGTCCGCGGGAAGCTGCTCGACCAGATCGTCGAGCACCAGCTGCGGCGGGCCAGGGAGCTGGGGCCGGACCTGGTCTCCTTCTGCGCGGGCGGCAACGACATCATCCGGCCGGGCACCGACCCCGACGAGGTCGCGGAGCGCTACGAGCGTGCCGTCGCGGACCTCACGTCGGCCGTCGGCACGGTCCTCGTGACCACCGGCTTCGACACCCGTGGCGTACCCGTGCTCAGGCACATGCGCGGCAAGATAGCCACGTACAACCTGCATCTGCGGGCCATCGCCGACCGGTACAACTGTCCGGTGCTCGACCTGTGGTCCCTCAAGACCATCCAGGACCGGCGGGCCTGGGACGGCGACCGGCTCCATCTGTCGGCCGAGGGGCACACCCGGGTCGCCCTGCGCGCCGGGCAGGTCCTCGGCCTTGAGGTGCCCGCGGACCCGGACCAGCCCTGGCCGCCGCTGCCGCCGCGCGGCACGTCGGAGACGCGGCGGGACAACATCCTCTGGGCGCGCGAGTATCTGGTGCCCTGGATCGGGCGGCGGCTGCGCGGGGAGTCCTCCGGCGACCGGGCGGTCGCGAAGGGGCACCTTTCACCGGGCGACATCAAGACGTGGATCGAGGCGGTGGCTTGAAGGCCCGAGGCGAGTGAGGGCCCGAGGGGAGTGAGGGGGAGTGAAGGGCCGCGGGGTGGCGGTGGCGGGTGTTGTCCGACCGGCCGATGCCGGGCTTCACCGGCCGTCCCTCGCCGTCCCTCGCCGTCATTACGTCCCGGGTGAGCGTCCCACGCCGTCGCGTCCCGCGTACGTGGCCCTCAGGCGTTCGGTGTCTTCAACGCCTCGTGGTCGAGTCCCAGCTCACGGGCCAGTGCCTCGTCCACCCACTGCTGGGTGCGGGCGCGTGACACCGCACCCGGATACGCCGTCATCTGGACGGCCAGCCCGTCCAGCAGGGCGGTGAGGCGCAGCGCCGTGGCCGTCGGGTCCGGGCACGTGAACTCGTCCCCGGCCACACCCTCGGCGATCACCTCGGTCAGCGCGGCCTTCCACTGCCGGTCCAGATCGCGGGTGACGTCCCGCAGCGCGGGCTCGCGCAGTGCCACCGCCCAGCCCTCGATCCACAAGCGCCAGCCCTTGGCCGGCCCCGTCGGCGCGTACCACCGCACGGCGGCCCGCAGCCGCCGCAGTGCCGTCGTCCGGCGGCCGAGCAGCTTCCGCAGGTGGGTGAGGTCGTCCTCGGCCGCGTACGTGAACGCGGCGGCGACCAGCTTCTCCTTGGTGGAGAAGTGGTAGAGCACCAGGGCGTTGCTCACCCCGAGCGTGTTCGCCACATCGGCGATCCGCACCGCGGACACACCGCGCTCCTCGATCTGCCGGATGGCGGCCCGCAGCAAGTCCTCGCGCCGCTCCGCCACACTCAACCGCACTCTTGCCACCGGGCAACCCTATGGCCCGTCCGGGAGCGGTGCCGCCGCAGGGGTGGTTACCGGCCGTTCAGGGGCCGTCACCAGCCGTACGGCCGTGCGGCCGCACGGGGATCATCACCGGTACCAGCCGAACCGCTCCGCGATGGCCGGCAGCCGCTCCGCGACGATGGCGTGCGCGGCCGCCCGCGGCGTCGTCCCGTCGGCCTCCGCGCGCGCGAGCGTCCGGTCGATCAGGGCACGCATCGAGCGCCGCGTGTACGCGAACGCCTCGTCCCCGTCGGCACCGATGTCACCGAACAGCGTCCACCACCACCAGGCGTTGGTCCCGGAATTGACCACGACGTCCGGCAGGACGGTGACACCGCGTGCGGCGAGCAGTTCCTCCGCCTCGGGCAGGACAGGCATGTTGGCCGCCTCGACGATCCAACGGGCCGTGATCCGCCCCTGGTTGGCGCTGTCGATGGCGTAGGAGACCGCGGCCGGCACCAGCACGTCGGCACCGGTGGACAGCCAGTCGTCGCCGGGCAGTTCGCGGTCGGCGGGGCGCAGGGCCGAGCGGTCGACCGTCCCGTACGTGTCACGTGCGGCGAGCAGCGCGTCCACGTCCAGCCCCTCGGCATTGGCGATCGTGCCCTTCACGTCGGCGATCGCCACAAGGCGCAGGCCCGCGCGGACCAGGAACCGGGCCGTGGCCCCGCCCATCGTGCCCAGACCCTGCACGGCGACCCGCGTCCCGTCGTACGCCACCCCGGCCCGGTCCAGGGCCGCGAGCACCGACTCGGCCACCCCGCAGCCGCCGACCAGCTCGTCCAGGCCGATGCCGTCCACCTCTACCGCGAACGCGTCCGCCAGCCGCTGCCGTGCCGCCCCCTCGTCGTCGAGCAGTGGATACACGGCCTGGATCGACGACACGAGACCCGCCTCCGCCGCGGCCCGGTCGACGAGGTCCTGGGTGAGGCCGAGGTCCTCCCCGGTGGTCCAGTGGTTCTCGATGTAGGGGCGCATGGCGCGCAGATAGCGCACGAGCACGCCGTACGCCTCCGGGGCCTGGGGATCGCAGTCGATGCCACCCTTGGCACCGCCCAGCGGGATGTAGCGGCCCTCCGGGTTGTAGTGCAGCGCCTCCTTCATGGTCATTCCCCGGGCCAGACCCGCGACCTCGTCCAGCGTGCACCCCGCCCGCATCCGCAGTCCGCCGCTGGAGACGCCGCGCACCAGGCGGTCCACGACCAGGTGACCCTGGTGGCCGGTGACGTGGTCGGTCCAGGTGAGCGACATCAGGGGGACGCTGTCCGGGGCGGTCACATGGTCTCCTCAAGAAACTCGGGAACAGGGATCGGCTTCGGAACGTTTGACCCGCTGGGAGCCGGGCGCATGCAGTGTCCCGGTGCCGGTCCGGCACCCTCGCTACTGAATGATCGGTCAGTGTCGAAAGCGCCGAGCGTACCTGTCAACGTGCTGAACGGTGCCGAACGGACCTCCGGCGCGGTGACGTCGTACGGAGCGATCCGGACGACGCCACCCGGCCGTGTCCGGCACGGACACCGCCCCGTCACATGCCTGACCCGGCGCTGTCGGAGAGGGCGACCATAATGGAAGATCAGACCTACCCACCTGGAGGTGCCGTGACCGGCTCCCGTTCCCTGAGTTCCGGGCTCCGTGCTCTGCGCCCCGCCGCGTTCGGCGCGGATCCGAGTGGTGAGCGCATGGAGCGCATCCGCAGATCACCGAATTACGCGGACGGCGTCTTCCGCAATCCCGAGGGCGCCCCTCGTCCGGACGGAGCCATGCTCGAGTTCGGGCGCGCCTTCTTCCGTAAAGAGGAACGTGTCCGCCGGGCTCCGGCGGGCGTCGTGCCGGTGCATGCCACGACCCTCGCCGATCTCGCCTCGCCCCCGACCGACGGGCTGCGGCTGACTTGGATGGGCCACTCCAGTGTGCTCGCCGAGATCGACGGGCACCGGGTGCTCTTCGACCCCGTCTGGGGCGAGAGGTGCTCCCCGTTCGCCTTCGCCGGGCCCAAGCGGCTGCACCCCGCGCCCCTGCCGCTGGCGGCGCTCGGCCCGGTCGACGTGGTCGTCATCTCCCACGACCACTACGACCACCTCGACCTGCCCACGATCAAGGCGCTGGCCACTACGGACACGGTGTTCGCGGTGCCCCTCGGGGTCGGCGCCCACCTGGAGCACTGGGGCGTCCCGGCGGACCGGCTGCGCGAGCTGGACTGGCACGAGACGACGAAGGTCGGCGGCATCTCCCTGACGGCCACACCGGCCCGTCACTTCTGCGGCCGCGGCCTGCGCAACACGCAGCACACCCTCTGGGCCTCCTGGGCGGTGGCGGGCGACGAACACCGGATCTACCACAGCGGCGACACCGGGTACTTCGCCGGCTTCAAGGACATCGGCGCCGCGTACGGTCCCTTCGACGCCACGATGATCCAGATCGGCGCGTACAGCGAGTTCTGGCCCGACATCCACATGACGCCCGAGGAGGGTATGCGCGCCCACCTCGACCTCCAGGGCGGCCGGCCCTCCGGTGTGATGCTGCCGATCCACTGGGCCACGTTCAACCTCTCGACGCACCCCTGGGCCGAGCCGGGCGAGGGCACCATCGACGCCGCCCGCGCGGTCGGCGCCCGGATCGCGCTGCCCCGTCCCGGCCAACCCTTCGAACCCACGACCGAGACCGTTCCGTCCGAGCCATGGTGGCGTGGTGTGGCCCTGGCGCCGCAGGGCGGCTGGCCCGCCGTCGAGGAGACGGTCCGTGACACACCGCGTGACAAGGCGGAGGTCACCGGGGACAAGGCGGAGGGCACCGGGAACCCGGAATCGGTCCCCACCGGGTGACGTGGACGTGCCCGAAGGCGGTCGGCGAGGGCCGAGGAGCAAACTGCTCCTCGGCCCTCCGCCGTTTTTCGCTGACCGCTTCTGACCAGGTGTGATCGGTTCAATGGGCCTTGCGAGCGCGCGTTCGAGGGGTTTATCGGTCTGTCGTACGAACGCTCATACCAGAGCGGGACGTCGGCCGTCGGACTTTGTCAACTGCCCACCGCACATGATGCGGTGGCGACTACCGTGAGTGGTCGCTGAGCGACGCAGAGCCGAATTCTTCGGCTCTCCCGCCCGGCGGCGCAGCGATGGCGCACGCCCCCTCGGCGCACGCCTTGATCGCAGACCGGGGGAGCCCCACAGCCCCGACACACCAGTACGAGGACGTCGATGTCTCACCTTCGCGCACCGGCCGCACGCGCAGACCGCCGCGAGGGCGGGCGGCACGGGCGACCGGTCACCCGAGCCGCCCCCACGCTGCCCGAGACCCACATACGGCCCCAACTGCTCCGGCTCGCGGTCCTGCCGCCCATCGCGGTGGCTCTCAGCGGGAGCGCCGCCGTGCTCTTCACCGTCCGCACGGCCGGCGAACGTCCTGGCCCAGTCCTGTGGATCGTTCTCGCCGGCGCCGTCGGGGTAGCTCTCGCGGGCATCGTCATCGCCGCCGTGGCCGCCAACCGAGCCGCCCGGTCCGTGCACGACCGCATCGGAACACTGCGCCGCACCAGCGCCCGCGGTCAGGCCGATCTGCACACCCTCGTCGAGTCACTGCGCCGCGGCGACGGGCCGCCCGCCCGCCGGCCGCGCGGCCGCCCCGCCCCGGACGCCGACGACTTCGACCTGCTCGCCGACGACCTGGCGTCCGCCCACGACGGCGCGGTCGCCGCGGTGGTCCAGGCCTCCCAGCTCTCCAGCCACGCCGGCAGCGAGCAGAAGGTCGAGGTCTTCGTCAGTCTGGCCCGGCGGCTCCAGTCCCTCGTGCACCGCGAGATCTCCATCCTCGACGAGCTGGAGAACCAGATCGAGGACCCGGACCTGCTCAAGGGCCTCTTCCACATCGACCACCTCGCCACCCGCATCCGGCGCCACGCCGAGAACCTCGCGGTGCTCGGCGGTGCCGTCTCGCGCCGGCAGTGGAGCAATCCGGTCCCCATGACCGAGGTGCTGCGTTCCGCGACCGCGGAGGTCGAGCAGTACTCACGGGTCAAGCTCGTCCCGCCGATCGACGGGACCGTGCGCGGGCACGCCGTGGCCGACGTGATCCATCTGCTGGCCGAACTCGTCGAGAACGCCACGGTGTTCTCGGCCCCTCACACCCAGGTGCTGCTGCGGGCCAACGTGGTGACGTCCGGGCTCGCCGTCGAGGTCGAGGACCGTGGTCTTGGCATGCCGTTGGCCGAGCAGCACAAGATGAACGCGCTGCTCGCCGACCCGGACCAGGTGAACGTCGCGAGTCTGCTGCAGGACGGGCGGATCGGGCTGTTCGTGGTCTCACAGCTCGCGCGCCGACACGGGATCACGGTCCGGCTGCAGACCAACATCTACGGCGGCGTACAGGCAGTGCTGGTCGTACCGCAGGCGTTGCTCGGGGCCGAGGAGGGGCCGCAGGCCGGGGCGCGCGGTGCTTCGGCGCGCGGTGCGCCCGTACGCAGTGGGCCGGCACACGGTGCATCGCTACGTGGGGCGGTGGCACAGGAGGCGGTGGTACAGGGGAGGTCCGCCTATGAGGCCCCGGTCCATCGCGCTCCTGCCCATGGGACGTCTGCCCATGAGACGCCCGCACATGGGACTTCGGGTTCTCATGGCATGTCGGCACAGGGAATGTATGCGCATGGCGTGCGTGGCCACGACGGCCTGGCAGGGCAGGGCGCACCGGTGCAGGACATACCGGTGCAGGACATACCGGTGCAGGACATACCGGTGCAGGGCACTCCGTCCCACGGGGTGAGGGCCGTCGTGCCCCCGACCCCGGCGCCCCCGCAGCGGCAGTCGCAGCGGGGCGGTACGCCGGTCGGGCCGACCGGCGTGAACGGTGGAGGCGGCCCCGCCCCGCTTCCCATGCGCGGCGCCGAGACGAGGGCCAACCCCGCGGAGGCCGTTCCCGGCATCCGGCCCGACGACAGGCACACCGTCGCCGAGAACGCGGTCACGCCGCCCACTCCGCGCAACAGCACGGTGCGCGGCAGCATGAGCCGGCCGCAACTGCCCAAGCGGCGGGCTCAGGAGCACATCGCGCCCGAACTGCGGGGCGGGCCCGCGCCCCGGCAGGAGTCCGAGTTCCTCGTGGAACACGACCCCGGTCTGATGGCAGCGTTCCAGCGCGGCATCGGGCTGGCCGAGGCCCAGGACAGGGACGCGGGGCCAGTGGGCGCGGCCCACACCGAGCCCCCGCACACCGAGCCCCCGTATACGGAGGCGGCGCACATGGCGCCCGCCCACACGGGGGCTGCCCATATGGAGCCCGCCCACATGGGACCCGATCACATGGGACCCGATCACATGGACGGGGTGCCCTCCGGTGCAGCGCACACAGCGCACACAGCGCACGAACCGCCCGGGCCACCCGGATCACCCGGATCACCCGGATCACCCGGACCATCCGAACCATCCGAACCATCCGAGGCTCCCGCCTCACGCGAGAGTGGGAGCACGCCAGCCGGATGAACGACGCCACCCCCACCCACACTTCCGCTCCCGCTGACCTTCGTATTTCAAGGAGTCGATCCCCCATGGCGAGCGATGTGCCGACCGGCCATGCATCCGATCTCGACTGGCTGATGAGTGGCTTGGTGCAGCGCGTACCGCACACCAGAAGCGCGGTGCTGCTGTCCTGCGACGGCCTCGTGAAGTCGGTGCACGGACTCGACCCCGACAGTGCCGACCACATGGCCGCCCTGGCCTCCGGGCTCTACTCCCTGGGGCGCAGCGCGGGCGTCCGCTTCGGCGACGGCGGCGACGTGCGCCAGGTCGTCGTCGAACTGGACTCCACGCTGCTGTTCGTGTCCACCGCGGGTTCCGGCACCTGTCTGGCCGTGCTCGCCGGACGCGACGCCGACGCGGCCGTACTCGGCTACGAGATGGCGATGCTGGTCAAGAGCGTCCGCCCGTACCTGATGACCGCCCCGCGGCAGCACTCCGTCGAACCGTCGGCGATGAGGCCTTGAACGTGGCTGCGGCCGGCGACGGGCCCTGGCTCGATGGCGCGGCCGGCCGCCTGGTGCGTCCTTACCAGGTCAGCAACGGCCGGACCCGGCCGAGCACCGCGCTCGACCTTCTGTCCCATGTGATGGCCACCGGAGTCACCCCCCTCGGTTACCTCGGCCCGGAGCACGCCCAGGCACTCGAACTGTGCCGAGACCCCGTGTCGGTGGCCGAGGTTGCCGCACATCTGAAGCTGCCGGCAGTGGTGACCAAGGTGCTGCTGTCCGACCTCGTCGACTGCGGGGCGCTGTCCATGAAGCCCCCTACGTTCCACCACAACCCCACTGACCGGTCTCTTCTGGAGGCAGTGCTCGATGGACTACGACGACAGCTCTGACCCTTTCCCCACCGCGCTGAAGATCCTGGTGGCAGGAGGTTTCGGGGTGGGCAAGACCACCTTCGTCGGCGCGGTGAGCGAGATCGCGCCGCTCAGCACGGAGGAACTGCTGACCACGGTCAGCGCCGCGACCGACAATCTCGACGGCATCGAGAACAAGGTCGAGACGACCGTGGCGATGGACTTCGGGCGCATCACCCTCGATCCGGAGCATGTGCTGTACCTGTTCGGCACACCCGGCCAGGAGCGGTTCTGGTTCATGTGGGACGAGCTCTCCGAAGGCGCACTCGGTGCGGTCATCCTCGCCGACACCCGCCGCCTGGAGGAGTGCTTCGCCGCCGTCGACTTCTTCGAACAGCGCGGCCTCGGTTTCATCGTCGCCGTCAACGAGTTCGACGGCGGCTTCCGCTACGACCCGGAGGAGGTACGGGCGGCCATCGACCTCGACCCGGACGTGCCGGTCGTCCGCTGTGACGCACGGATCTCCAGCTCAGGAGTGCAGACCCTGCTCACCCTCGTCCGCCACCTGCTCGCTCACGCGCCCTCGCGCGCCCCAAGTCACGGAGCACACACATGAGCTACGACCCGCCGCGCCCGGCCGGTCGACTGCTGCTCACGCCCGAGGACAAGGAGGCACCCGCCCGGACGTGCCGCCTGCGTGTGCTGGGCCTGGGAGAGCGCGCGGAACCGGCCCTCGACGCGTTCGCGGAGCGGCTCGCCGAGCTGGCCGGGGCGCCGTACGCGATGGTCAACTTCGTCGGCGAGGAGCAGCAGTTCTTCGCGGGACTGCACACCCGGCACGGCACGGCGATCGGAGGCGTCCCCGTCCCCGCAGACCTCCTGGGAACCGACGGAACCCACAGGACCAACGGAACCGACGGAACCAACCGAAGCGACGGAATCGACGGAATCGACGGAATCCTGGCAACCACGGGAGCCGCGAGCCGCGCGGAGGGCGCGCGGTTCGGGCTCGGCCGTCGCATGGCCCGCGACTACGGGTTCTGTCCCCATGTGGTCGTCCGCCACAAGGCGCTGGTCCTGGAGGACGTCCGGGACTATCCGCGCTTCGCCGGCAACCCGGTCGTCGACGAGTTCGGCATCCGCTCCTACCTGGGGGCCCCTCTCCTCGACCGCACGGGGATCGCGCTCGGCACGGTGTGCGTCACCGATGTCGAGCCCAGGCCGTGGGGAAGGTCCGGCCTGGACACCATCAAGGCGATGGCCGTGGAACTGGTCGAGCAGATCGAGCTGCGCGAGGGCGGGTTCTGAACGGGATCCGCCCGCCGGCGGCACCGGTGTGAAGGAAAGCTGCGGCAGCGCTTAAGAAAACCTCGCTGGACCCGGGGTACCGACGTACGGCAGATTGCTCGGCGAATCCACTTTTCTCCCCGGTGCGGGCCTCCGTCGGCATGCCTGGATCCGGGACCTCACCCACGGGAGTCCCGTTGAAGGCGCTGGTCAAGGAGAAGGCGGAACCCGGGCTGCGGCTCATGGACGTACCGGAGCCGGCCATCGGCACCGGCGACGTGCTGATCAAGGTCCTCAGGACCGGGATCTGCGGCACCGACCTGCACATCCGCAACTGGGACGGCTGGGCGCGGCAGACCATCAAGGCCCCGCTCGTGATCGGGCACGAGTTCGTCGGCGAGGTCGTGGAGACGGGCCGTGACGTCGGCGACATCGCGGTGGGCGACCGGGTCAGCGGTGAGGGCCACCTCGTCTGCGGGAAGTGCCGCAACTGCCGGGCCGGGCGACGCCACCTGTGCCGCGCGACGGTCGGGCTCGGGGTCGGCCGCGACGGCGCGTTCGCCGAATACGTGGCGCTGCCCGCGTCCAACGTCTGGGTGCACCGCGTTCCCGTCGACCTCGATGTGGCCGCGATCTTCGACCCGTTCGGCAACGCCGTGCACACCGCGCTGTCGTTCCCGCTGGTCGGAGAGGACGTACTGATCACCGGCGCGGGCCCCATCGGCCTGATGGCAGCCGCCGTCGCCAGACACGCGGGCGCCCGCCACGTCGTCGTCACCGACGTCAGCGAGGACCGCCTGGAACTCGCCCGCAAGATCGGCGTCAGCCTCGCGCTGAACGTCGCCGAGTCGAGCATCGCCGACGGACAGCGCCAACTGGGCCTGCGCGAGGGCTTCGACATCGGCCTTGAGATGTCGGGCAACCCCGTCGCCATGCGGGACATGCTCGCCAACATGACGCACGGCGGCCGGATCGCCATGCTCGGGCTGCCGTCCGAGGAGTTCGCCGTCGACTGGTCCCGGATCGTCACCTCCATGATCACGATCAAGGGCATCTACGGCCGTGAGATGTTCGAGACCTGGTACGCGATGTCCGTGCTCCTCGAAGGCGGCCTCGACCTCGCGCCCGTGATCACCGGCCGCTACGGCCACCGCGACTACGAGGCGGCCTTCGCGGACGCGGCGAGCGGCCGCGGTGGCAAGGTCATCCTCGACTGGACCTCGTAAGGACCTGGACCCCTTGGTTCCGGCCCCCGGCCCCCGGCCCCCGGTCTTTGGACTCTGGACTCTGTAAGGACTGATGATGTTCGACTCCGTACGCGACGACCTCCGCACCACTCTCGACGAGATCCGCGCCGCGGGTCTGCACAAGCCCGAGCGCGTCATCGGCACCCCGCAGTCCGCGACCGTGACCGTCACCGCGGGCGGCCGCCCCGGCGAGGTCCTCAACTTCTGCGCCAACAACTACCTTGGCCTCGCCGACCACCCGGAGGTCGTCGCCGCCGCCCACGAGGCGCTCGACCGCTGGGGTTACGGCATGGCCTCCGTGCGTTTCATCTGCGGTACGCAGGAGGTGCACAAGGAGCTGGAGGGGCGTCTCTCCGCGTTCCTCGGCCAGGAGGACACGATCCTCTACTCGTCGTGCTTCGACGCCAACGGCGGAGTGTTCGAGACCCTGCTGGGCGCGGAGGACGCGGTGATCTCCGACGCCCTCAACCACGCGTCGATCATCGACGGCATCAGGTTGTCGAAGGCCCGCCGGTTCCGCTACGCGAACCGTGATCTCGCCGATCTGGAAAAGCAGTTGAAGGACGCCGCGGGCGCCCGCCGAAGGCTGATCGTCACCGACGGTGTCTTCTCGATGGACGGTTACGTGGCCCCGCTGCGCGAGATATGCGACCTCGCCGACCGCTACGACGCGATGGTGATGGTCGACGACTCGCACGCCGTCGGTTTCGTCGGCCCCGGCGGCCGTGGCACCCCCGAACTCCACGGCGTCATGGACCGCGTCGACATCATCACGGGCACCCTGGGCAAGGCCCTCGGCGGAGCGTCGGGCGGTTACGTCGCCGCCCGCGCGGAGATCGTCGCCCTGCTGCGCCAGCGGTCACGCCCGTACCTGTTCTCGAACACGCTGGCCCCGGTGATCGCCGCCGCCTCGCTCAAGGTGCTCGACCTGCTGGAGTCGGCGGACGACCTGCGCGAGCGGCTCGCCGCGAACACCGCGCTGTTCCGCTCGCGGATGACCGAGGCGGGCTTCGACATCCTCCCCGGCGACCATGCCATCGCCCCGGTGATGATCGGGGACGCGACCGTCGCCGGCCGGATGGCGGAGCTGCTCCTGGAACGCGGTGTGTACGTGATCGGCTTCTCGTACCCGGTGGTCCCGCAGGGCAAGGCCCGTATCCGCGTACAGCTGTCCGCCGCGCACTCCACCGAGGACGTGAACCGGGCGGTGGACGCGTTCGTAGCGGCCCGCGCGCAGCTGACGGACGACACCGTCTGAATTCCTGAGAGAATCGGCCGCATGATCGAAGCGCGGCGGCTGCACATCCTCCGGGCGGTCGCGGACCACCGTACGGTGACCGCCGCTGCCGCCGCGCTCTATCTCACCCCCTCCGCGGTCTCCCAGCAGCTGACGGCCCTCGAACAGGAGACGGGCCATCGCCTGGTCGAGCGCGGCGCCCGGGGCGTACGGCTGACTCCCGCGGGGGAGATCCTGCTCAGCCACACCAACAAGGTTCTCGCGCAACTGGAGCGGGCCGAGGCGGAGCTGGCCGCCTACAGCTCGGGTTCGGCCGGCACGGTCACCGTCGCCTCCTTCGCGACCGGCATCGGCCTCGTCGTCGCACCGGCTCTGGCCCGGCTGGCGGGCACGGCGCCCGGCATCCGTATCCGCGTCCAGGACGCCGAGGGCGACGCCAGCCTGCCGATGCTCCTCGACCGGCAGGTCGACGTGGCGGTCGCCGTCGAATACCGGGGTGCCCCGGACGCCGACGACCTACGTCTCGCGCACATCCCGCTGTACGCCGAGCCGTTCGACGCCGTCGTGCCACAGTCGCACCGCCTCGCCGACCGTACGGAGGTGCCGCTCGCCGAGCTGGCGAAGGACCCGTGGATCGGCCCGTATCCGGGAAACCCCTGCCATGACGTGGTGGTCCTGGCCTGTGAGCACGCCGGTTTCCAGCCCCACCTCGAACACCGGTCGGACGACTTCCGCGCGGTCGTCGCCCTCGCGTCGGCGGACGCCGGGGTCGCCCTGGTGCCGCGTTCGGCCCTGCATGGCATGGACCTCGCAGGGGTGGTCGTGCGCCCTGTCGACGGCGTCGCCCCCACCCGCCGGGTCTTCGCCGCGGTACGCCGAGGAGCCGAGGACCACCCGCTGATCCGGCCGGTGCTGGACGCACTGGCGCAGGTGGCACCCGTCGGGTGAGGCGGCCGGCCCGGTCAGGAACGGGTGAAGGCCCACTCGTGGTTGTTCTGGCCCTCCGGAGCGCAGGGCCAGATGATCAGGTTGCGCGTATTGTCATTGTTGGCGTAGGAGTCCAGGCACTGATTGTTGCTGGCGGCGTTGCGTATCCAGAACCTGCCGTCGGACTGTTTGTCCAGCCACCACAGCTGGTTGTCCTTCGTGGTGCCGTTGCAGGGAAACTCCGTGACCTTCGTGGCGCCGCCGACGCCCTGGTAGCCGGGCAGATCCAGGCACATGCCGTCCATGACATTGCGGATCTGGAAAAGCGGTGCCCCGCCGGGCCCGGCGCTGGCGTAACGCTTCTCGACATTCCACAGCTGGTTGTCGTCGGTGTTGCTGTTGCACGTCGCGTGCGTCACCGGACCGTCGGGTCGGCCACTGGCGAAGCCGGGGACGTCCACGCAGGTGTGATTGGTGTTGTTCTTGATCAGCACCCTGGTCATGACGGCCGGCAGGTTGCTCGGCGCCTTCTTCGAGGCAGCCTTCTTCTTCGTCTCGGCCTTCTCTGCCTTCTTCGCCTTCTTGCTCGGCGAAGGGCTGGGTGCCGGAGCGGGTGCCCCGGCCTTCTCCCCGGCCGGCGACCCGGGCTCCGCCTTCTGCTTCTTCTTCTCGGGCTTCGTCTTCGCGGGGGAGGGCGACCGGGTGGCGAAGACGCCGGCCGGGCCGCCCGCGTCGCTCAGCACGGTGTCCGCGGCCGCGTTGTCGACGGTCTTCTTCTCCTCGTCGTCGCCGGTCAACGCGATCAGCAGCGGCACGGCGACGAGAAGGGCGCCCGCCAGTGCGGCACCGGCCAGCACCGGCTTACCGGGTCGGCCGACCGCGCTCCGGGTGGAACCGGCCGCGCCCTTGGCGGTCGCGGCGGCCGCGACGGCCCGGTGGTGCTCTCCGGTCGCGGCGGCGGAGAGCGCTCGCGCGCTGTTCCCGTCCGGGCCGGCCTCGCCCGGGGGATTCTCGGCGGCACCCTTCTCGTTCTCGCCGCCCTGAGCCTCGCCGCTTTCGGCCTCCTCGGCCGTCGCCTCGGCGCTCGCGGTCTCCCCGGCCTTCAAGCCCTCCGTCGACGGGGACGGGGTGGGCCGGGACTCCTCCTCGGTGTCACCACCAGCCTCCGGTCCGCTCGGGGCCGAGCTTCCCGCATCGGTGCCTTGCGGCACGGGGGCGGTCTGGGCCTCCCCTGTACCGGTGAGTTGGGCGGCTACGGCCTCGGCGTCAGGTGAGGTGGTCGCCGTTTCGTGGGCGGAGGACTCTCCCGATGCCTGCTGCTGGTCGGACATGTACTTCCATACCTTTCCTCTGGGTCGACCGGGGAAGTTCATGCAGAAACTGTTGGGCGGGGCTCGATCCGGAATTCGTGGGCACGGTTGTACGGCTGGGGCCAGAGTAGTTGGTGATGTTCCGGTGTCTGCCGCGGCCTGCCGGGTTCCGGGCCGGCCCCGGACCAGGCTGACCGCCGAGGTCCGCCGACCGCCGATGTCAGTGGCATTGGCTACGGTGCGTTCCATGCAGGATGCCGATGACGTACGCCGAATCTGTCTCTCTCTGCCGGACACGGTGGAGAAGATCGCCTGGAGCATGCCCACCTTCAGGGTGGCGGGGAAGATGTTCGCCACCCTGCCCGAGGAGGAGACCTCCATGGCCGTGCGCTGTCCGAAGGCGGAGCGGGACGAACTGGCCCTCGCGGAGCCCGACAAGTTCTGGATCGCCGATCACGAGGCCGGTTCCGCCTGGGTACGTGTGCGGCTCGCGGCTCTGCAGGACGCGGACGAGTTGCGTGACATCCTCGCGGACTCCTGGCGACAGGCGGCTCCGACCCGGCTGCTGGAGTCCTACCCGGAGTTGGGGATCGTGTCGGACGGCTGAGGGGCCTTCAGGCAATCAACAGCGTTCGGGCGGGGGCGTTGTCAGTGCCGCGTGGCATGATCCGAAGGCTGGTGGGAGCGCGGCACACGGGGGCCGCGATCCTACCCGGTCCCGGCGCGGCACCCTGATCCCCGTGGTCCTCGTGGTCACGCCCGCACGCCCAGGAACCTGTCGATCCGCTGCCTCAGCGTCTCCGCGTCCAGCCCGTGCGCGGCCATGTGCTCATCCACGAGGCCGTAGCGGCGCAGCTCCCGACGGCCCACACCGAGGCCGAGCACGCGGTGCGGAAGATCGGCGAGGGCGTCGTTCACGGCGGACGCCGACGTTCCGGCCAGATACGGCTCGACCAGGATCACGTCGGTGCCGGCTGCTTCCGTGGCACGGCGCAGCGCCGCCGAATCGAAGGGCCGCACGGTCGTCGCGTACAGCACGGTGACGTCGAGCCCGTCCGTGGCGTCGAGCACCGGGTCGAGCACGGGGCCGACTGCGACGACCACGCCGGCGTGCCCCTCGCGGACGGTGTGGAACCGGGCGCCGTCGCCGGGGCGAGCCTGCGTGTTCGACTGCGCCGACAGCCGTACGTACACCTTGTCGTCGCCCGCCGCGACGGCGTGCCGCAGCAGTGCCTCGGCCTCGTCCGGGTGCCCCGGAACATGCACGGTCCAGCCGTCCAGGGTGTCGAGCAGAGCGACATCGCCGGGGGACATATGGGTGTAGCCGCCCGCCGGCCAGTCGAACGACGCGGCGGCGCTGACCAGTACCGCGCCGACGCCCTGGTGCCCGAGGTCCAGCTTGATCTGCTCGAAGGGCCGCTCGACGAGGAAGCTGGCGAACGTGTGCACCACGGGCCGCAGCCCGGTCAGCGCCAGGCCCGCGCCCGCCCCGATCAGCAACTGCTCACGGATGCCGACGTTGATCACACGGTCCGGATGCCGCTTCCGAACCTCCTCGAAACCGGCCAGCCCGACCTCGGCGAGTACGACGGCGACGCGCGGATCCTCGTCGAGCAGCCGGGATACGACGGGGACGAACCGGTCACGCATGGTGTCCATGGAAAACCCTTCGGGAGGAAAGATCGGGAGGAAAGAAGGGGAAGGACGGAGATGGAGAGCAGCCTTAGTCACCCTTCGGCTCGACCTGGGCGACGACCACGCGAGGGCGTCCCGGATGAGGTGCCGTGAACGCGGCGTACAGGGCCTCGTGGTCCCGGCCGTCGAGGGTCGCGGCCGACCAGCCCGCGGCCTCGAACCGTGCGGCGATCCCGCCGGGCAGCGCCCAGCTCGCGGAGGAGTTGTCGATCACGACGGTGTGCAGGCGGTCGAGCCCGGCGGGCCCCGCGTAGGCGATGGCCTCGTGGTTGCTGCCCTCGTCCAGCTCGGCGTCCCCGACGAGTACCCACACGTGCGGGTCGTGAAGTCCCTGGGCCCTCAGCCCCAGCGCCGTGCCGACCGCGATCGGCAACCCGTGCCCGAGCGAACCACTGCCGATCTCGGCGCCCGGCACGAGCACACGGTCCGGATGGTGGCCGAGCGGTGAGTCGTACGAGCCGAATTCCGGAAGCCAGTCGACCGGTACGAATCCCTTGGCGGCGAGCACCGCGTAGTAGGCCATCGGTCCGTGCCCCTTGGACAGCAGGAACCTGTCCCGTCCGGGGTCGTCCGCCCGCTCGGGATCCACCCGCAGCACCCGGTCGTAGAGCACCCAGAGCGCGTCCAGCGTGGACGTCGCCGCGGGGCCGTGCTTCTCGTCCCCGCTCATCAGCGCCATCAGACCGGACAGCGCCTCGTACCTGTCGTATCCGTGTTCCGTTGCCGTTGCTGTTGCCGTCATGCGGACGATCGTGCAACCTCAAGCGAGGTTGAGATCAAGCGGCGGCCGCGGGACAAAAGGAGTGCGCGACCACCGACTCGAGTGCGGTAGGATTTCGGTGCACGTTCAGCCAGGGGAAACCCCAGGTCACAGCGGGCATCGGGACGTGGCGCAGCTTGGTAGCGCACTTGACTGGGGGTCAAGGGGTCGCAGGTTCAAATCCTGTCGTCCCGACTGGAGACAGTCGCAGGTCAGGGCCGGTTTCGGAGACATCCGAAACCGGCCCTTGGTCATTCTTGGGGACCAGTTGGGGACCGGCGGCCTTGACCGGGGTCAGCGGGTCATGACGATCGGGCTCGGCAGGGAGCGCGGCGCGCGGAGCACACTGAGGTGTGCGGAGAGCGCCGCGCCGGCGGCCGTGTGCCCTTGGTGCCCTTGTCGGTCGGTCGGCCTGCCGGGTGCGCATCTGCCGCGTTGTCGTCGGTCGCGATGGCTCCGCCATCACTCCCTCCTCCGCCTCGCAGCCGCACGCACCAGACCCCGCTCCTTCTCCCACCCCCCAACTGCCGGTCGGTCTTAGCCGAGACGCGTTTGGCGGGGCGTACGGGCGAGGGGGACCCGGACCCGGAGTTCTGGGCGCAGCACGGCCGGCCCCAGGAGCCCCGAGGTGGCCACATCTCCGCGCGCGTTGGCGCCGGTGTTGGTGACTCGCACGCGGACAACGTTCGAGCCCGGGCGCAGGGCGGTGGTGACGTCGAGGCGGTAGGGCGCCCAGAGGCGTGCAGGGAGCGTTACCCCGTTGACGGTGATCTCGGCGACGTCGCGCACCTGCCCGAGGTCCAGGTACCAGAGGCGGCCAGACAGGGTGGCCGCGTCCAGGGTTACCTGACGTTCGTAGAAGGCGGATCCGGAGTACGCGGGGTCCAGGGCCGTCCAGCTGCCCAGAGGTCGGCGGGTTTCGGGCGCGCCGTCGCGGTCGAAGCGGAAGCTCCAGTCACCGTCCAGTGGCACGGCGGTCAGCGGGTCGGTGACTGCGAGGGTTCCGCCATATCGGCGCTCGCCGTGCCGGGCCGCGACCCGGACGGTCGTGGCGGAGGCAACGCGGACGGTGGCGGTGCCGGTGCGGGCGTCGACCGACAGGGCCTCCACCGGGGCGTTCGACTCGACCACGTGCGCGGGACCTCGGCGCGCGGACGGGCGGAAGACGATGGCGAGCATCGCTTTCGCCTGCAGTGTCAGCGGTATCGCCGTACCCCTGCCCTTCCCCGGCCGCGTGCCATCCGGGAAGGGCGCTGTGCGCCAGACGCCCGCCGCCGCGGTCTGCCCGGTGTCGGGGTCCCAGAGTTCTGGCACCCCCAAGGCGGGGAAGGTCGCCGTGATCTGGACCGGTTCGGCCCGCTCATTGTGCAGGAGGAAAGCTTGGCGGCCGGCGCGTTCAAGGCGCAGCACCCGGATCGCTGGGGTGGCGGGCTCCAGTACGGCGGCGCCGCCGCCGGCCGCCGCTACGATAGCCGCCGCTTCGGTGGGGTCCTTGACTCGGTGGGCTTTGGACGTGCGCCCGCCGGAGAAGAGCCGCTCAAGAGCCCTCGCCAACTGGTCGTCCCGGCCCGACGGTTCGCGCTGGGGCAGCTCGCCGATCAAGACCATGGTGCCGCCGCCGTCCACGAAGGCGGTGAGTGACTCGACGGCGCCGACCGACAGTACGGGAGTGTGCGGGAGGACGACGATCCCGTATTGCTGGCGTCCCACGGCCAGCCGGGGTCCGCGGGGCCGGGCGTGCTCGATCAAAGCAGGGTCCCGGTCCAGCGCGCCCTCGTCGAGGAGGTCGAAGTCGATCTGCATGTCCTCCAGGGCGTGAACCAAGGCGACGAACTGCTCGTCGAGGGCAGTCTGCTGGGAACGGTCCTGGCAGGTTTCCGCGGCCCGCTGGGGCTGCAGGAGCGCGGTGCGGGCCCTGCCCGTTGCGCGCGCAGCCTCGACCACCCTGCCGATCCACTCGTTGAGCGGCAAGGAAAGGTCCCACCACGGGCTGGCCGGCTGGAACGGCGGCGGGAAGACGACGGTGTCCTGATCGGAGAACCGGGCGTGCAGAAGGACCTTGTTGACGCCGCGGACCACGAAGGCCCCGATCACCTCACGGGTCAGGGCGGGTGTCACGCTCCAGCCCGTGCCGCCCATGGCTTCCAGGTAGACGCGGGAGTGCCCCAACTGGTGGGCCGAACTCGCCGGCCAGCGCGGCAGGATCCGGTGATACCCGCGCTGGTAATGGTCGAAGATCAGGTCCGTGCCTGGAATCTGAGCCCACTGGTGTGCCGTGTGGAGGTTGCCGGTGCTCTTGATCTGTTCGGCGGGGCCGTACTCGTCCCACAGCGGGTTGGAGATGAGATCGAGACCGCGCTCACCCATCCAAGTGCCGAAGCGCTGGTGGTACGCGGCGGAAAACCGATTGGAGACCGCGCGCCAGAAGACGCCACGCAACCGGTCACCCTCCTCGCCGAGGTCGTCCAGGACCGCGGACAGGACGATTCCGAGCCCCGCCTTGGCTTCCAGTTTGCTGATCTCGCCCGGAAGGCTCGGGGACCAAGGGGGTTGCCCCCAACCGGCGTCCGCGGATGCCAGGAAGGGCTCGTCGTCGGCGAATCCGCGCAGCACACCACCCACGGCCCAGGGGAACCTGCGCAGGTACTCCCCGGGCACGATGTCCAGGAAGAGGTCAACCGCCTCGTCGTCGAGAAGGTCGAGGTAGTTGCGTCGGCTGCCGGTCGCGTCGACGAGCGGCCGGGAGATGTGCAGGTCGACCTGCCATCGGCCGGCCGGAGCGGTCCACCGGCCGGTGCCGTGCGCCGCATCGGTAAGGTCGATCATCCTGGAAACCGTGCCGTCCCCGGTGGCACCTGAGGGGCGGGCAACGGCAGCGATTACCTCGCCGAGGCCGGCCGGCGTCTCGAAGTCGTCGACCGCGGTGG
Organism: Streptomyces sp. NPDC048484; assembly: GCF_040651415.1. Lineage (NCBI taxonomy): Bacteria > Bacillati > Actinomycetota > Actinomycetes > Kitasatosporales > Streptomycetaceae > Streptomyces > Streptomyces sp. NPDC048484. The sequence continues at coordinate 73,309 of NZ_JBEZJY010000012.1, forward strand.
GGTCTTCGAACGCCTGAGCGTACAGCGTGGTGTCGGTGGGGTCGACGACGGTGAGGCTGTCCCAGGAGGAGCGCTGGGTGGCAGTGGCACGTACGCCGACGGTGCCGGTGGTGTACGCGGAGTCACTCACCGCTGGGTACGCGATGCCATCCAGCGACGGAGTGAGGGTCGGTCCACGCAGCAAGAGGGCGAGTACGTGGTCGGCGGCGGGGTCGAATCCCTCTGCGGGGCCGCCTTGGCGCAGCAGGGTGAAGCCACCGTCGCGCTGGCGCCAGATATCGATGCCGCCGTCCGCGCGCAGGTCGGCCAGGTAGCCGTTTCGAGCGCCAGAACAGCGCGCCATCAGCCCGGCGTTGGCCCGTTCGACGCGGACGGTGGCAGTGACCGTGTAGTCGTCCCAGTCGGCGCCCCGCTTCAGAACGCGCACACCGTCGTATGTGGCGGCGTCTACGCTCAGCCGTCCGCCTGAGGCCGTCAGTGCGGCGGCGGTCAGTGGGAGAACCGTACCGCCGGTGACCTCGATGCTGGTCCGGCCCAGGTTCTTGGCCCGCAGGTCGGGGCGCGGTTGGTAGTTGTGGTCGCCGACCCTGCCGCCCCGCACCACGTATCCGCCCGCCCTGCCGCTCGGGAAGAAGTCGTCGTCGAACAGCCACACACGCATGCGATGACGGTCCGCCTCGCGGAGCGTGTGCTCGATGATGTCGAACCAGGCCTCGGTGAAGAACGCCGGGCGCAGGGCCGGAGTGTCGAAGGGGAAGACCAGGACCTCGGTCACTCCCTTGTCGCGCATGTCCGCCAGGGCCGAGTCCACGAGGGCGGGGGTCACCGTGCCGTTCCAGAACCACAGGATCAGCGGCATGCTCCCGGTCCCGGGGCGGGCAAAGCGCGCGGCGGAGTATGCGTCCGGGCCCTCGGGGGTGCGGCCGAGGGCGGAGAGGGCCGCAGGTTCACCGGGCGTCGCGGCGTGTGCGGCCCCCCAGGGGGCAGCACCACCGGCTGCGGCGGCCGCCGCAGCGGCGCCAATCTGGAGGACGTGTCTGCGGCTGCTTGTGCCATCGTTCATCAAGTCTCCCTCAGCGGGCCGCAACACGTCCCATGGAACGGATGAAAGCTTGCAATGACGCAGGTACAGAACGTAGAGAATGAATCGTTTCAGTCCCAGAAGCTAGGGCTCCACGGGGCGGCTGTCAATGGGGCTGGACCATTCTCCGAGTAGGACCTCGTCCATCGGACACAGGGGCGATTCAGTCGCCCGACCCACCCATGTCGGTCACGGGATCTGACGCCGCGTCGACGTCGTTCAGGTCACCCATCACAACCGCGAGAGCCACTTCCAGCGGGATCGTGCGCCGCCCGAGCCCGTCGCTGCGTCGAGCGCCGCGATACCGTCCTGTCAGGCTGGCAACGGGGACGGTTTTCACCAGCGGCGCCCCGCCGACCTGCGAGACCACCCCGCTCCTGCAGCACTCGATGCGGACACGCGGATGGTCTCGATTCGCTTCCTCACCCAAGGAAGGAGCCGGGCCCCAGACAAGCCCCAGGACTACGAAGCATGCGTACTCGTGGCGTTCCGACACGCATCGGACACTCTGGAGGAACTGGCGGCTTGGCAGCCGGTCGATGACGAAGAGTGGTGCAGCAGCGCTTCCTGGCAACGGCAGGACACCATCCGAGAGCTCAGGAGCAGGGCCGCGAGGTGTCACGCCGTGACGGGTCCTGGCGAGTCGGCCTCTTGACCTGGCGGCGACCGTTGGACGTGCGTCACGGACATGCCCCGTGGGGACCAGTTGGGGACCAGGCGGTGTCCGCGCACCTGAACGGCACGCGCGGCGCCGCACGCTGTACACCCTGATTTCTGACCTATGTGCAGGCAGAAGGGGTACCCCCTGTTCCTGGGGGGCAAGGGGTCGCAGGTTCAAATCCTGTCGTCCCGACTTTGAAGTCGTAGGTCTGGGGCCGTGTCGGAGTCATTCCGGTACGGCCCCTTGACCGTTCCTGGGGGCCATGTGGGGATGCGGCAGTCACGGGTCAGCTCGGTCCGGTCGGTCCGGGGTGTTGCGCGGCGTGCAGCTGCTTGGGATGCGTCGACATTGGCCGGTGGCCGGGTAGGTCTGTCATCTCTCGTCGGTTCACCGTGCCACGGTTGCGAGGACATCGTTGCCCAGCCGCTGGATGACATCCGTGGCGAGCCGGTGTCGAACCAGCTTGCCGTCTCGGGTCGAGCGAACCAGGCCCGCGTCGCGCAGGGTCCGCAGGGCGCGGGAGACCTGTGGTTCGCTGGAGCCGAGCCGGGCGGCGAGCTCCGAGGTGGTGATGGGCTCGCCCAGCAGATGGCGGCAGAGCTCCATCCGGGCGGGGGAGGTCAGCGCCATCAGCCGGTGGTGCAGATCCCGAAGGGTCAGCTGTCCGGACGGGACGGTGCCGCGGGCCGCGTACTGCACCACCACGCACGACGGGTGCTCGTTCTTGACCGTCAGATGCGGCCACACCCGGGCGGACGGGACGAGGACAAGTGGGCGCGGGGCCACCTTCACCTCGTCGATCTGCAGCTTGTCCAGCCGTACCCGTTCCCCCGGACCGACCCGGGCCGCCGTCGGCAGCAGCTCGGTGAGCACCTCCGCGGGCGACCGGACCGCCAGCCGGCGACGCACCTCCCGCGCGTGCCCCTCCAGGGCCGGGCGCAGGGTGCGCCAGTCCTCGGCGAAGAACGCGGTGTCGGCGGCCCGCAGCACCGCCAGCAGCCGGTCCCGCAGTTCCAGCGGTGCCGCCACCAGCTGTCGCGCCAGTTCACCGCGGGCGTAGGAGCGGCGCAGGCAGCGGCGGGTGTAGTCCTCCGCGGCGGCAGTGCCGGCACGCAGCTCGCGGGCCGGTGGAACGGACTGCGCGCTGGTGCCGAGGACTCCGGGCGCCACCAATTCGAGGAAGGCGTCCTTCGGCAGCTCCCCTATCGCCGCCAGCTCCTCGTCGAGGCTCGCCGCGAGCGGCACCGTACGGGGAAAGAACAGGCGGCAGCGGAAGCGGGCCCACAGCGGAGCGAACACGGACAACTCGTCGCGCAGCTCGGGTCCCGCCGCGGCGGCGCGGGCCGTCCAGTCGGCGGCCTCCGGGTGGTGCTCGGGTTCGGCGAGCACATGCAGGCTCGCCATCAGTTCCGACAGCGCGGAGGGCCCGGCCGTGAGGTCCGCGGGACCGAGCTCTCCGAGGTCGAGGACGATGCTCACGCCGTCAGCGTACGGCGGCGCTCACCGTACGGGCGCGCCGGGACCGAGCGGGATGCCCAGCAGGTACCAGACGAAGAACAGCAGCACCCAGACCACCAGCATGATCATGGCGAGGGGCAGGGTGAAGGAGACCAGGGTGCCGATACCCGCTGTGCGGCGGAGGGTCTGCAGGTAGCCGACACAGAGCATGAACGAGGTGCTCATCGGGGTGATGGAGTTCGTGCAGGAGTCGGCGATGCGGTAGAGGGCCATGGTGGTGGCCGGGCTGGTGCCGAGCAGCATCAGCATCGGCACCAGTGCCGGGGCGACCAGGGCCCACAGGGCGGAGCCGGAGGTGATGAGGAGGTTCATCAGCGCGACCGCGACGATCAGCAGGGAGAACAGCACCAGAGTGGGCGCGCCCAACTGCTTGAGGAAGTCCGCGCCTTCGACCGCGACGACCGTGGCGATGTTGGTCCACTTGAACAGGGCGAGGAACTGGGACACGGCGAAGAAGAGCACCAGCAGCGGCGCGATGGAGCGCACTCCCTCCGCCATGAACTCCGGTATCGCACGGCTCCCGCTGATCCGCCCGGTGAGCCGCCCGTACACGGCGCCGACGAGCAGGAAGAAGACGGTGAGGAAGACGGCGATGGAGCCCATGAAGGTGGACTCCACGATCGCGCCCCCCTCGCCGCGCAGCGGTGACGAGGCGGGCAGCATCGCGAGCACGATCAGCGCGGCGTAGCCGAGCACGGCCAGGCCGGTCAGCTTCAGGGCACGCACCTCGGTGGCGTCGTCGACCTTCGCGGCGACGACCTGCTGTGCCGCGGCGGCCTCCAGGTCCGCGTCGGGGGTCAGGTGGTGCTCGCGTTTGGCGAGGATCTTGTCCACGACCAGGGCGATGGTGCCGGCCAGCACGAACGCCGAGACGGTGGTGAAGTACATGTTGTCCGTCGCGCGGACCACCACGTCCTTGTCGACGAGCTGCGCGGCCTCGGTGGCCACGGAGGCGAACAGAGCATCACCGGGGGCGATCAGCGGGTTGGCGTCGCCCGCGGCGTTGATGGAGACGAACGCGACGATCATGCCGAGGACGGGGGAGCGGCCCACGGCGCGGAAGGCCACTGCCCCGAGTGGGATGAGGACCACGTACGCGGAGTCGGACAGGAACTTCCCCAGCACACCGCCCAGGGCCACGCCGAAAACGACCGTGCGCGGGGACAGGCCCGACAGCATGCGGCGCGCGAGCGCTTCGAAGAGGCCCGACCTCTCGGCGACCGCGACGCCGAGCATCACCATCAGCACGGTGCCGAGCGGGCCGAAGGTGACGAAGGACTCCTCGGCGCCGCCGATCAGGTCCCGTACGGCGTCCGCAGACAGTGCGCTGCGGACGCCGACCAGGTCACCCGAGGACGGGTCCTCGACGCGCAGGCCGGAGGCGTTCAGGACCCAGCTGACGCAGGCGACCACCCCGCACAGGATCCAGAACAGCCAGAACGGATGCGGCAGTGCGTTTCCCGCGCGTTCGACCAGGTCGAGGAGCCGGGAGCCACGGCCCCCCTCGTCGGGCTCCGGGGCCTGCACCTCCTGAGTGCGGTGGGCAGGTGTGCTCATGGCGGCCTCCTGTGAGGACGGGGAAACGAGGGCATGGCGCTGCCGCGCCGCGAGCAGTGCGAAACGGGACCCAGGAGCCGCGCACGATCCGTCGCGCCGTCGCGATGGCACGTGGGGCATTCCCGGGTTGCGCTGCACAGTAGGTCCCGTGTCCTGTCCCGTCACCGTCTGGCGGAACAGTTGACCTGATGACGTCAAGTGATCGCCATGATCTGAGTCACTGCCTAGCGTCACGGGCGTGACCTGCTACGACACCTCCCACGCCGGCCGACCCGAATCGCTCCAGGGCGGCGCCCTGCGGCGCCGCACCCTGCGCATCCCGATGCGGGACGGCATCCGTCTCGCCGCCGACCTGTACTCCGCCTCACCCGAGCCGGAGGCGACCGCGCTTCCCGTGCTCCTCGAACGCACCCCGTACGGTCGGCGTGCGCAGCGCGGTTCGGACCAGGACCGCAGCGACGCCCCTGTCCCACAGCCGGAGGACATCGCCCGGTACTTCACCGAGGCCCGTTACCACGTCGTACGGCAGGACTGCCGCGGCCGCGGCGGCTCCGAGGGAACGTTCGTGAAGTACCTCGGCGAGGGCCAGGACGGGGCGGACACGATCGCCTGGATCAGGAACCAGCCGTGGTGTGACGGCAGGGTCGTGATGACCGGGGTGTCCTACTCCGCCCACGTCCAGGCAGCCGCGGCCGCCGAGGAGGTGGCCGGGCTCGCCGCCATGTTCCAGGACTCGGGCGGTTTCTCCTCCGCGTACGACGCGGGGATGCGGATGGGCGGCGCCTTCGAGCTGAAGCAGGTGACCTGGGCACTGCGGCAGGCGGCGAGGAGCCCCGAGGCGGCGGCGGATCCGGTGCTGGCGGAGGAACTGCTGCGGGTGGACGTGGCGGGCTGGTTCGGTGCGATGCCTTGGCGGCCGGGCTGCACGCCGCTGCGGCACCTGTCGGCGTACGAGGACTTTCTGCTGGAGCAGTGGCGGCAGGACACCTTCGGGGACTACTACCGCAACCCGGCGATCTACGGGCGAGGCTTCTACGAGCGTTTCCCGGACGCGCCGAGCCTGCACATGGGCAGCTGGTACGACCCCTACGTCCGTTCCACCATCGAGAACTTCACCGCCCTGCGGGAGCTGAAATCGGCACCCTCCTACCTGGTGATGGGCCCGTGGACGCATGGGCACCGCTGCGAGACGTTCGCCGGGGACGTGGACTTCGGTCCGCGGGCGACACTGGACGGCAACCTCGCCCCGTCGTACCTGGAGTTCCGCCGTCGCTGGTTCGACCGGGCGCTGGGCCGGGAGGGCGAGGGGAACCCGGACGGCGGAGACCTCCCCGCCGTCCAGTACTTCCTGATGGGCGGCGGCGACGGCCTACGGGATGCGGCCGGGCGGATGAGGCACGGCGGCGCATGGCGCACCGACACCAACTGGCCGCCGGCGTCGACAGCCCCCGTCGCGCTGTACCTCACCACCGACGGCGCCCTCACCCTCGCCCCGCCCACCGCGTCCGCCGCGTCGGTGACCTACGACTTCGACCCGCGCCGCCCGGTCCCCACCATGGGAGGCCAGGTCACCTCGGGTGAGCCGGTGATGACGGGCGGGGCCTACGACCAGAACGCCCCGGACGTCCGGGTGTACGGGGCACATGAGCCGTACCTGCCGCTGGACTCCCGCCCGGACGTGATCAGCCTGACCACACCGCCACTTCAGCGAGACGTGGTCCTGGCCGGCCCGGTGTCGGCAACGCTCCACATCTCCACCACGGCCCCGGACACCGACTTCACCATCAAGCTGGTCGACGTCCACCCGCCCAACGCGGACTACCCGCACGGCTTCGCCATGAACCTCACCGACGGCATCGTCCGCTGCCGCTTCCACCGCTCCTACGAGAAGCCGGAGCTCCTCACTTCCGGCGAGGTGTACGAGATCGAGGTCACCGCCCCGGACACGGCAAACCGCTTCGCCGCCGGCCACCGCATCCGGCTCGACATCTCCTCCAGCAACTTCCCCCGCTTCGACGTCAACACCAACACCGGCGAACCAGAGGCAGCGGCCCGCCGCACCGCCGTAGCCGCGAACACCGTGCACATGGATGCCGAGCACCCCTCCCACCTGCGCGTGTGGCTGGAAGGAGGAACGGACGCGCTCACGTAGCCGGACGGCAGGGTGCCCGCCGGGCCGACCCAGGGATTGGCTGGGGCGACGATTGGCTGGGGCGACCGGATCGGCCAGACCTTCCTGCTCCTGTGGTGACTTGTGTCAGTCACCACGCGTGAGGAATGGGCGGTTTGCTCGCCGCGTCGACCGCTCAGCGATCCGTGGTCAACGCCGCGGCCCCGTGCCCGTCCGCCGCCGGTGCGTCTGTCGGTGCGTCTGTCGGGGCGGCCGTCTGTGCCGCCGTCGGGGTGGGCTCGCGGCGCAGCAGGGCGAGGCCGGACAAGGCCGCGACGGCTGCCGCGATGCCGCTGAAAAGGAATATCTCGCGGAAGCCGAGTGGCCCCGTGATGCCCCGTTCGGCGAGGATCACCGCGGTCGCCGCCACGCCGAGCGCACCGCCCAGCTGACGAGCCGTGGTGTTGAGGCCGATGCCTGTGGCGAACTTCTCGCCGGGCACGGACATCGCGGCGGCCGTCGACAGTCCGGTCATGGCGGCGCCCAGTGCCGCGCCGCCGAGGGCACCGGCCGGCAGCCAGACCTGCAGGAACTCGCGCTCCGCCCCGACGCCGAGATACATCCACACACCGGTGACGGTGAACATCAGCAGGCCGACCGGGACCGCAGCACGCTGCCCCGCCGGGGACAGCCGTTTGCCCACGATGATCGCCGCGATCGCGGAGGTGACCGCGCCCGGTGTCACCGCGAGCCCGGCATCGAGGACCGAGTACCGCCAGACGGTGGCGCAGAACAGCGGACCGCTCAGCAGCCAGGCGAACATCCCGATGCCCGCCAGCAGCGAGGTGAGGTTGGCCGCGGCGAACGTGCGGTTCTGCCACAGTCCGGTCTCCACCGCGGGTGCCGGATGCCGTCGCGAGCGGTACAGCCCGTACGCCGCAAGCATGACCCCGCCGAGCAGCGCGGAGAGGGTCCGGCCGCTGGTCCAGCCCCATTCGGAGCCTTCCGTGAGGCCGCCGACGAAGCTGCCGATGCCGAGGGTGACCACCAGCGTGCCGACCAGGTCGGGCAGTTGGCGGCCGGTCGGGCGGTCCGCCGGCAGACTGCGCAGACCGCCGACGAGCAGCGCGAGGCCGAGCGGGACGTTGATCAGGAACACCGCACGCCAGCTGTCGATCTCCACCAGCACACCGCCCAGCGTCGGACCGGCCGCCGCGGCGGCGGACGCGGCGGCGCCCCACACCCCCAGGGCCACGGTGCGTTTCTCCGGCGGCGTCTCGTGCAGGACCAGGCCCAGCGCGGCGGGGATCATGCCGGCGGCGGCGGCGCCCTGCACGGCCCGGGCCGCGATGAGTGCCTCGATGTTCGGTGCGAGCGCGTTGGCCGCCGAAGCCGCCGTGAACAGCAGCAGCGAGACGAGGAACACCCGCTTGCGGCCGAGTACGTCGGCGAGCCGGCCCGCCGGGGTGAGCAGCGCGGCGAGGACGACGGCGTACGAGCTGACCACCCAGGACAGGGTGGCGACGGAGGTGTCGGGATAGCTGGTGCGCAGCGCGGGGAACGCCACGTTGACCACGGTGGTGTCCAGGAAGGCGAGGAAGGTCGCGCCGCACGTCAGCAGGAGCACCACCCCCGGCCTCGGTGCGACGGAGCGGATGGTGGGGGAGCCGGCCCCACGTGTCTCTTTCACCGGAGTGTCCTTTCTCTGGCGGTCATCGGGTCGCCGACGGTCATCGGGTCAGTAACGGGTCCGTATGGGGAATCGGCGGCATCGGGGACGTCGGGCGGTCATCGCGCGCTGACGTCGTGCCCGGGAGCGGCGGGAGACGGGATGGGGGACGGGGCGGGCGTGGTGATGAAGGACACCGCCTCCCGTACCACCTCGGGGGCGCTCAGGATGCGCCGGTGGCCGAAGCCGGAGGTGAGCGTCAGCTGGGAGTCCGGCCAGGCGGCGGCGATGTCCTCGCTGTCCGAGGGCCGCGTCTCCTTGTCCTGGCGGTCGTGGATGAGCAGCAGCGGAGGGGGTGGAGCGGACATCCGATCGGCCATCGACGGCACGTCGAAGTAGGCCAGGTCCATCGAGACACGCTGTTCGATCCGCCGCACCATCCGGGTGCGGATGCGTTCGCCGAAGCCGACGCGGCGGGCGAACTCGCGGGTGTAGGGCCGGATGTCGGCCATGGGGCCGATGAACACCAGCCGCCCTGCGGAGAGTTCCTCCCGCTGCAGGGCGACCGAGGTGGCCATGCAGCCGATCGAGTGGGCCACCACGGCGTGGGCGGGCCCGACGGCCGCGGATAGCGCGGCGAGCAGGTCGGCGAACTCCAGGATCGTGCTGCGCCCGGGGCCCGCCTCACCCGGACCGGAGTCGCCGTGGCTGGTGGCGTCGACGGCGATGACGCTGAAGCCGGCGGCCACCAGCGGGTCCACGAAAGCGCCGAGGTGGGCTCGACGTCCGCCCCAGCCGTGCATCAGGTACACGACGGGCCCCTCGCCGAAGTGCTGCCCGACCAACAGGCCGCCCTGGAGCCGCAGTTCGAGGGGACGGCCCGGGGCCGTCGGAGTGACGTCGGCGCGGGCGCCGCTGTCCGGCACGGTGAACCACAGCCGTTCGGCCCAGCGTCCGCCGAGTCCGGGGGCTGTGTGTTCGAGCGTCCTGAACGCCGCGCTGATCGCGGCGAAGGTTGCCATGCGAATGGCACGAACGATCGTGCTTTTTTGCAGTGCCACGTTCGATCCCACTCTCTTCAGTTCTTCCGGGTCTTCGGTGTTTCGGGTCTTCGGTCTTCTCTGTTCTTTTCTGTTCTTTCAGTTCCGCTCTTTCAGTTCCGCGTGTCCCGCTGTGGGTCGCGGGCCGCGTCGAGCAGCGCCTCCAGTGCCCTGCGCGCGCGCGCCTCGGCCTGCGGGTCCCGCAGCATCCGGTTCGCGTGGTGGTAGCCGAGCAGCACGCCGTACAGGTCCTGGGCGAACTGGTCGGGGTCGGCGTCGGCGCGGAACGGCCCGTCGGCCACCCCCGTGCGGAAGACCTGCGTGATCACGTCCATCCAGTCCCGCTGGTTCTGGGCGAGGCGGTCGCGCACCGGTCCGGACTGGTCGTCGAACTCGGTCGCGGCGGCGACGAACAGGCAGCCGCCGGGCAGGGCGTCCGACGCCCAGCGCAGCCACCGGTCGAACAGCTCCCGCAGCCTCGGCTCGCCCCGTGGGGTGCCGAGGGCGGGCAGGATCACGTTGTCGACGAACTTCTCGGTGGCGTGCTCCAGCACCTGCAGCTGAAGCGATTCCTTGGAGCGGAAGTGCGCGAAGAGGCCGCTCTTGGACAGTTGGGTCCGGGCGGCCAGCGAGCCGATGGTCACCCCGCCGAGCCCCACCGTGCTGGCGATGCGCGTCGCCTCGTCCAGGATGGCTTGCTTCGTGTCCGCGCCCTTACTCATGCAGAAGTTTTAGCACGACCGTGCTGTACCGGCAATCGCAAGGAACTGACGTGAGGGTTGCGCCGCGGGAACGGCGTAACCCTCTTGACAGACCCGACACCCGAAAGGCGGTGCACCATGGCCGAACGGCCGGCGAAACGGCTGAGCTCCGGGCAGCCGAGTGCCACAGCGGAGATCAACGCCCAGATGCGGGCCGCGGACGCCACCCTGAGTCCCGGCCATCGTCTCGTGGGCGACACATATGCCCGGTACTTCGTCAGCAACCCCCGATACCGGCTGCTGCGGCTCACCCCCAAGGTCGCGCTGGCCGGGCTCGTGGGCTTCGACCGTCTCTTCGGCGGGATGCTGGCCGAGATCCTGCTGCGCGGGAGGTATGTCGACGAGGTGCTGGCCGACCGGTACTTCCGGGCGGACGTACGCCAGAGCGTGCTGATCGGCGCCGGCTACGACGCCACGGCGCTGCGCCACCCGGTCCTGCGCGACATGCGCTGGTTCGAGGTGGACCACCCGGCGACCCAGCAGGCGAAGCGAGCGGCACTGCGACGGATCGGGATCACGGCCGACAACGTCGTGTTCGCCGCCGCCGACCTCGGCCGGGACCCGCTGCTCGACCGGCTGAAGGAGACCGGCTTCGACACCGCGGAACCCAGTCTCGTCACCTGGCTCGGTGTGTCGTACTACCTCGAATACGAGGCCTTCCGGAGCGCACTCGCGGACATCGCCGAAGTCAGTGCACCCGGCAGCACCCTCGTCTTCGACTACCTGGACGCCTCGGTGATCAACGGCACCACCCACTTCCGGGGCGCCCGCCGGGCCGCGCGCTCGGTACAGCGGCGCGGCGAGCCGTACGTCCTGGGCATGAGCGAGGAGGAGGCGTTCCAGGCGGCGGAGGAGGCCGGGTTCGAGCGGGTGGAGGCGTTGCGCGTCACCGATCTGGTGGGGCGCTACGGCGGCCGTCGGCCCTACTGCCGTCCCGACGACTACATGGGCGTGGTCACCGTCCGGCGCCGATGACGCTCCTTGAGGAACTCGCCGGCTGGGCCGGCCGGTTGACACTCGACCAGGTCCCGGAACGGGTCGTGCGGACGGCCCGAAGTCAGGTGCTGTCCCAGCTGGCCGCCGTACGGGCCGGTCTCGGCCATCCGCTCGGTGAAGCCGTCGTGGCTGCGTTCGGGCCACCGCTGCAGCCCGACGCCAAGCAGTCCGCGTGCGTGCTGGCCGGACTGTCGGCGTGGCTGCAGATGGACGACACGGCGTACGCGGGCCACCTGTCCAACTCGACCGTCAACGTGCCGCTGGCCCACGCGCTCGCGTCCGGCGCCGACGGGCGGGCCCTGCTCACCGCGGTGATCGCGGCGAACGAGTGCGCGGCCCGGCTCACCGCCGCCGCGACCCTGGGCCCGTTCCGCGGGCAGAGCGCCACCCACACTCATCTCGCGGGTGCCGTGGCGGGCCGGCTCCATCTGGCCGGGGCCGACCGGCAGCAGTGGGTGGATGCCTGGGCGCTCGCCTTCGGCATGCCGCCACGGGTGATCGCGCCCGCGTTCCTGGCCAGCGACACCAAGGTGTTCAACGCGTTCACCCCGGTCCGCGCGGCGCTCGACGCGTGCGACGCGGCCCGGGCCGGACTCGGCGGCGCCGCCGATGTCATAGAGCACCCGGACGGCTTCCTGGCCCGGTTCGCCTCGGTGCCGCTGCCCGAGGTGGTGACCTCGGGCCTGGGCAGGACCTGGCACACCGACACGCTCTCCTTCAAGGTTCACCCCGGCGGCCCCGGAGTGGACTCCGCGGTGGACTGTGCGGCCGAACTGGCCCGCGAACTCGGCCCGTTACGGCCCGAGGACGTCGAGGAGATCGTCGTCCACACGTCCTGGTACTCGGTCTTCGTCGACCAGCGCACCCGCGACCTCGTGGAGGGGCCCGGCACCCCGGTGAGCGTGCTGGTGGTCTCGCTCCCCTACACGCTGGCCACCACCCTGCTCACCGGCCAACTGCTCCCGGCGGACTTCGCCGGCGACCGGCTGGCCGACCCCGGACGCTGGGAGCTGGCGCGGCGGGTGCGCGTGCTGCACGACCCGCGGATGACCCGGGACTCCTTCCGCTCCGAGGTCCCCTTCGGCGCCGCGCTGCGACTGGCCGGACCGCGGGCCGCCCAGTGGGAGTTCGGCAAGCCGGGACAGGACCTCGCCTCGCTCGGCCTCGCCGACCTGCTCGACGGGCTCGGCCCGCCGCCCGAGTCCTTCGCCGAGGCGACCAAGGTCACCGGTGCCCGGGTCGTCGTACGCCTGCGGGACGGCCGTACGGCGACCCGGCAGCGGGACATCCCGCTGGGAGCCGCCGGGCCGCACACCCGCGCCCATCACGCGGCGCTGGTCCGCGAGAAGTTCCTGAGCACGGCCGGCCCGCCCGAGGTCGCCGACGGCCTCGCCGAGGTGGACCGGCTGCCGGCGGACCGGCTCGCCCGGCTCGTCGAAGCGGCCCTGCGCCCGCCCTTCACCCTTGCCCCCAGCGCCCCCATTGCCCCCGGTCTCCACCGTCGGGCGGGCGCACAGCCAGTTCAGTAGGCGCACAACCGGTTACGAACAGTCGTACCAAGTCACTACCGTTTACTAAGGTTTCCAGGAGGAACCATGTCAACTCCCCACCCTGAGGCCCAGGTTCACACCGGAACACTCGACGGAGCGGAGTACCGGGTCGAGGTACCCGTGAAGTGGAACGGCACCCTGCTGCTGTACAGCCACCACTACCGGCAGCCGGGTCTGCCCTGCCCCGCGCTGGCGGTGCCCTCGGACGACGAGCTCGGGCCGCGGCTCGACGGTGCGGCACTCCGGGAGCTGCTGCACGAGCGCGGTTACGCCCTCGCCGGCACGGCCAGGACGACGGGCTGGATGATGGAGGACACCCTCCGCGACCAGGTACTCCTGCAGGACTGGTGCATCGCCAACATCGGCCGGCCGGAGCGTACCTACGTGTGGGGCGCCTCGCCCGGCGGCCTCGCCTCCATCACCCTCGCCCAGCTGCATCCGCGACGTTTCGACGGCGCGCTGTCGCTCAGTGCCGACGCCAGCGGTGTCATCAACCAGATGCTGCTGCGCCTGGACATGGGGCATGTGATCAACACCCTGCTCGCCCCCGACCATGACCTCGAACTGGGCCTGATCAGTGACCCGCAGGGCAACTTCGACAAGGCCAACGCGATCATCGGCGGCGCTGCCCAGGGTGACGCCCTGTCCCGGGCCAGGCTCATCCTCTCCGGAGCGGTCGCGAGCATCGAACCATTGGTGGACGGACACACCAACCAGCCCGTCACCGATCCCGAGGAGGCAGCCGAACAGCTGGTCTGGGTCCTGATCATGGCCCACAGCTCCATCCTGTTCGGGCCCGCCCGCAAGGAGATGGAGGAGCGGGCCGGCGGCAACCCGATCTGGAACGACGACGTCGACTACCGCGCGCTGTACGCCCGCACGACGCCCGCCCTGCGGGAGCTGACCGAGCGCGCCTACCGCGAGGCCGGCGCCGACCTCGGCGCCGACCTGGCCGCGCTCGACGCCGCGCCGCGCGTCTCGGCCGACATCCCGGCGCGCAACTACCTGGTGCGTACCGCCGGATTCCCGGGGCTCACCCCGGTGCCGGTGGTCACCGTGCACAACACCCTCGACGGTCCCACCCCGGTGGGGCACGAGCGCTCCCTGGCCGACCGGGTGGCCCTGGTCGGCGACCCGGGCAATCTGCGGCAGCTCTTCGTCGACCGCGGCTTCACCTGCGGGCTCAGTCCGGCGGAGATCATGACGGCGCTGGACGTGCTGGAGCAGCGGGTGGCGGCGGGCGAGTGGGGCGACACCACGCCGGAGGCGCTCAACGCGGCGGCCGGCAAGTACTCCGACGTCCACCGGCGGGTCTACAACTTCTGGATCCCGCAGGAGCGTGAGGAGGAGCGATACGCCCCGCTGGCCCCGGCGTTCACGGAGTTCACTCCACTGCCACTGCCGAGGTCGTACCCGTTCTGATCGGCACCCGTACCGATCCGTGCAGATTCGCACGGATCAGTACAGATTCGCACTGATCCGTTCCGATCACTTCCAGAACTCAGGGAGACAAGGTGCCCAAGACCTCACCGGTGCGGCCGACCTCGCTCGCGGAACGGATCCGCACGCGTCGCACCTGGCGTACGGCCGTGGTGTACGCCGGTCTCGTCCTGGTCCCCACGGCCCTCGCGGTGGTGCTCCTGAGCACCGCCGCGTCCGGCCGGGCCACCGTCCGGCCGAACGCGGCGGTGAGCAGCCCGCTGCCCCGGCTGCTGCTCGCGATGGTCGTGATCGTGAGCGTGTGCAAACTGGCCGGCCTGCTCGCGCGGCGGGTCGGTCAGGCGCCCGTGATCGGCGAGATGGCCGCGGGTGTCGTCCTCGGCCCGTCGGTGCTCGGCGCGCTGTGGCCGGACGGGCTGCACCGGCTGGCCCCGCCGGGCGTGCTGGCACAGTTGGACGTGCTCGCCCAGCTCGGCGTGGTGCTGTTCGTGTTCCTCGCCGGGTTGGAGGTGAACACCCGGCTGCTGCGGGGCAAGGGGCATGTGGCGGTCGTGGTCAGCCACGTCGGGATCGCGGTGCCGTTCCTGCTCGGTGTGGTGCTGGCGCTGCTCGCCCATGAGCGGTTCGCGCCGGAGCAGAGCGGGTTCCTGCCCTTCGCGCTGTTCCTCGGCGTGGCGATGAGTGTCACCGCGCTGCCGGTGATGGCCCGCATCCTGCTGGAGACCGGGCTGTACCGCACCGAGTTGGGCACCCTCGCGCTGACCTGCGCGGTGGTCGACGACGTGACGGCGTGGACCCTGCTGGCCCTGGTCGTCGCGCTGGTGACCGGCGGCAGCGCGGCCGCGGTCCTGGTCACCGCGGCGCTGACCGTGGGCTTCACGGCGGTGCTCTTCCTGGTCGTCCGACCGCTCCTGCTCCGCGCCGAGTCCACGCTGGTCGTACGCCATCCCGACCACGCGGTGGCGCTGGCGCTGGTCGGGCTGCTGGGGTGCGCGGCGCTGACCGAGCGGATCGGCGTGCACGCCGTGTTCGGCGCGTTCATGTTCGGCCTGGTCGTCCCCGCCGACTCGCGGTGGGTGGCCGCCCTCCGCGGGCGGCTCAACGGACTGACCATGATCCTGCTGGTCCCGCTGTTCTTCGCGGTCAGCGGGCTGCGCACAGAGATCGGGCTGCTCGGCTCCGACCCCGTGGCGTGGCTGTGGTGCGGGCTGGTACTGGCGGCGGGGGTGCTCGGCAAGTTCGTGGGCTCCACGATCGCGGCACGGGCGGTCGGCACCGGCTGGCGCCGGTCGTGCCAGATCGGCGCCCTGATGAACTGCCGGGGCATGACCGAACTGATCGTGCTGAACGTCGGGCTGAACCTCGGTGTGCTCAGCCCGACGCTCTTCACCATGCTGGTCATCATGGCGTTCGTGTCGACCGCGCTGACGACCCCTCTCGTCTCCCGGCTGCGCGGCCCCGAGGACGCCGGTGACAGCACCCCGGGGCCGGGGCCCGCGTCCTCGGAGCCGGAGACCGCTCAGGCTGTCTCGGCCAAGGAGTCGTCGTAGAGCGTGCGCAGCCTCGCCCGGCCGCGGGTGAAGGCGCTCTCCGCGGCCTTGCGGGAGATCCTCAGCCGGCTGGCGGCCTCCGCGGTGCTCATCCCGTTCGCGCGGGCCAGCAGCACCTCGCGCTCCCGGCCCGAGAGCTGTTTCACCTCGTCCAGCAGCCACAGCCCGACCGCGCTGTCGCACGCCGTGTCCTCCGGGCCGGGGACGTGTTCGGTGAACGACAGCCGCAGATGCAGCCGGCGGCGGCGGTCGGAGTCCCGGTAGTGATCCACGCAGAGCCGCAGCGCGGTCGTGGTGAGGAATCCGCCGACGTACCGCGTGTCCAGCGTGGGGTGGGCGGCGGCCCGCAGCAGGGTCTCCTGGACGCAGTCCTCGGCGTCGTGGCGATTGCGCAGCCGGCTCCGGACGAGCCGCAACAGCCGGTCGCGGTGCGGCAGCAGCAACTCCCAGCGGTCGAGCCCGCCGACGGGCGTGATCCGTTCGCCCTGGTCGGCAGGCACCGCTGTCGTCACCGCTGTCGTCACCGCCGTCGTCACGGACATGGACGCGGTGCCGGGCACGGCTGACACCGTCAGGGTGGAGGGCAGGGTTTTCGTGGCGGTCATGACGCGGGGCGCTCCAATCCCCAGAACGCTCCGGAGTGCCAGAGCAGCGGGCGGCCGGGGCCGACCGTGGCCTCGACCATCCGGCCGATGACCAGCTGGTGGTCCCCGTAGCGCCGGATGTCCTCGACCTCGCACACGGTCCGGGCGAGCGAGGACGGGAGGGTCGGCACACCGAGGACCTCGTCGGTGCACCGCCCGGCCGTCGCGTGGCCCGGCGGCCAGGGGTGGCGGGCGAACGCCGTCGCGTCCCCCCGCCGGCTCTCGTGCAGCAGGTGCAGGGCGAACAGGCCCCGTTCACGCAGGACCGCGAGGGTACGTGACCCGGTCGCCAGGCTCACGAGGAGCAGCGGTGGGTCCAGCGAGACCGAGGTGACGGTGGAAACGGTGCTCCCGACGGGGCCGTCCGGGCCCCGCGTGGTGACCACCGCGACTCCACCGGCGAGCCTGCGGTAGAAGTCCAGGCACAGAGAGGGTTCGAGGGCTGTGGTTTCAGACACCGCGCCCCCGCCCGCCCGGTTCCCGGCCGCCTGCGACGGCGTCGTCCACCACCTGGATCTCCCCGAGCAGGCCGCCGAGGATGCGCACGATGTTGTCGCGCAGCGCGGCATCGGCCACCGGGTCGAGCAGGTCGGCGAGCGAGGGGATGCCGAGGTCGAACGCGGCCTCGAAGGTGACCCGGCAGCTGTCCGGCCGGTCCGCCTCCGTGATCCGCCAGACGCCCTCGAAGACGGCGAAGTCGCCCTTGAGCTGGGTGAAGGTGATGGTCCTGGCGACCGGATCGCACAGGTCGCGTTCGGTCCAGGTCAGCAGGCCGTTGCGGAAGAAGACGGTCCAGGTCGAGACGACGCCGCCGTCGGGCTCGGAGTCGTCGACCGTCACCTCCTTCACGGCGTCGGTGAGTTCGGGATAGCGGGCGAAGTCGCTGATCAGCTGGTAGGCCTGGGCGGGAGTGGCCGTGGGTGTACTCACCTGAAGGGTTACTTGGCGCACTGTTGGTGGCTCCTTGGAGAAGTCATCGGAAGGCCGAGAAGGGCCGAGAAGGTCGAGAAGGTCGAGAGAAGCGCTGAAAGGCCGAGAAGCGCTGAAAGGGGCTGAGAAGGGCAGAAGGCAGCCGAGTGCCGTCAGCGCGTGCTGTCGGCGCGTTCCGCCGTCGCGTTCAGGCGGCGGCCCGGGTGACCGGACCGATGCGTTGCCTGACGGCCCGCAGCGCGCCGTCGAGCACGGTCAGGAACCGTTCCGCCTCGCTGTCGGGGACGACAGCGGGCGGGGTGAGCCGCAGCACCGCACCGGCGTTGAGGGAGTGGTTGACGAGGACGCCCCGCTCCAGCAGCTCCAGGGCGAGTTCGCCGGTGGCCCGCTGGTGGCGCATCTCCAGACCGATCAGCAGCCCGCGCCCGCGAACCTCGCCGACCAGATCGCCGTACTCCTTCGCGCACACGTCGCGCACCCTGTCGAGCAGCCACTCGCCGAGCGCGTGTGCCCGGGCGGGGATGTTCTGTTCGCGCAGGACGTCCACCGTGGCGAGCGCCGCGGCGCAGGCCAGCGGCGAGCCGCCGAAGGTGGAGGAGTGCAGGAAGGGGTCTCGGCCGAACGGCTCGTACACCTCGTCCCGGCACACCACGGCCGCGACCGGTACGACGCCGCCGCTGAGCCCTTTGCCGACCAGCAGCATGTCGGGCACGACGCCCTCCCGCTCGATGCCCCACCAGGCACCGAGCCGGCCGAGTCCGGTCTGGATCTCGTCGACGACGAGGAGCGCCCCGTGCGCACGGCAGGCGTCCGAGACGGCGCGCAGATACCCGTCAGGCGGGATCACCACGCCGCCCTCGCCGAGCACCGGCTCCAGCACCACGCAGACCCGCTCCCCGTACCGGTCGAGCGCCTCGTGTACGGCGGTTTCGTCGCCGTACGGCACGTGCAGGACGTCGGGCAGCAGCGGGCGGAACGGGTCCTGGTACATCGGGTTGGCCGTGACGCTGAGCGCGCCGAGGGTCTTCCCGTGGAAGCCGCCCCGGGCCGAGACAAGGACGTCCTTGCCGTGGTGGCGGGCGAGCTTGAGGGCCGTCTCGGTCGCCTCCGCACCGGAGTTGACGAAGTGCACCCGGTCAAGACCCGCCGGGGTCACCCCGGAGAGCGCCTCCGCGGCGAGCGCGACGACGGGCTCCAGGAAGACCCTGGTGGCCAGCGGATGGGTGTCGAGCTGAGCGCGGACCGCTGCGGTGACCGCGGGGTGGCGGTGGCCGAGGATGAACACGCCGTACCCGCCGAAGTCCAGATAGCGCCGGCCGTCCGCGGCGGTCACCCAGGCACCCTCGGAGGCGACTTCGACGGTCCCGCCGAGCAACCGGCCCAGGGCGGCCCGACCGACGGCGAGATGTCGTTCGTAGCGGGCGATGACGTCCGTGGGCCGGTGCGCGCCGTCGGGTAAGCCGTCGGGAGCACCGTTGTGAAAGGGACTCATCACGCCACCGCCTGCGAGGTCTGCCCGGTGAGGCCGTTGGCCTCCGCCCAGTACAGGTTGTGCTGGGTGAACACCGCGTCGAGCGTCTCGCGGGTGGCTGCTTCGGCGAGCCCGAGCCGCCCCAGGTCGGACGGGAAGGGCTCGGCGTCCTGGAAGAACAGCATCATCTGGGCGAAGGCGCTGAACCGCTTGCGCAGTCCGGGCGGCATCACGTCCTCCAGGAGCGGCAGCAGCAGCCGGTCCAGCGCCTCCAACGGGACCATCCGCGGCGGGTGGACGTCCAGGCCGAGCCCCTCGGCGACGGCGAGGGTGTTGGCGACCGCCTCGGTCAGCAGCAGCGCTTCCCGGCCCGCCGTCAGCCAGTAGTCGCCCTCCCGTACACCCCCGTCGAGCAGGCGCCGTACGGCCGTGGTGACCAGGTCCTGGGGCACGAAGTCGATATGCGAGCCGGAGTCGGCCGGTATGACCGGCAGCGCGTTGCGCAGGATGGAGCCCGACATCATGTGGATGCCCTGGAACGCGGCGATGTGACCGTCGCGCGAGTCGCCCACGACGACCGAGGGCCGCAGGATCACCGAGGGGACACCGCTGTCCCGCACCATGTGTTCGGCCTCCGCCTTGGAGGTGACGTAGGCCGCGGGGCCGCTCTCGTCCTCGGCGCATTCATCCGCCCGCGCCACGAAGGCCGTACTCATGTGGTAGAGCGCTGCCTCGGCCCGTTCGGCGAAGGCCAGCACATTGCGGGTGCCGCCGATGTTGACGGCGGTGACCTCCGCGGCGGCGGCGGTCCACTTGGTGTTGGCGCCGTTGTTGAGGACGAGGTCGACCCGGTCGGTCAGCCGGCGCAGGTCCGACGCTGCCATTCCGAGGTCCGGCCGGGACAGGTCGCCCACCACTTCGCGTACCCGTGGGTCGTTCAGCGGAGTGCGGTGGCGCAGGCAGATCAGGTCGTAGTCATGGGCCAGTTCGTCTATCAGGGCGCGGCCCATGACACCGCTCGCGCCCGTGACCAGGATCGTGGTCCGGTCCTGAGTCGTGTTGTGCCTCATTGCTGTTCCCCCGTTGCATGTGTTCCATGCGTTCCGTGCGTTGCGTGATCGAGTGCGCGCGGGTCACCGGTTCCCCGTGACCCGGCAGGTGGTTTCAGTGGATGACCAGCGGCCCGCCCTCCAGGTAGTTCGCGAGGTCCTCGGCCGCCCTGGGGCGCGAGGGCGGGTGGAAGCCGAGTCCGTGGACGGCCGCCGCGAGGTAGCCGATGTCGTCCCCGCCGACGAACGCCATGCCGCCGAGCAGTTCCACCGCGCGCGGTACGACCCGGGCGATGGCGTCCTGGGCGGCGTACCGGGCGAACAGGCACTCGGCGAGCAGTTCCTCCTCGGCCTGGTGCTCCGGGACCCGTCGGGCCACGTTCTCCAGACCGCCCATGGCCGCCTCCAGCGCGGCGACCAGCGCGACCCGGTCGGCCGCCGGCACCGCGGGGCGCCGCAGCACCCGCTCCACCAGGGCGCTCGCCGCGCCCAGATAGCTGGCGCCCATCAGCAGCTCGAACCAGACGAACCCGGCGGTCTGGAGTTCGTCCAGCGCCTTTCCGACGGGCGTCTCGGTGCGTACGACGAGTTCCTCCGGGACCAGGACATCGTCCAGCGTGACCTGGTCGCTCTCCGCCCCGGCCAGGACGAAGCTGCCCCAGAACGGGCTGACGTGGAGCCCTTCGCTGCCCGCCGGGACCAGTGCAACGGCCAGTTGCTCGCCGTTCCCGTCGAGACGGGGCACCCGTACGCTCGCGGTGAGCAGGTCCATGGAGTGGGCGAGGCTGCACGGGCGTTTGACACCGCTGACGCGTACGCCCGCGGATTCCACCTCGGCGGTCATGGTGGGCTCCAGGATCCCGGCACCGGAGCGGCCCTCGGCGAAGCCCGACGCGAGCAGCTGCCCGGTGGTCGCGATGCCCTCCATGAGCATCCACTCCAGACCGTCGCCGGTCTCGCTCAGCACCACCAGGCTCGCCATGGAGAAGTGGTGCATGGTGGTGGCGACGGCCAGCGAGGGCGAGCGGGCGCCGATGGCCCGCTGGACCCGGACCGCCTCCACCGCTGTCGCGCCGACGCCCTTGTGCCGGGTGGGCACCAGCAGGCCCGGGCCACCGGCCGTGCGGAAGTCCTGGATGCCCGGGCTGCCCGGCCGTTCGAGGTCGAGCAGCGGATGGTCCGCCAGGGCCTGGTCGAGCCCCGGCAGCAGCTTGTCGATGGTGCTCCGTTCACGTGCCAAGAAGCGCATGCGCGCCTGGCCCCCGTTTCTGTGTCTGCTCTGTGGTCCGTTCTGCGTCGGTTCTGTCTGTTCTGAATTCCGGGGTGCGGGATGCGGGGTGCGGTCACACGGCGTTCGCCGTCCGCATCAGTCGCCACACCGCGCCCGGACGTGGGCGCCCCTGGAAGGCGATGTACTCGGGCAGCACCGTGTGCGGTCCCCACTTCTGCTTGTAGGCAAGCTGGGTCGCCGCCGGATACACGGCCTCGCCGTGAGTGGCGAGGAAAGCGACGATCCGTCGTACGAACGGACTCGACCCCGGTGTCTCGTACTGCTCGTCGAGGCCGGTGAAAGGGGTGAACCCCAGGTGCAGCCAACCCGCCCCTTCCTCCGTGAACCGTTCGATGGCGGTGACATTGATCGTCTCCATCACCCCGGGCGGCACCTCGGGGCGGCGACGGGTCAGATCATGCAGCAGGCCCGGCCGGCTGCCGTGCACGGGCGCGTAGGTGATGTATGCGACGGGCGTGCCGTCGAGTCGGCCGAGGAAGAGCCGGCGCTGTGCGTCCCCCGCGCCACCGCGCTCCCCGACGAGGAAGTTCAACTCCTTGGTGTGCCGGCCCTTGGCGCGCAGCCACTGTCCGTCTATGTCGTCCAACTCCCGTGCCCACGCGCCGGGTTCGACCTCCTCCACCACAAGTCCGCTGCGCCGGGCCCGGGAGATCTTGTTGCGCAGCTTTACGAAGGGAGCGCCGCGCAGGGTGAACCGTTCGAGGTCGATCGCGTACGACGCGCCGATCTGATTGACCGTGAAGCCTCGTCCGGCGTAGATGTCCGCGTCGGCGCGCTGGAGCTGGACCGCGAGTATCCGCTTGCGCCGCTCGGCCGCGAAGTCGGTGAACCGGGCGAGCAGTGCCTCGTAATCGGCGTCCGGGGCCAGCGGGCCGGCGAACTGGACGAGATACCGCCCGGCGGTGCGGTAGACCACCGCGCCGCGCAGCCCCGGCGCCGTGAAGACCTCGTTGCCGGTGTTCAGCGCGAGGAAGCCACTGGGGTTGTCGCTGTACTGCAGCGCGTCCAGCACTTCGGTGAGTTCGGTGAGTTCGGTGAGTTCGGTGAGTTCAGGGAGCTCAGGAGTCGACGGCATGCGGGCCCCTCCTTCCGGTCCGCTCCGACTGGTGCGCGTTCGCGGTCGCGAGCGCTTGTGGAGTGTCTTCTGGCGTGTTCGGAGCGCCCTGCCCCTCCGGCTTGGTGTAAGTACCCACAAAGTCTGAGAAAGCGGGATGAGTGGCCGGCTCGAACGGGATGCCGAACGGCTTCAGGGAGTTGCCGAACAGCCCCCGGTCGCCCAGCAGATGGATCGGGATCGCGAGCAGAGCCCACTCCGGCTCCACCAGCCAGGCCCACAATCCCGCCATGACCGCTCCGGTGACCAGGCTGTGCATGGTGTTGTAGGCGACGTAGTAGCCCTTCGGGACCCGGCCGTCCCTGCTGCGGCGGAAACGTATCGCCCCGGGTAGGTAACCGACGAGGTCGATGACGGCGAAGAAGCCCACAAAGACCGGCCAGCGGATGTCCTCCAGGTGGGCCAGGGCCAGGACCACCGAAACGCCCAGCGCGACCAGCCATTCCGCCCGGTGCAGCGCGTACGTCGTCCTCGTCTCGAAGAGGTTGCGACTGTCCACGTCTTCGTCTCTCCCCGTGTTGTGCGTAGGTGTGGCGGACAGGTGTCGCGGGTCAGAGTCCGGCGGCCATGGCCGCGGTGAGCCCCATGTACTCCATGCGCTGGTCCTGCATGTCGGAGGACCAGGTCAGCGCCTGTTCGATGCGCTCCTGCGCGGTGGTGTCGACCAGTCGGCGCCCGGGCCAGATCTCGTAGTCGCCCACGTCGTCGGCGTGTTCCTCAAGGCCCTGCTGGAAGAGCGCCTCACGTCGGCCGAGCATCTCCAGCACCGGCACGGAACCCCACAGGTCCCGGCCGCGCCGGATGAGGTCCGCCAGTCGCCCGGTGTCCTCCGGGTGGTCGCGCAGATGCGTGCGTACGACGCTGCTGCCCACGGTGAGATGGCGGATCTCGTCGATGCCGGCGCCCCGCTCGATCTGGGCGGCGGCGGGGTCGAGGACCCGCCACTTGCGCTCGCTCAATTCGGCGGCCGGGGCGAGAACACCCTCCACGAGGACGGTGAGCGTGACCACGCCACCGATGAAGTCGCCCTGGTCACGCAGTGGTTGGGTGAACTCCTCCAATGGCTCCAGCACCTTGCGCACATCGTCGCCGGAGAACTCCTCGATGGTCCGGGCGAGTTCGTCGCGCGGGATGCCGAGGTCGACGATGTGGTCGCGGAAGACGCGGGCGTGCCGGGCCTCGTCGATCAGTTGAGTGGCGTAGAACTCCATGGTCGGGATGGTCGGTGCGGTGTCCACCAGGACGGTGATCGCGCGGGTCGCCTTCTCCTCGGCGACGGACCGGAAACCCAGTTCGCTGATGAGTGCGGAGCGCAGCGGCCCCTCGCGCCGCATGTACTCGGGGATGCGGGCACCGGCGGTGTGCCCGCGGACCAGGCCGCGCAGGGTGCCCTGTGCGACGGCCGACAGCCAGTAGTCCAGGTCGCAGCTCTCCGGGGTGAGTTCAAGGGTCATGGCCCCCTCGATGAGATTGGGTGCGGACTCCCAGTCCGCTTCCCTTGGCGTCGGAGTTGCCGTCATTTAAATCTCCCGATTCATCGACGCTGTCGACTGTGTCGACTGTGAAATGTGTGGCATTTTTTGCGCACTGGTGCGCGCGGCTCAGTTCACGGAGTTTGCTGCAGTACTGACCGCGCGTCACCGGATTCCGGCGCCCGCTGGGTACAATGGCAATGCCGACACGCTGGGTGCCCCGAGTGTTCCAGCCGTCCGGACCCGCTCCGGCGGCCTACTGTTTCTCTCAGGCCGCTCCGTGCTCTCCGGCCTCGATGAGGGACTCGACTTCCTTGCTTCGCGCGGCGAATTCACGCCGATCAGAGTCCTCGCGCTCCGCGATGTCCTCGTCGTCCCGCATCAGAGTGCTGAGATCGACGTCCGCCATCCGCAGGACTCCCATCTCGCTGTAGGCGTCACGCACTCGGGGACCCCACAGTCCGATGTCTTTGACGCACGGCACGATACGGCTGAACAGATGTGTGCGGAAGGAGCGTACCCGTTCGCCCTTGTCCATATATTCGAGGCATTCGTCCTGGTCGTAGCCGAGCGTTTCCCACACCTCCTGCATCCGGAAGCGGTCGCGCATCAGATAACAGCCGTCGATGACGAACTCCTCGCGCTCGGCACGCTCCTTGTCGGACAGCTGGGCGTAGTAGTCGCGCAGCGCCAGCCGGCCGAACGCCACGTGCCGGGCCTCGTCCTGCATGACGTAGGCCAGGATCTGCTTCGGCAGCGGCTTGTCCGTACGGTCCCGCAGCACACCGAAGGCCGCCAGTGCGAGCCCCTCGATGAGCACCTGCATCCCCAGGTAGGCCAGGTCCCAGCGGGAGTCGCTGAGCGCGTCCTGCAACAGCCGCTGCAGATGCGGGTTGATCGGATAGACCATGCCGATCTTGTCGTGCAGGAAGCGCGAGAAGATCTCCGCGTGCCGCGCCTCGTCCATCACCTGGGTCGCCGCGTAGAACTTGGAGTCCATATCCGGAACTGTTTCCACGATGCGGGCCGAAGTGATCAGCGCACCCTGTTCACCGTGCAGGAACTGCGAGAACTCCCAGGAGGCGAGGTGCTGCCGGAGTTCGCGCTTGTTGGCGTCACTGAGCTTGCGCCACTGCCGTGATCCGTAGATCGATATCATGTGTTCCGGCGTGCCCATGACGTCAAAAGGGTCGACGTCGGCGTCCCAGTCTATCCGCGTAACACTGTCCCACTGTTTGTCCTTGCCCTTCTGGTACAGGGCCAGCAGGCGCTCACGGCCGTCTTCGTAATCCCAGGTGAACTGGGTGTCGGCTCCTCCTGAAAAGTTCCAGCCGTCTTTATGATCCATTTCTGTTCCCCCGTCAGGCACACGTTTCCCCCGGCTGCCACCGGACACTCGAACCTCACACGGTGGTGACCCGAGGCTCATCCAGCTAAACAGATCCACTTTTTATCTGCGGGGCGGCGCGGCGTGATTCCTGAAAAATCTCCCGCACGCCCGCACTCTTGAATCTCCCGCACTCTCTCGGTGCTATACGGACGGGGGACTCGCATCCCGCGTGTGACATGGGTCACGTAAAAAGAGGTCGGTGGCGCGAGGGGTGCGGCAGATGACCGCGTATTGAAGGCGTCGCAAAGTTCGTTCCACCCCCGCCCCGAACCGCGGAAAGCGCCGGGTGGGAGAGGAGAGGTTCCCGTAGCGGCCCAACGGGGGCCGGACCCAGGTCCGGCCGGGCGCACATGATGCGCCTCGCAGGTTCGAATCCTGCCCTCTCCGCCAGACCTGATCACGCGGGCGTCTGCGCACCCGGGCGTTTGCTCACGCGGGCGTCTGTTCGCCCATCGATCCGCCCGTCCGAGAGGGAGCACCATGACCGGAACGGCCGGCACAGCGGCATCGCAGCCCACCACACGCTGTCTGGTCGTCGCCAACCCCGCTGCGGGCAGCGCCGATCCGGACCTGATCGGCCGGATCCTGAGCACGACGCGGGTGCTCGCGGACAGCGTCCGTGTCCACCGGACCACCGCGCCCGGCGACGCCACGCGCGTGGTGGCGCAGGCCGCGGACAGCGGCGTGGACGCGCCCGAGGTGGTACTCGTGATCGGCGGCGACGGTACGGTCCGGGAGGCCGCCGAGGGGATCGCGCGGGCGGCCCGCCCCGGCCCCCGGCCCGCACTGCTCATTGCCCCGGCGGGCACCGGCAACTCCGTGCACCGCGCACTGTGGGGCGATCTACCCTGGCCCGAGGTACTGCGCACCGCGCTGGGCACCCGCGCCACCGTCATCCGCCGCCTGGACGTCGCCTGGGCCGCAGACCGTGAACGAGCGGTGGGTGGACGGGCGGTGGGTGAACGAGCGGTACTGCTCGGTGCCGCCACCGGCTTCGTCGCCGAGGTGACCGCCCGCGCACGCGAACTGGCCGAGGTCGCGGGCCGGGAGCGGTATCACCGCGCGATGGGCGAGGTGCTGCCCACGTACCGTCCCTACCCGGGGCGCGTCACCGTCGACGGCACCGTACTCCACAAGGGGCCGACCACCATGGCCCTGGTCGGCGGGGCCCGGCATCGCGTCGGGACCTTCAATGTGCTGCCCTGCTCCGAGCTCGACGACGGCCTCCTGGACATCTGCGTCATCGACGGCGACCTCGGCACCGCCGAGCGCGACGAACTCGCTCTCCACATCATGGCCGGCACCCACCTCGGCCGCCGCGGCGTCCACTACGCCCAGGGCCGCCACGTCCTCCTTGAACGTACCGACGCGCTGCCCCTCACCTTTGAACACGACGGCGAACTCTGGCCCTCCGCCCCCCGCTCCGTGGAACTCCGGGTGTCCCCGGGGGCGGTCCCGGCCCTGGCACCCGCGCAACGCTGACCCGCGAAGCACCGGAAACCGTATGAGCCCCCCGCTGCTGCCGGGGGGCTCACGAGGTCCTGCGCCGGCCTACACGGTCTCCGGCTCCGCATCCGGCACGATCCTCATCGGGAACGGAGGCAGACCGACCCCGCTGAGCCGGTACCGGTTCCACGGATCGACATCCCCCAGCCTGGCCGGCGCCTCGCCGTGGGGCGTGCGCAGGACGACGTCGGCAGTCCGGTCCTCGGCGAGTGCGGTCACCTCGGAGTCCGGGCTCACCCTGCCGTACCAGTGGTACCGCCCGTCGATCGGCTCGAAGTACACGCCCAGATGCACCTGGACCGGCAGGGTCGTGTTCCCGGAGCGGATCACGGCCTCGCCCCGGTATTCCTGATCGTTCATTTCGGTCCCCCTGGAATCGGCTGCGCGGGAGATGTGGTGATCCCCGCGTAAAAGAGGTGACTGACCTCAGCCGGAGAAGGGCCGTACCTCAACGCTAATGGAGGAACCCGGAAATGACGACCCGTGACGACACCCGTGACGACACCCGTGACGACACCCGTGACGACACCCGTGACGACACCCGTGATGACACCCGGGGCGACAACCGTGATGACACCCGGGGCGACAACCGAGAGAACACCGCCTCACGCCTGTTGGCCGCTTCGGCCCGGCGCTCCTACGACTCGGCGGTGGACATCGACTGGTCTGCTCCCCTGCCCGAGGATCTGTACCACTGGCCGCCGGAGCGGATGAGTCTGTACGGCACCGAACTGTGGGACACGCTGAGCCCCGAGCAGAAGGTCCGGTTGTCCCAGCACGAGGCCACGAGCATGGCCGCCACCGGCGTCTGGTTCGAGATGTTCTCGGTGCAGATGCTGGTGCGTTACGCCTACAAGCTCGACCCGACCGCCCAGCCCACGCAGTACGCGCTCGTCGAGGCCGGGGACGAGTGCCGGCACATAGTGATGTTCTCGCGGTCCATCCACCGGGGCGGCACACCGGTGTACCGACTGAGCCGGTTCACCAGTGTGCTCGGCAGCGTGATGGCGAAGACCGCCTGGGGGCCCTCCCTGCTGGCCACGATCCTCACGGCGGAGGAGATCACCGACCGGTTCCAGCGCGAGACGATGAACGACGAGCGGATCCAGCCGCTGGTCCGCGCCGTGGGCCGGATCCATGTGGTGGAGGAGGCCCGCCATGTCCAGTGGGCCCGCGAGGAAATCGTCCGCCTGATGGCCGACACCAACCGCCTGAGCCGCGCGGTCCATCGAGTGGTGCTGGCAGGCGCCGCCGGTACGGTCGCCCGCAGCCTGATCAACTCCCGGGTGTACGAGGCTGTCGGCCTTCCTCGTCGCCGCACCCGCAGGGCCGCCCTCCGCAATCCCGAATACCAGGAGACCCTCCGCTGGTCGGCGGAGAAGATCATCCCCTTCCTCACTGAGGTGGGCCTCATCGGCGGCCCCACCACCTGGCTCTGGCGCCGGGCGCACCTGCTGTGACCGACGCCCGTCCCGATCGCTCAAGGCCGGGAGGCCGAGCCGGTCATTCGTCGGGACCGGCGACCTGGGTCCGCTCGGGGCGGGCCGGTGCCGCGTCCCTCAGGACAAGCGGCCCACATGCGCCAGGGCCTGCCTGAGCAGGGTGCCGCGGCCGCCCGGCATCTCGTTGAGGACCATGGGGGACGAGGCCTCCTCGGGGCTGAACCAGACCAGGTCGAGGGCGTCCTGGCGGGGGCGGCAGTCGCCGGCCACCGGGACGATGTAGGCGAGGGACACCGCGTGCTGGCGGGGGTCGTGGAACGGCGTGTCCCCGAGCGTCGGGAAGTACTCGGCGACGGTGAAGGGCTGCAGCGCGGCCGGGACCCGGGGCAGCGCGACCGGTCCGAGGTCCTTCTCCAGGTGACGCAGAAGGGCGTCCCTGACCCGTTCGTGGTGCAGCACCCTGCCGGAGACGACGGAGCGGCTGACCGCCCCGTCCGACCCGATGCGGAGCAGCAGTCCGATGCTCGTGACTTCGCCGCTGTCGTCGACGCGTACGGGTACGGCCTCGACGTACAGGACCGGCATGCGGGCGCGTGCTTCCTCCAGGTCGTCGCGAGTCAGCCAGCCGGGCGTGGTATCAGTCATGTCAGACATTCGTTGATCATACTTTCAGCCTCTGGTGTCGCGAGCGTGTCGCCGGACACAGCGGGGTCCGGGGTCATGGATCGTCCATGACCCCGGAGCCTTATAACCGCTGGCCCCCGCCGCAACCGCGAGGTCACTCTCAGGAGGTCGGTTCGGTCACCTTCGTGGCGGTGTCGCCGTCGACGGCCGCGGCCAGTTGCGGGACCAGCCGCTCCAGCATGTACGGCAGGCTCAGCACCGAGACGAAGGAGACGGAGTTGCCGTAGTCGGCGGTCTCCTCGACGAAGACCTCACGTCCCTGCTTCGCCACGTCCAGGTCGGCGTAGAGCGCGTTCTTGTGGAGCTTGGCCCCGTCCTTCGCCGTGTCCGAGACGATCCAGACGACCGCGTCGGTGTCCAGCAGGTCGGTGCGTTCCTTGCTGATGTTGGCGCCGAACTCGTCACCGATGACCTTGTCCAGATCCGTCGGCAGTTTGAAACCGAGGTCGCTCAGGACACGCGAGCGCGGGTCCTGGCTGCCGAAGACGAAGATGCCCTCGTACGGTGTCGCCATCACCCCGGTCGACCTGCTGAACTCCGGATTGTCCTTGGCGGCCGCCGCGAACCTGCCCTCGACGCCCTTGACCAGGTCCTTCGCCTTGGACTCCTGGCCGAGTGCCTTACCGATGATCCCGGTCTGCTGCTGCCACGGCACACCGAAGTCGTTGTACTCCTTGGGCTGGGCCACGACCGGGGCGAACTTCGAGAGGGTCGTGTACTGATCCTTCGTCAGGCCGCCGTAGACCGCGAGGATCAGGTCGGGCCGCAGAGCGGCTATCTTCTCCGTCTGCGGGCCCGTGCCGGTGTCCTTCAGCACGGTCGGGGCCTTCGCGCCGCCCAGTTTGTCGGCGGCCCAGGGGCCGATGGCGCCCTTGTAGCCGCCGAGCCACTCGGTGGTCCCGACGGGCACCTTGCCGAGGGCGAGTACGGCGTCCTGGTCGGTCAGCCCGACCGTGACGATCCGCTTCGGCTCGGACTTGACGGTGGTGCTGCCGTATTTGTGGGCGAGCGTCACCGGGAAGGCGCTGTTCGCGGACGCGGACCTGTCCGTTGCGGCGGCGGCGTCGGAGTCGTCGTCGGAGCCGCAGGCTGCCGCGGTGGTGAACAGGAGGAGCGCGGAGGCGAGCGCCGCGACAAGGCGTGCGCCTCTGGAAGAGCCGGGCATCAGTGGTCCTTCACGGTGGTGGTGTCAGGGCTGTGGTCGTGCGTGCCGTGCTCGTGCGTGTTGCCATGGTGCGTTTTGCGGTGGTGCGTGGGGGTCGGGTCGGCCGCGGTGCGGGTGCCGGACCATGCCTCCCACAGGGAGGCGTAGGGGCCGGCCGCCGTGCACAGCTCGTCGTGCGTGCCGCTCTCCACGATCCGGCCGCCGTCCATGACGACGATCCGGTCCGCGGTGGCGGCCTGGGTGAGGCGGTGCGCGACGATCAGCGCCGTGCGCCCTTCGACCGCCCGGTCGGCCGCCTGCTCCAACAGCCGGGCGCCGGTGCTGCCCGCCTCGGCGGTGGCCTCGTCCAGCACGGCCACCGGCGGATCGGCCAGCACCAGGCGCGCCAGGGCGAGTTGCTGGACCTGTGCGGAGGTCAGGCGGTGTCCGCCGTCGCCGACGACCGTGTCCAGCCCTTCGGGCAGCGCCCCGGCCCAGTCGAGGGCGTCCACCGTGGCCAGCGCCGTGCGCAGCTCGTCGTCGGTGGCGCCGGCCCGTGCGAGCCGCAGATCGTCCGCGAGCGGCCCGGCGAAGACATGCGTCTCCTGCGTGACCAGCGCGACGGGCAGCGCCTCCCGGGGCACTTCGCCGCCGCTCGTCACGTGTACCGGGCTCGTCACGCTCACCGAGCCGGACGTCGGGCGGTGCACGCCCGCGATGAGTTTGGCCAGCGTGGTCTTGCCCGCGCCGCTCACGCCGACCAGGGCCACCCGCTCACCCGCCCGGAGCGTGAGGTCCACGTCGTGCAGGACGGGGCGGCCCGGCTCGTAGGCGTGGTCGATGCCCGTCACGATGACGGTGCCGCCGTGCGAGTCCGCGGTCCGCCGGCCGGCATCGGCCCGTGCTTCCGGGCCGGGCGTCGGCTCGGACGACGACGGCAGGGGCGACGGAGCAGCCGACGGCTCCGACGACGGCTTCGACGACGGCGACTCGGGTGACGGCTGGTCGGCGACCCCGACGAGGCGGGCGAGCGCGGCGGTCGCCGACTGCGCGTCGTCGAGGAGCACGAGCGCCGAGTTGACCGGCGTGAACAGACTGTGGAAGTAGAGCGCGGCGGCCGTGGCCGTACCGATGGACACCGAACCCCCGCGCACGAGCAGGAACCCGGTGACGAGGACCGCCGCGAGTCCGGCGTACTCGGCCACGTGCAGCCGGTTGTAGAAGTTGAGCACCAGCCGTACGCCGCGCAGCGTCAGCTCGACCGCCGCCGACGAACGCCGGGTCACCCGGGCGGTGTGCTCCTCCTCAAGACGGAACGCCCGTACGGTGCCGGCGCCCGCGATGGTGTCGAGCAACTGCTGCTGCTGGGCCCCCGTCGCGATCCGCTGCTCGGCGTAGAGCGGCACGGCGTTGCGTACGTACCAGCGGGCGGTGGAGGCCTGGACGGGCACCGCGATGAGGGCCGCGAGGAAGAACCGCCAGTCCAGCGCGGCCATCGCGGCCAGGGTCAGCGCGATGGCCAGCAGGGAGCGGGCCAGTTCGGGCAGGGCCGAGCGCACCGCCTCGCCCACCACCGAGACGTCCCGGGTCACCCGCGCGGTGAGGTCGCCCGCCCCCGCCTTCTCCACCTGTTCGAGGGGGAGGCGCAGGGCCTTTTCGACGAATCGCTCGCGCAGTTGCGCCAGGACGGTCTCGCCCAGCCGGGACACAAGCCCGAGCCCCAGCACGGTGGTCGCGCCCTGCGCGAGGGCGACCAGCATCAGCAGGACGACCGGCAGGGTGATGCTTCCCGGTGGGCGGTGGTCGGCGACCAGGTCCACGATCCGGCCCAGCAGCGGCTGGACCAGCAGGCCGACGGCGGTGGCCACGATCATCATGGCGAAGCCGCCGAGCGCGAGGCGGCGGTGCGGGCGTATCAGTTCGCGTACGGCGGCACGGGTACGGGCCTGCGTCGCGGTGGGCAGCAGTTCCCGGCCGGCGGGGGCCTGCCCGGTGTCACCGATGCCGAGGGAGATGCCGCTCATGTCACGGGCGGTGTCGCTCATGCCAGTACCGCCGCTCGATATACCTCGTGACGGGCTATCAGGTCGGAGTGCGAGGCCGTGTCCATGACCCGGCCGTCGTCGAGCAGCACCACCCGGTCGGTCACGGAGAGCAGTGCGGGGCTGGTGGTGACGAGAACCGTGGTGCGGCCCTTGCGGACCTGGCGCAGGCCGGCGGCGATGCCCGCCTCGGTCACCGCGTCGACCGCCGTGGTCGGGTCGTGGACCACGAGGACGGGACGGTCGGCGGCCAGAGCGCGGGCGAGGGCGACCCGTTGGCGCTGACCGCCGGAGAGTGAGCGGCCGCGCTCACTGACCGCGGTGTCCTCACCTTCGGGCAGTGTCTGCGCGACCTGGGCCACCCCGGCCGCCGTCATGGCGGGTTCGGGATCGCCGGACTCGGGGGCGGCGGCCGTGACGTTGCCGCGGACGGTGCCCTCGAAGAGGTCCGCGTCGTGCTCGGCCACCAGCATCGCCGTACGCATCTCGGCCGGGTCCAGGTCCCGCAGGGACACCCCGTCCAGTTCCACCGTGCCGGTGTCGGGATCGGCCCGCCGGGCCAGACAGCGCAGCAGGTCGGTGGCGTGGGCGGGGTCGGTCGCGACCACGCCCAGCAGTTCGCCGGGTGCGATGTCCAGGTTCACCTCGCGCAGCCCGCCGTGGCTGACGCCGGCCAGCCGCACCGCGCCCCGTACCCGCTGGGGCAGGGCCCGCTCCCCGGCCGTGACGCTGTGCGCGGTCGCCAGCACCTCCGCGACCCGCCCGGCCGAGGCCCGGCCCTGCGCGAGTTCGGCGTTGACCCAGGCGAGCGTTTCGAGGGGGCCGAGCAGGAAGAGCGCGAGCCCGACCGCCGACACCAACTGGCCCAGGCTGATACTGCCTTCGGCGGCCAGCCGTCCGCCGACCAGAGCGACGACGGCGATCAGGCAGCCGGTCAGGGAGAGCACCATGCCGCTCTGGAAGGCCTGCGCGCGGGCGGCCTTCAGCGTGGCCCGCAGGGAGTCGCGGCTGGTGGTGCGGTAGCGGTCGATGGCCGCCGACTCCCCGCCGATGCCCTTGAGGACCCTGAGGCCGGCCACCAGGTCGGCGGCGACGGCGGAGGCGTGTGCCGCCCGCTCCTGCTCGGCCTCGCTGCGGGTCTCCAGGGGTTTGCTCAGCAGATGCCCGAGCCAGAGCAGCACGGGTGTGCCCAGCAGGACGACCAGGCCCAGCAGGACCGAGGTGCGCAGCAGGACGAAGGCGCAGGTGAGGATGCCGACCAGGGACGCGATCCCGTACATCACCGCCGTGTTGACGCCGCCGACCCGCTTGGCGTCCTCGGTCGCGATGTTGGCCAGCGCCCCGGGCAGCCGGCCTTCCTCGGCGCCGCCGCCGGGGTGCAGTACCCGTCGTACGAGGGCGATGCGCAGGGAGTGTTCGGAGCGGACCGCGGACCGGTCGCCGGCCCAGGCGCCGAAGCGGAAGGACAGTGCCAGCGCCACATAGACCACGGCGAGGACGCCGAGCCAGAGGAAGAGGGCACCGGTGTCGGACCCGGTGACGGCCCGGTCGATCACCACGCCGATCAGAACCGGAACCAGTGCTTCCCCGATCTGGTGCCCGGAACCGAGCAGTGAGCCGAGGGCGACGTCCCGCCGCTGCTCTCTGACCGACTCCCGCAGGACGTCACGTCCCGATGGATATGACGGATATGTGGGACTCACCCGTAACCCCTCGGGATCGGACGAAGTGAACTTAGGTGAGGCTACTCTAAGTTGCTGACCATGGTGTAGCCAGAGCCGACAGTGTCGTCGCTGTCGCCGTCGTCGATGCCGCCCAGCCGGCGCGCATCGTGCCGAAGGCACCCGCGCGGGTGTGACGGCACGCGAATCCGTGACGTCACACCCGGCCCGGGCGACCCCTCAGCCGGCTCGCACGGCCGCGTCGGCCGTCTCCGTCACGCGGGTCAGGTCCGCCGCGTCGGTCGCGTCGGTCAGGTGGTCCGTGCGATGAGCTATCAGGGAGTCGAGGATCTCGCCGGACCGGACCGCCGTGGTGGACAGCAGAGTCGAGGTGAGGCCGTGCGTGTGCTCGGTCGCACCCTGCAGGTAGATGCCCGCCGTGACATCGGGAGTGAGCTCGACACGGTGGTCGCGTCCGACGCGCACCGCGTCCCTGTCGTCCCGCAGGCAGAGTTTCGCCGTTCTGCCCAGGAGGGTGTCGAGGTCTCTGGGGCGGTAGCCCGTCGCATGGACCAGCAGGTCCGCGGAGAGCACCTCCCGTTCTCCGGTGGGCAGATACTCGACGGTGACCTCCAGGTGGTCGTCGAGGCTGCGTACGTCCCGGATGCGGGACACGTTGCGCAGCCGCAGCCGTTCACGGCCCTGGACCTTCTCGCGGTACATCGTCGCGTACAGCGACTCGATGAGATCCATGTCGACCACCGAGTAGTTGGTGCTCCGGTGGTAGTCGACCAGGGACTGCTTCACCTCCGTCGTGGACCGGAAGTAGACGTCCACGGCCTCCGGGTCGAAGATCCGGTTGGCGAACGGGCTGTCGTCGGCGGGCGTGTACCCGTACTTGGCGAAGACCGCGCAGATCTCCGCCTCGGGGAAGGACCGGTGCAGGTAGTCGAGCGCCTCGGCGCCGCTCTGTCCCGCGCCGAGCACGAGAACGCGGCCCACCGGGGCGCCGGAGGTGTTCAGTTCCCGTACGCGCGGAACGAGTTGGCTGTTGTGCCAGATACGGTCCGACAGGGCCGTGTCCGGGGGCAGATGCGGTTCCAGGCCGACGGCCACCGAGATGTTCCGGGCCCTTCGGGTGATGGTCCGCTCCGGCGCGCCGGGCACGCGGCTGACGACGTCCAGCCAGCGGATCTCACCGTCCGGCCCCGTCACCGGCTCGACGGACACGACCTCGTCCGAGTAGTCGACCAGGTGCGCCACCCGGTCGGCCGCCCACTCGAAGTACTCGTGGAACTCGATCCGCAGAGGGAACAGCGTCTTTGCGTTGAGGAAATCCACCATCCTGTCCCGCTCCCGCAGGAAGCACAGGAAGCTGAAGTCGCTGGTCGGGTTGCGCATGGTGACCAGGTCCTTGAGAAAGGAGACCTGCATCGTGGCGTCTTCGATGAGCATTCCCCGGTGCCAGCCGAACGACGGCTGGCGCTCCAGGAATCCCGCGCGGATCCGGTTCTCCGGAGCGGCTTGGGCGTTGTGTTCCTCAATCGCAATGGCCAGTGCGAGATTTGACGGCCCGAAACCTATACCGAGCACGTCAAGGACGGCGTCCGGCTCGTCGTGCAGTGCGTTCACCGCAACTTTTCCTTCCCCTAGACGCACCGATGGTAAATAAGGTTAGCCTTACCTTGCAATGGTGTGTCCTAAGAGAGGATCGACTATGCGGGTCGTCATGTTCGGCTATCAGACCTGGGGGCATCGCACCCTCCAGGCTCTGTTGGACTCCGACCACGAGGTGGTCATGGCCGTGACCCACCCCAAGAGCGACCACGTGTACGAGAAGATCTGGGACGACTCGGTGGCCGACCTGGCCGAGAAGCACGAGGTTCCGGTGCTGCTGCGCAACCGGCCCGACGACCCCGAGCTGCTCGCCGCCCTGCGAGATGCGGCGCCCGACCTGATCGTCGCCAACAACTGGCGCACCGTGCTGCCCCCGGAGGTCTTCGACCTGCCGCCCCACGGCACGCTCAACATCCACGACTCGCTGCTCCCGGCGTACGCGGGGTTCTCCCCGCTGATCTGGGCGCTGATCAACGGCGAGCGGGAGGTCGGTGTCACCGCGCACCGGATGAACGCCGAACTCGACGCCGGGGACGTCCTGTTGCAGCGGGCCGTGCCGGTCGGTGCGGCCGACACCGTCGCCGACCTGTTCCACCGCACGGTCGATCTGATCGCCCCGGTCGTCAACGAGTCGCTCGACCTCATCGCCTCGGGCCGCGCCCAGTGGATACCGCAGGACCGCAGCCGGGCCAGCTTCTTCCACAAGCGGTCCCTGGAGGACAGCCGCATCGACTGGACCTGGCCGGCCGAGGACATCGAGCGGCTCGTACGGGCCCAGTGCGACCCGTACCCGAACGCCTTCACCCACCACCGCGGGCGGCGCCTCAGGATCGTCGAGTCCGCTGTGTCCAGGGGCTGTTACGGCGGCACGCCGGGGCGGATCTTCATCCGGGAGGGTGATGGCGTGGTCATCGTCGCGGGTACGGAGGCGAGGAACGGCCGTCTGCGCGGGCTGGTCGTCAAGCGCGTACGCACCGAGGACGGGGAGGAGCACGCGGCGACCGACTACTTCCGCACGATGGGCGGCTACCTCACGGTCCGGCCGTAACCGGCCCGGCCGTAGCCGGGCTGCCCGTAAGCGGCCCGGCAGCGGCCGAAGCCGCCGTGGCAGTAGCCCGCGGGATGTGCTTCGTCCGCGGGCGCGTCGTGGCTGGGCGCGCAGTTCCCCGCGCCCCTACGTGGCGCCGGCCCCGTGGTGGCGACCCATGGGGATGACCAGCGGTGTGTGGCTGACCGGGTCCATCGTGATCCGGCAGGTCAGGTCGAAGACGTCCTCGACGGTCTCGGCGGTGATGACCTCGGCGGGGCTCCCCTCGGCGACGATCTTGCCGGACTTCATGGCGACCACGTGATCGGCGTACCGGCAGGCCTGGTTGAGGTCGTGGAGCACCATCACGACCGTGCGGTTCTCCCGCCGGTTGAGGTCGGTGACGAGGTCCAGGACGTCGATCTGATGGGCCAGGTCGAGATACGTCGTCGGCTCGTCGAGCAGCAGTACGGGCGTGCCCTGGGCGACCGCCATGGCGATCCAGGCGCGCTGCCGCTGGCCGCCGGACAACTCGTCGACGGGCCGGTCGGCGAGATCCGTCATGTTGGTGGCGGCCAGCGCCTGGTGCACGGCCTGCTCGTCCGCCTTCGACCACTGCCGCCACCAGGTCTGGTGCGGTGAACGCCCGCGGTTGACCAGGTCGATGACGGTCAGACCCTCGGGCGCGACCGGGCTCTGCGGCAGGATGCCCAGACGCTGGGCGAGTTCCCTGCTCGGGATGGACTGCAGGGCCCGGCCGTCGAGGTGGACGGCGCCTGCCTTGGGCGCCAGCAGCCGGGCGAGGGCCCGCAACAGGGTGGACTTGCCGCACGCGTTGGCGCCGACGATGGCCGTGATCCGGCCGGGCGGGACCGCCAGGTCGAGGCCGTCGACCACCAGCCGGTTGTCGTACGCCAGCCGCAGACCGCTCGCCCGCAGGTCGGGGTCGGGGGCGGAGGCGGGGGTCGAATCGGTGCCGGGGGACACGGAGCCGTCCGGCGCGCGGTCGGTCGGCAGGGGATCAGCCGACAGAGGATCAGCCGACATGAGATCAACCTCCTGAACCCGCGCGGTTGGCGCGGACGAGCAGCCAGAGCAGGACCGGTGCGCCCAGCACACCGGTGACGATGCCGACCGGCAGTTCCGTGCCGGAGACGAGCGTACGGGCGATGAGGTCACCGCCCAGGACGACGAGAGCCCCGGTCAGTCCGGAGGCGACGGTGGGCGGCCAGGCCGTGCCGGCCAGCCGCTGCGCGATCTGCGGAGCGGCGAGCGCCACGAAGGCCACGGGCCCCGCGGACGCGGTGGCGAAGGCGATCAGGCCGACACCGGTGAGCAGGATGGCGAGGCGTACGGGCTGCACGCGCGTCCCGAGGCCGGTGGCCACGTCGTCACCGAGTTGCAGGGTACGCAGCAGGCGGCCGAGCAGCAGGGCCGCGGGCAGCAACACGGCCAGCGCTACGGCGAGCGGCCCGACCTGGCCCCAGGTGCGGCCGTTGAGGTTGCCGACCAGCCAGCCGAGCGCGGCCTGCGCCTGGAAGCGGCCGCCCCTGGCCACGAGATAGTCGGTGGCGCTCGTACAGATCCAGGCCACACCGATGCCGACCAGGATGATGCGGTAACCGGTGGTGCCGCGCCGCCAGGCCAGCGCGTAGACGGTCAGGGCGGTGACCAGGGCCCCGAACAGTCCGAGGGCCTGGGTGCCCAGACCGCCGTCCCAGCCCAGCACGATGCCCGCGACCACGGCGGTGCCGGCGCCCTGGGTGAGGCCGATCATGTCGGGGCTGGCCAGCGGATTGCGCGTCATGGTCTGGAACAGCGCGCCGGAGACCCCGAAGGCGATCCCGGCGAGCAGTCCGACCAGGGCGCGGGGCAGGCGCAGTTCCTCCACCACGAGGACGGTACCGGGGTCGCCCGACCCCACCAGGGCCCGTACGACATCGGTGAAGCCGATCGGGTAGTCGCCGGTCGTCAGGCCCCAGCAGAACAGGAGGAAGGTGCCCGCGGCGAGTACCGCGGACAGGGCCACCAGCCGGGGGCGGAAGACGCCGGAGAGGGGCGGCAGGGTCAGTCGGTAGGTGCGGAAGTGGGCGGAACCGGCCGAACGGCCGACGCGGGAACGGGACTTGAGAGCGTCACTGGCTTTGAGAGCCGCCCGGGGGTTGAGGTCGGAACGGGGCTCGAGGGCTGGTTTCG
Source organism: Streptomyces sp. NPDC048484 (assembly GCF_040651415.1). Classification (NCBI taxonomy): domain Bacteria; kingdom Bacillati; phylum Actinomycetota; class Actinomycetes; order Kitasatosporales; family Streptomycetaceae; genus Streptomyces; species Streptomyces sp. NPDC048484. The sequence continues at coordinate 111,922 of NZ_JBEZJY010000012.1, forward strand.
GGTTCGGCACGCTCACACCTCCGCCAGATTGCGCCGACGGACCATGGCGATGAAGAACGGGCCGCCGATGAAGGCGACCAGCACACCCGCCTGGATCTCGGTGGGCCGCGCCACGAGGCGTCCGAGGATGTCCGCCGCGAGCAGCAGGATGGGGGCGAGCACCGCCGACAGGGGCAGCAGCCAGCGCTGGTCGGGGCCGATGCCCGCCGACTGGGCGAGCACGCGGGCCACATGGGGGACCACCAGGCCGATGAACACGACGGGGCCGATGACCGCGACCGCGGCCCCCGTCAGCAGGGTGATCGAGGCGACGCCCGCCAGCCGGACCAGGCCGAGCCGCCGGCCGAGCGAGGCCGCGACGTCGTCCCCGAGGGCCAGGCTGTTGAGGGCCGGAGCGCAGGCCAGCGCCAGCACCCCGCCGATGACGAGGAACGGCAGGACCCGCCACACCATGCCGTTCTCCGCCTCCGCGAGCGAACCGGCGGACCAGAACCGGAACTTGTTGAGCGCGTCCACGTCGGTGAGCACGATGGCCTGCGTGAACGACCACAGCATCGAGGTGACGGCGATTCCCGCGAGTGCCAGCTTCACCGGGGTCATCCCGGACCGCCCGAGCCCGCCCAGCAGATAGACGGCCCCCGTGGCGATCAGCGCCCCGGCGAACGCGAACCACACATAGCCGTACAGCGAGTTGATGCCGAGCACTCCGACGGCGAGCACGATGGCGAAGGAGGCGCCGGCGCTGACCCCCAGTACTCCGGGGTCGGCGAGCGGATTGCGGGTCAGGGCCTGCATCAGCGCCCCGGCCAGCCCGAGGGCCGCGCCCGCCGTGAGGCCGAGCGCGGTGCGGGGCATCCGCGCGGACCAGACGACATTGTCCACGAAGCGGCTCGGAGCGTCGCCGAACAGGGCCCGGATCACCTGGTCCGGCGGGATGTTGGCCGCGCCGAGCGCCAGTGACAGCAGGCAGAGAACGGCCAGGACGGTCCCCAGCAGTGTCACGAGAAGGACAGGGCGCACTCTCTTGCCCGTCATCTTGCGGTCTCCAACGGCCGGCTCCCTTAGGTTAGGCAGGCCTTAATCGTAGTGGGGATCACGAGCCCGCCGAGACTGCGCCCTTTTGGTTAGGTAATCCTTACCTTAGTATTACGTGCGGTTCTCCGGCTCAGCCGGTTCCGCACACTCTGGAGGCGCGGTCAGCTGTGTCCGGTTTCGAAGCGCGTGTGTCCGGTATCGACGACGGTGACGTGGCGGCGTACTGGCGTCGACGGCTCGACCCCCTTCCGCAGGAGTCGGTCCTTCCTGTCGACTTCCCGTACCCGCCGGCGCCCGGCGGAGAGACGCGCACGATCAGCCGCACGCTGGGCGCGACGGGCGATGAGGCCACCCTCCTGTCCGCTTTCGTGGCGCTGCTGCACCGCTACGGCGGCGCGCACGACATCACCGTCGGGTATGGCGGGCTGCCGGTCCGGGTGGCTCTCGACGGCGGAACCGAGTTCGCCGAACTGGTCCGGCGGGTGTCCGCGGCGTGCGAGGCGGCCGCCGCCCATCGCGTCGAACTGTCCACGCTGGTCGCCCAGATGAGGCCGGTAACCACCCGGGGCGGCGGGCTGCTGTTCAACACGGCCTTCGGGCCGGCACCCGACAGCGCGTCCGACAGCGCGTCCGGCAGCGCACCTGACAGCGTGTCGGACAGCGCACCTGACAGCTTGTCGGACGGTGGGCCGGACGGCGGCTCGCTCGACCTCGTACTCGAAGTCCGTGCCGGTGCGGTACGGGTGACGTACCGGCAGGACCTGTTCCGGGCCGAGACCGCCCACCGGGCCGCGGGCCACTACGCCACCCTGCTGGCCGACGGGCTCGCCCGGCCGCACACCCCTGTCGGTGAACTGCACCTCCTGGACGCAAAGGAGCGTCACCGCGTCCTGGCGGAGTGGAACGACACCGACCACGGCATTCCCCTGCGGACCTGGCCGGAGATGTTCGCCGAGCAGGTCCGGCAGCGGCCCGACGAGATCGCGCTGGTCTTCGAGGACACCCGGCTGACCTACGCCGAACTGGACGAACGCGCCAACCGGCTGGCCCACGCCCTCGTCGCACGCGGTGCGGGACCCGAACGCGTGGTGGCCCTCGCGGTGCCCCGCTCGGCCGAACTGATCGTCGCCGAGGTCGCCGTGCTGAAGTCCGGCGCCGCCTACCTGCCGGTGGACACCGACTACCCGGCCGACCGCATCTCCTACATGCTGGCCGACGCGCGACCAGCCTGCCTGCTCACCACCGCCGAGGCCGCGGAGGACATCCCGCCGTGCGAGGGCATGGACATGGTGGTGCTGGACGCGCCCGAGACCGTACGGGAGATGGCGGAGCGTCAGCCCGCATCGCCCGGCCTCGGCGCCCTCTCCGTCGACAACGCCGCCTACGTCATCTACACCTCCGGCTCCACCGGCCGCCCCAAGGGCGTGGTGCTCTCCCACGCGGGCGTCGCCAAGCTGGTCGCCACGCAGACCGAGCGGTTCGGCATCGGACCGCACAGCCGGGTCCTCCAGTTCGCCTCGCCGAGCTTCGACGTGGCCTTCTGGGACCTGTGTCTCGGACTGCTCTCCGGCGGCCGGCTCGTCGTCGTACCGGCCGAGTTGCGGGTGCCCGGCGCACCGCTCGCCGACTACGCCCACGCCAACGGCATCACCTTCATGATCCTCCCGCCGGCGCTGCTCGCCGCGATGCCCGAGGACGTCACGCTGCCGCCCGCCACCCTGCTCGCCGGCACCGAGCGGGTCTCGCCCGAACTGGTCGGCCGGTACGCCCGCGGCCGGATGATGTTCAACGCGTACGGCCCCACCGAGGCGACCACCAACTCCACCCTCGGCCTGTGCGACCCCGACACCCCGGCCGGCACGATCGTGCCGATCGGCATCCCCGACCCCGGTACCCGGGCCTACGTGCTCGACGCCCGGCTCCAGCCCGTACCGGCCGGTGTCCCGGGCGAGTTGTATCTCGGCGGAGCCGGTCTCGCCCGCGGCTACCTGGGGCGGCCCGGCCTGACGGCCGAGCGGTTCGTCGCCGACCCGTTCGGCGCGCCCGGCGAGCGGTTGTACCGCACCGGCGATCTGGTGCGCTGGAAGGCCGACGGCAGGCTGGAGTTCCTCGGCCGCGCCGACTCGCAGGTGAAGATCCGCGGCTTCCGTATCGAACCCGGCGAGATCGAGTCCGTGCTGCGCGCCCACCCGGCCGTGGAGCAGGCCGCGGTCCTGGTCCGCGAGGACCGGCCCGGGGACCGCAGGCTCGCCGCCTACGTCGTTCCCTCGCTGGACGCGGACCGGGACTTCGGTGAGCAGGTCCAGGAGTGGAAGGACCTGCACGAACTGCTCTACGCGGCAGCCGGATCCGAAGGCCGGCGGGACGAGACGGCGGGCTCGGACGACAGCTCCGCGGGCTTCCGGGAGAACTTCGCCGGCTGGAACAGCATGTACGACGGGCTGCCCATCCCCGTCGCGGAGATGCGGGAGTGGCGCGAGGCGACCCTCGCCCGCATCGAGGAGTTCGCGCCGCGCCGGGTGCTGGAGATCGGCGTCGGCAGCGGCCTGGTCCTCTCCCGGATCGCCCCCGGCTGCGAGACGTACTGGGGCACCGACCTCTCCGAGCAGGCGGTACGGGCCCTGCGCGCCCAGGTCGACACGGTGCCGGAACTGGCGGGCCGCGTGCAGCTGAGCGCCCGGCCCGCCCACGACACCACCGGCCTGCCCCGCGCCTACTTCGACACGGTCGTCCTCAACTCGGTCGCCCAGTACTTCCCCGGCGCCGACTACCTCACCGATGTCATCGGCGGCGCCGCCGAGCTGCTGGCCCCCGGGGGGCGGCTGTTCGTCGGCGATGTGCGCAACGCCCGTCTGCTGCGCTGTCTGCGGGCCGCCGTGGAGACGCGTCGGGCGGCCGACCCCGGGGACAAGCAGGCCCTGCGGGCCGCCGTGGAGCGGTCGGTCGCCTGGGAGGGCGAACTGCTGCTCGACCCCGACTACTTCGCGGCCCTCGACGGCTTCGACGTCGACATCCGTGTCAAGCGGGGCAGCCATCACAACGAGCTGACCCGCTACCGCTACGACGTGGTGCTGCGCAAGCGGACGCAGCCGCCGGTACCGCTCGACGAGTCGCCGTCGGGCGGCGAGGAGACGTTGTCGGGTGGTGATCCGGCGTCGGTCGACGGCGACGAGGTCGCGTGGGCGGACCTGAGCGGCGGGGGCGAACCTGCGGTCGGTCCTCGCGGGCTGGACGCCCTCGATATCCTGCTCGCCAGTCGTCCGGCCCTCCCCGCCGGGTGCGCGGCCCCGCTCCGGGTCACCGGTCTGCCCAACGCCCGCCTCGCCGAGGACCTGGCAGCGCTGTCCGTCCTCGACGACAGCAGCCGCACCGCGGCTCCGGCCGACGCGGCGGCCCCGGACCCGGACGCCCTTCACGCTCTCGCCGCCCGGCACGGGCTGAAGGCAGCCGTCACCTGGAACGGGGTCGCCGACGACGGCAGCCTCGACGTGGTCTTCGGCTCGGGCGACGCCGTGCACGGAGCGTCGGGCCGGTTGTACCGCCCGTCCGGAGCCGTCCCGCACGCCAACCGCCCCGCGCCCTTCCGTGATGTGAACTCCCTGATGAAGGCCCTGCGTTCGTACGCGGCCGATCAGCTCCCGGAGTACATGGTCCCGTCCGCCGTCGTCCCCCTGGACCGCCTGCCGGTGACGCCCAGCGGCAAGCTCGACGGCGCCGCGCTCCCGGTGCCCGACTACGGGGCCCTCAGCTCCGGCCGGCCGCCGCGTGACGCCCGTGAGGAAGTGCTCTGCGCGGCCTACGCCGAGGTGCTCGGCCTCCGGGCGGCAACGATCGACGACGACTTCTTCGCCCTCGGCGGCGACAGCATCACCGCCATCCACCTGCTCATCCACGCCCGCCGAGCCGGGTTGCGGCTCAGCTCCCGCGATGTCTTCCGGCACCGGACGGTCGCGGCCCTCGCCCAGGCCGCAGGCGTGCGGACCGACGCGGAAACCGGCAAGGGGGGCGTCGGTGCGGAGGCACCGCTCGTGCGGGTCACCGAGGCCGAACTCGCCGAGCTCCAGAGCGAGTACCCGGTGACAGTGCGGGAACTGCTGCCGCTGAGCCCTCTCCAGGAAGGCTTCTACTTCCACTCCCTCGTCGACGGCGCCGACCGCGACGCCTATGTGGTCCAGCAGGCACTCGAACTGTCCGGTCCGGTCGACGCCGAGGTACTGCGCCGGGCCGCCCAGCGCGTTCTCGACCGGCACGCCCCGCTGCGGGCCTGCTTCCGCCCGCTCCCCGACGGGCGCCCCGTGCAGATCATCGCCGAGGGGCTTGAGCTGCCCTGGCGCGAGGTGGATCTCTCGGCGGAGGCGTATCTCCCGACGGAGACCGGCCGGGCCGCCGACGCCGAGGACCGCCTGCGGCTCGCCGCCGACGCGGTCGCCGCCGAAGAGCGCGCCCGCCACTTCGACCTCGCTCGGCCGCCCCTGATGCGCTGCGCGTTCGTACGGCTCGGCGAGAACCTGGGCCGACTGCTTCTGACGTTCCATCACAGCATCGCCGACGGCTGGTCGTTGCCGGTCCTGCACCGGGAACTGCTGGCCAACTACGGTGCGAGGCCCGCCCAGTTGCCCGAGGTCGCCCCGTACCGCACGTACCTGCGTGGCCTGGCCGCCGCCGACCGTGACGCGGCGCGCGAGACGTGGCGCGACGCGCTCGCCGGGATCGAGGAGCCCACCCGCCTGGTCGAGGCCCCCGCCGACGGCACACCGATCACGCCCGCCCAGGTCCGCGTCGAGCTGTCCGAGCAGGTCACCGCCCGCCTGTCGGCGCGCGCCCGCGAGCTGGGAGTGACGCTGGGAACGGTCGTCCAAAGTGCCTGGGGTCTGCTGATCGGACGGCTGACCGGCCGCCAGGACGTGGTGTTCGGCACCACCGTCTCCGGCCGGGACGCCGAGGTCGAAGGCATCGAGTCCATGGTCGGGCTGTTCATCAACACCCTCCCCACCCGCTTCCGTTGGGAGCCCGCGGACACCCTCGTCGGCCTCCTCGGACGGCTCCAGGACGAGCAGGCCGCACTGCTGGACCACCAGCACCTCGGTCTCGCCGAGATCCAGCGTGTCGCCGGACTCGCGGGCAGCGGCGAACTGTTCGACACCCTGGTCGTCTTCGAGAACTACCCAGCCGCGGACGGCCTCTCCGACCCCTCCGGCCGGGTCCGGGTCACGGGCCACGAGTTCCACGACGCCGTCCACTACCCGCTCGCCCTGATCGTGAAGCCGGGCCGCCGTCTCGACCTGCGTCTGAAGCACCACGCCCAGCGGCTCGACGCCGAGGCCGTGCGCCGCCTCGCCGACCGGCTCACCCGGATCCTGCACGCCCTGGCCGCTGACCCCGGGCAGCCGGTCGCCGCCCTGGAACTGCTCTCGCCGGCCGAGCTGTCCCAGGCCCACCCGGCCGGCGAACGGCGGGAGGTGCCCGACACCACCCTGGCCGCGGCCTTCGAGGCCCAGGCCGCCCGCACCCCGAGTGCCACAGCGGTCGTGTACGAGGACGAAACCCTCACCTATGAGGAACTCGACGCCCGTGCCGCCGAGTTGGCGCGACGCATCCGTACCAGGGGCGCCGGTCCCGGTGTCATCGTCGCGGTCGCCGTACCGCGCTCGGCCGCCCTCATGATCGCGCTGCTCGGTGTGCTGAAGTCCGGCGCCGCCTACCTGCCGGTCGACGTGGACTACCCCGCCGACCGGGTGGCCCACATGCTCACCGACTCGGGAGCGACGACGGTCGTCACCACCTCCGACACCGCTCACCGGCTGCCCGAGGTCCCGGGCCTCGCGCACCTCCTGGTGGACGCGGCGACGGACGACCAGCCCGAAGCCGCCCGCGCTCCTGAAGGCACCCGTGCTCCCGAAGCGGCCCCCGACGACCCCGCGTACCTGATCTACACCTCCGGTTCCACCGGGCGGCCCAAGGGCGTCCTCGTCACCCACCGGGCCGTCGTCAACCGGCTGACCTGGATGCAGGGCGAGTACGGACTGGCCGCCGACGACCGGGTGCTGCAGAAGACCCCAGCCGGCTTCGACGTCAGTGTCTGGGAGTTCTTCTGGGCGCTGTGCGAGGGAGCCGCCGTCGTGCTCGCCCGCCCGGACGGACACCGCGACCCGGCGTACCTCGCCGAGCTGATCCGTGAACAGGGCGTCACCACCCTGCACTTCGTGCCGTCGATGCTCGAAGCCTTCCTGCAGTCCGAGGAGATCACCGACGATCCCGGGTGGGCCGGTTCCCTGCGGCGCGTCTTCAGCAGCGGCGAGGCGCTGCCCACCGCCGCGTCGGCCCGCTGGCGGGACCTCACCGGGGTGCCGCTGCACAACCTGTACGGCCCCACCGAGGCCGCCGTCGACGTCACGTACCACCCGTACGACAACGCGCCCGGTACCACCGTGCCCATCGGCCGGCCGGTGTGGAACACCGTCCTGCGCGTCCTGGACTCCTGCCTGCGCCCGGTGCCCTCAGGGGTGCCCGGCGAGCTGTACCTGACCGGCGTCCAACTGGCCCGCGGCTATCACGCGCGGCCCGGCCTGACCGCCGAGCGGTTCGTCGCCGACCCGTTCGGCGGGCCCGGCGCACGCATGTACCGCACGGGCGACCTCGTACGCCGTCGCGCCGACGGGGTCGTCGAGTACCTGGGCCGCACCGACCGCCAGGTCAAGATCCGTGGCAACCGGATCGAACTCGGCGAGATCGAGGCCGCGTTGGTCCGGCAGGCCTCCGTCGCGCAGGCAGCCGTCACCGTCACGGGCGGCGCGCTGGTCGCGTATGTCGTCCCCGCACGCGACGCGCACCCGGAGCCCGCCGAACTCCAGGCCGCGCTGGGCGAGTCGCTGCCCGCCCCCATGGTGCCCGGCGCGTATGTCGTCCTGGGATCCCTTCCGTTGACCCCCAGCGGCAAGCTCGACCGGGCCGCGCTGCCCGCTCCGCAGGCGGTACGCGCCGAGGTGCGCGCGCCTCGCGACGAGCGTGAGCGCGCGCTCACCGGGATCTTCGCCGCCGTGCTGAAGCTCGACGAGGTCGGCATCGACGACGACTTCTTCATGCTCGGCGGCGACAGCATCACCTCGATCGGAGTCTCCAGCCGCGCCCGACGGGCCGGCCTGGACCTCAACCCCCGCGACGTCTTCGAGCACCGCACCCCCGCGGCCCTGGCCGCAGCGGCCACTACGGTCGTCGAGGCCCGCGCCCCGCGCTCCGACTTCGCCCTCACCGCCGAGGAGACCGAACGCGTCCACCGCCTCAGCCCGGGCCCGGTGGACGACATCTGGCCGCTTGCCCCGCTCCAGGAAGGCCTGTTCTTCCACTCCACGTACGACGAGGGCACCCTGGACGTCTACACCGTCCACGAGTCCTTCGACCTCGCCACCCCGCTCGACACGGACCGGCTCCGCACCGCCGTACGGGTGCTGCTGGAACGTACCCCCAGCCTGCGCGCCGGGTTCACCAGTGAAGGCCTGCGCCAGCCGGTGCAGTTCATCGTCCGCGACCCCGAGATCCCACTCGAAGAGGTCGACCTCTCCGCACTGTCCACAGCGGAACAGGACGCCAGAATAAGGGAGTTGACGGACGCCGAGCGGTCCCGTCGCTTCGATCTGACCCGGCCGCTGCTCTTCCGGATCCTGGTCATTCGGCTCGGTGAGGATCGCGGCGACCGACTGGTCGTCGGCCGGCATCTGCTCCTGTGGGACGGCTGGTCCGCGTGGCTCTTCCTGGACCAGTTCTTCGCCCTGTACGAGTCCGGCGGCGACCCGGGCGGCCTCGTCGCGCCCGGCTCCTACCGCGACTACCTGACCTGGCTGGAGGTCCAGGACACCGCCGTCGCCACCGCCGCCTGGCGCACCGCCCTCGCCGGACTGGACGAGCCCACCCTGCTCGCCGCCGCCGACCAGGGCCTGGAGCCGGACATCCCGGAGAGCCTCGACGCCTTCGTCCCGGACGAGGTGGGGATCCGGCTGCGTAACATCGGCCGCCGGTACGGACTGACCCTCAACACCGTGCTCAACGCCGCCTGGGGCCTGACCCTGGCGACCGCGACCGGCCGTACCGACGTCGTCTTCGGCACCACCGTCGCGGGCCGGCCGAGCGAGGTGCCGGAGATCGAGAACGTCATCGGCATGTTCCTCAACACCGTCCCCGCCCGCATCGCCTACGACCCGGCCGAGCCCGTGCTCGCACTGCTGCGCCGCGTCCAGGGCGAACGGCTGGCCGTCATGCCGTACGAGTACCTGGGCCTCGGTGTGCTCCAGGCCGAGACCGGGCACAGGCGGCTCTTCGACACCCTCTTCGTGCTGCGCAACAGCGACACCGAGGAGCGGCTGGCCGAACTGAGCGACCGGCACGGGGCCACCGCCGTCGCCAACGTCGACGCCACGCACTATCCCGTCAACCTCGTCGTCACGCCGGGACGCAGCATCCAGGTCACCCTGACCCACCGGGCCGATGTCATCGCGCGCCCACAGGCCCAGGAACTGCTCGACCGGTTCACCCTGCTCCTGGACCGGCTCACCCATGACCTCGACGCCCCCGTGGGACGCCTGGACCCGCGACTGCCGACCGAACAGGCCGGGTTGGAGCGCGCGCTGGCGGCCGGCCGGGTGCCCGAACCCGAGGACACCATCGCGGACCTGCTGGCCGACCAGGCCGCCGCCACGCCCGACACCACCGCGCTGGTCTTCGGCGACGAGACCCTCACGTACGCCGAACTCGACGCCCGCATCAACCGCATGGCACACCTGCTGCTCGACCGCGGCGCCGCGCCCGAGCGGGTCGTCGCGCTCGGGCTGCCCCGCTCCCTCGACATGGTCGTGGCGCTCTTCGCAGTCCTGCGCACCGGCGCCGCCTACCTGCCCCTGGAGCTGGACCACCCCGACGACCGGCTCGTGGCGATGCTCCAGGACGCCCGGCCCACGCTGCTGCTGTCGAACGCGGCCGTCTCCGCACGGCTGGCGGCGGCCGACACGCCCCGCGCCCTGCTGGACGACCCGGCGGTCGAGGCCGAACTGGACTCACTACCAGGGCACTTGGAGAGGCGGGTCTTCAGCCTGGAGCACCCCGCGTACGTCATCTACACGTCCGGGTCCACCGGCCGACCCAAGGGTGTCGTCACGCCCTACCGCGGCTTGACCAACATGCAGCTCAACCACCAGCGGGAGATCTTCGAACCGGCCATCGCCTCGGCGGGCGGGCGCGGACTGCGCATCGCGCACACGGTGTCCTTCGCCTTCGACATGTCCTGGGAAGAACTGCTGTGGCTCGTCGAGGGCCATGAGGTGCACATCTGCGACGAGGAGCTGCGGCGCGACGCCGAGGCGCTGGTCGCGTACTGCGAGACCCACCGCGTCGACGTGATCAACGTGACGCCCACCTACGCCCATCTGCTCATCGAGCAGGGCCTGTTGGAGGGCCACCGGCCGCCGCTCGTGCTGCTCGGCGGCGAGGCCGTGTCGGAGACGGTGTGGAACCGGCTCCGCGACACCGAGGGCACGTACGGCTACAACCTCTACGGGCCGACCGAATACACCATCAACACCCTCGGTGGCGGCACCCTCGACAGCGCCACACCGACCGTGGGGCGTCCGATCCGCGGCACCCGCGCCCACATCCTGGACGCCTGGCTGCGCCCGGTGCCCGAGGGCGTGCCCGGCGAGCTGTACATCGCGGGCATCGGCCTGGCCCGCGGCTATCTGGACCGGCCGGGCCTGACCGCCGAGCGGTTCGTCGCCGACCCCTTCGGTGAACCCGGCGAGCGCATGTACCGCACCGGTGACCTGGTGCGCCGCCGCCCCGACGGCAACCTCGACTTCCTCGGCCGCACCGACGACCAGGTCAAGATCCGCGGCTACCGCGTGGAGCTGGGTGAGATCGAGACCGCCCTCTCCCGGCACCCGCAGGTCGCGCACGCCGCCGTCGTCGTCCGCGACGAACGGCTCGTCGGTTACGTCGTCCCGGCCCCGCTCACCGGCGACGACCGCGACGGCGCCGAGCGCGAGCAGGTCGGCGAGTGGCAGGAGATCTACTCCGACGAGTACGAGGAGATCAGCACCGCCGTCTTCACCGAGGACTACGCGGGCTGGGACTCCTCGTACGACGGCCTGCCCATCCCCTTCGAGGAGATGCGGGAATGGCGCGAGGCCACCGTCGAGCGGATCCGCTCGCTGCGCCCGCGCCGCGTCCTGGAGATCGGCGTCGGCTCCGGCCTGCTGCTGTCCAGGCTCGCGCCGGAGGCGAAGGCATACTGGGCGACCGACTTCGCCGCCCCCGTCATCCGCAAGATCGGCGAGGAGCTGCGCCAGGACCCGGAGCTGGCCGCGCGCGTCATGCTGCGTGCCCAGCCCGCCGACGACCTGACCGGCCTGCCCGCCGACGGCTACTTCGACACCATCGTCATCAACTCGGTCATCCAGTACTTCCCGAGCATCGACTACCTGACGTCGGTGATCCAGGGAGCGATGGAGCTCCTGGCCCCGGGCGGCGCGCTGTTCGTCGGCGACGTACGCAACCTGCGCCTGGCCCGGACCTTCCAGACGGAGATCCAGCAGGCCAGGGGAGTCACGGGGGAGGGCCTTGAGCGAGCCGTCGAACGCGGTCTGCGCCTGGAGAAGGAACTCCTCGTCGACCCCGACTACTTCACCACCCTCGGCCACCGTGTCGACCTGCGCACCAAGCGCGCCCGTCACCACAACGAGCTGAGCCGCCACCGCTACGACGCCGTCCTGTACGCCGGTGAGGCGGACGTCGCCCTGGAGCGGGTCCCGTCGGTCGGCTTCACCAGGGATCTCGACCTGGTGGATCTCGTCCGTGCGGTCACCCCGCTGCGGTTCACCGGCATTCCCGACGCCCGCGTCGGGGCCGCCCAGGGAGTGGACCCTCAGACGCTGCACGACCTCGGCGCCGAACTCGGCCGGCGCGTCCTGACCACCTGGTCCCGCGAACCCGGCACGTACGACGCCGTGTTCATCCCCGGCACCGGCGCGGACACCGAGACCGGCACCGGCACGGACGCTGAGACCGGCGCCCGCATCGGTTCCGGTGAGGGGCCCGGTCGCACCGCCGGGCTGTATCTCCCGGGTGGCGGCGAGGCCCCGTACGCCAACGAGCCCACCGCGGCGCGCGGCGCGAACAGTCTGGTCCGGCGCCTGCGCGACGACCTCAAGCAGCACCTGCCCGACTACATGGTCCCGGCCGCGTTCGTCACGCTCGACCGGCTGCCCATGAACGACAACGGCAAGCTGGACGTGCGCGCCCTGCCCGACGCCGAGCCTGCCGTCGCCCTCGGCAGGGGCCGCGGACCGCGCACTCCACAGGAAGAGGTGCTCTGCCGGCTCTTCGCCGAGGTGCTGGGCCTGCCCGAAGTCGGCGCCGAGGACGGCTTCTTCGACCTGGGCGGCCACTCGCTGCTCGCCACGCGGCTGATCAGCAGGGCCCGCACGGAACTGGGTGCCGAGCTGGCGATCCGTGACCTCTTCGAGGCACCGACGGCCGAACTGCTCGCCGCACGGGCCGACACCGGGCGCCCTGTCCGCCCGGCCGTCACCCCCGCCGAACGGCCCGACCGCATCCCGCTCTCGCCGGCCCAGCGCCGGCTGTGGCTGGTCGAACGGATCACCGGCAGCGGTGTCGCGTACAACTTCCCGCTGGTCTTCCGGCTCCGCGGGGAACTCGATTCCGACGCGCTGCGGTCCGCCCTGCGCGACGTGGCGGGGCGGCACGAGGCGCTGCGCACGGTGTTCCACGAGCACGACGGAGAGCCGTACCAGCGGATCGTTCCGGCCGCCGAGGCCGCGCCCGGGTTCACCGTGACGGACTGCGCCGAGGAGGCCCTGGCCGCGCTGATCGAGTCGGCGCAGCGCCGCCCCTTCGACCTGGCACATGAACTCCCGCTGCGCTGCGAGGTGTTCCGGGTCGGTCCGGCCGACCAGGTGGTGGCCGTCGTACTGCACCACATCACCACCGACGAATGGTCCGACCGGCCGTTTCTGACCGATCTGAACACCGCGTACGCGGCGCGGACCGCGGGCCAGGAACCCGGCTGGGCCCCGCTGCCCGTCCAGTACGCCGACCACACCCTCTGGCAGGACAACCTGCTCGGCCGGCTCGGTGAGCAGCAACGCGACTACTGGGCAGAAGTGTTGAGCGACCTGCCCGACGAGCTGCCGCTGCCCCTCGATCGCCCCCGCCCGGACACACCGACCGGACAGGGCGGCAAGGTCCGCCTCGAACTGCCCGACGGCACCGGCCGGGCGCTGCGCGACCTGTCCACCGCCGGCGGCACCAGCATGTTCATGCTGTTCCAGGCCGCCACCGCCGCGCTTCTGCACCGGCTCGGCTCGGGCGACGACATCCCGCTCGGCGCGCCCATCGCGGGCCGTACGGACGACGCGCTCGACGACCTGGTCGGATTCTTCGTCAACACCCTCGTGCTGCGCACCGACCTGTCCGGTGAGCCCACCTTCCGTGAACTCCTGGGCCGGGTACGGGAATCGGCCCTGGAGGCGTTCGAGCACCAGGACCTGCCCTTCGACCAGGTGGTCGAGGCGATCAACCCGCCGCGCGTGGCGGGCCGCAATCCGCTCTTCCAGGTCATGCTCGGGTACCACTACCGGCCGGACGGCGACCCCGACGTGCTCGGCATGTCCACCGAGTGGTTCGACATGGACACCGGCATGGCCAAGTTCGACCTCCACTTCACCTTCGTGGACGAGGCGGACCGGCTGGTCCTGCTCCTGGAGTACGCGGCCGACCTGTGCGACAGCGGCACGGCGGAACGCCTTGCCGGGCGCCTGGTCCGGCTGCTGGAACAGGTGGCGGCCGAACCCGACCTGCCGGTCGGGGCGTTGGACGTCCTGGAGGAGTCCGAGCGCAGGCTCGTGCTCTCGGACTGGAACGACACGGCTCACAACCTCGTGTCCACCACCCTCCCCGAACTGTTCCGTGCCCAGGTGGCCCGTACGCCCGACGCACTCGCCCTGGTATTCGGCGAACAGCGCCTGACCTACGCCGAGTTGGACGGGCGGGTGGAACACACCGCGCGGGTGCTTGCCGGTATGGGCGTGGGTCCGGAGCGCACTGTGGCCGTCGCGCTGCCGCGCTCGGCGGACCTCGTCGTCGCCCTGCTCGCGGTGCATCGCGCGGGCGGCGCCTATCTGCCGCTGGACTCCGACTACCCGCGGGATCGCCTCACGTTCATGCTGGAGGACGCCCGCCCGGTGTGCGTGATCCGCGACCGCCTGCCCGAGGGGGAGGAGGGCGAACTCCCCGGCGCGTACGACCCGTCGAGCCCCGCCTATGTGATCTACACCTCCGGTTCCACGGGCCGCCCCAAGGGTGTGGTCGTGCCGCAGGCGGGCATCGTCAACCGCCTGCTGTGGATGCAGGACACGTACGGACTGAACGGTGCGGACCGGGTGCTGCAGAAGACCCCGTCCAGCTTCGACGTCTCCGTGTGGGAGTTCTTCTGGCCGCTGATCACCGGGGCGGCTCTGGTGGTCGCCGGACCGGACGGGCACAAGGACCCCCGCTACCTTGCCGAACTCATCCAGCGGGAGGAAGTCACCACCGCGCACTTCGTGCCCTCGATGCTCCAACTGTTCCTGGAGGAACCGGCGGCCGCCCGGTGCACCGGCCTGCGCCGTGTGATGTGCAGCGGCGAAGCCCTGACCGGTCCGCTCGCGGACCGCTTCCACCGAACGCTCGCCCCCGTCGAACTGCACAACCTGTACGGGCCGACCGAGGCATCCGTCGACGTCACCGCCACCCAGGTGCGCCCCGGCGCCATGACGGTGCCCATCGGCCGGCCGGTGTGGAACACCCGCGTGTACGTCCTGGACGCCGCCCTGCGACCGGTACCGACGGGTGTGGCGGGTGAGCTGTACCTCGCGGGCGCCCAGCTCGCCCGTGGCTATCTCGACCGCGCCGGTCTGACCGCCGGGCGGTTCGTCGCCGATCTGTACGGCCGGCCCGGCGAGCGCATGTACCGCACGGGCGACCTGGCCCGCTGGACGTCCGACGGCCTGGTCGAGTACCTGGGGCGCACCGACGACCAGGTCAAGATCCGCGGCTTCCGAGTCGAACTCGGCGAGATCGAGGCCGTACTCGGACGGCACGGCACCGTCGCCCGGGCCGTCGTGGTTCCGCACGACCAGCGGCTCGTGGCGTATGTCGTCCCGGCGGTCGGACGTGCCACCGACAGTGCGGTACTGGGCCGCCATGCCGCGGCCGAACTGCCCGAGCACATGGTCCCCGCGGCCTTCGTGGCCCTGGACGCCCTGCCGCTCACCCCCAACGGCAAGCTCGACCGCAGGGCCCTGCCCGCCCCGGACTTCGCCGCCCGGACCACCGGCACCCTGCCGCGCACCCCGCGTGAGGAGATCCTCTGCGGTCTGTTCGCCGACGTCCTGGGCCTGGAACGGGTCGGTGTCCACGACGACTTCTTCGCCCTCGGTGGGCACTCGCTGGTCGCCATGCGGCTGGCCGGCCGCATCCGCACGGTGCTCGGCACCGAGGTGTCGCTGCGCACGGTGTTCGAGGCGCCCACGGTCGCCCGGCTCGCCGAGCGCCTCAGGGAAGGCACCGAGGGGGCCGGCGCCGGGCTGCCCGTCCTCGCGCCCGCGGACCGGCCCGAGCGGCTGCCGCTCTCCTTCGCCCAGCAGCGGCTGTGGGTGCTGTACCGGGTGGAGGGCCCCAGCCCCACGTACAACATCCCGCTCGCCTGGCGGCTCACCGGGCCACTCGACGCCGACGCGCTGGACCTCGCGGTCGACGACCTGGTCGCCCGCCACGAGCCGCTGCGGACCGTCTTCCCGGAGGAGGACGGGCGCGCGTACCAGCTGATCCTGGAACCGGCACAGGCCCGCATCGCCGTGCGGTCCGCCTCCGTGGCCGACGAGGAAGAGCTGGCCGAACGGCTCGCAGAGGCCGCCGGGTACGGCTTCGAGCTTGACCGGGAGGCGCCGCTGCGCGTGCACCTCTTCCGCACCGCCGAGGACGAGCACGTGCTGCTGCTCCTGCTCCACCACATCGCGGGCGACGAGTGGTCGGACCAGCCCCTCACCCGCGACCTGGCCGACGCCTACGAGGCACGCGCGGCGGGCCGGGCGCCCGAGCGGGCACCGCTGCCGGTCCAGTACGCCGACTACACCCTGTGGCAGCGGGCGGTGCTCGGCGACGAGAAGGACCCGGAAAGTCTGGTTTCCCGTCAACTCGCGTTCTGGAAGCAGGCGTTGGCGGGGCTCCCCGAGGAGCTGGGGCTGCCCGCCGACCGGCCGCGCCCGCTGGAGGCCGGCTACCGCGGTGGCGGGGTCGCCATGGCCCTGGACGCGGAGCTGGCGGCGGGGCTGCGCGAGCTGGCCCGGTCGGGCAACGTCAGTATGTTCATGATCGTCCAGGCGGCGGTGGCGGCGCTGCTGACCCGGCTGGGCGCCGGCACGGACATCCCGCTCGGCAGCCCCATCGCCGGGCGCACCGAAGAGGTGCTGGAGGACGTCGTCGGGTTCTTCCTCAACACCCTCGTGCTGCGCACCGACACCTCCGGCGATCCGGCGTTCCGCGAACTGCTCGCCCGGGTGCGGGAGACCGACCTGGCCGCCTTCGACCACCAGGACGTGCCGTTCGAGCGGGTGGTGGACGTGCTCAACCCCGCCCGGTCGTTGTCCCGGCACCCGCTGTTCCAGGTCATGGTCGTGTACCTCGCCGCCGGCAGCGAAGGGGACGTCCTCGCCGGACTCAAATCCCGGCGGGAGGAAGTCGGCGCCACAAGCGCCAAGTTCGACCTCTCCTTCGACTTCGTGGAACGCGACGGCGGTGACGGCGTCGACGGTGGCGGAGTCGACGGTGGCGGAGTCGACGGGGTGCTGGAGTACAGCACCGACCTCTTCGACCCCGCGACCGCCGAAGCGATCGCCGAACGGCTCGTGCGCCTTCTGCGGGCCGTGGTCGCCGCCCCCGACACCCCGATCAGCCGGATCGACATCCTCGGCGACGCGGAACGCCGCCGCGTCCTCACCGAGTGGAACGCGCGGCCCCTGCTCGCCGAACCGACCACCGTGCCGGCCCTCTTCGAACGGCAGGCCGCGCTCTCACCGGACGCACCAGCCATCGCGTCCGACGGCATCAGGCTGACGTTCGCCCAGCTCAACGCCAAGGTGAACCGGCTCGCCCGGCTGCTCGTCGCGCAGGGCGCAGGACCCGAACGCCTCGTGGCGCTGGCCCTGCCCCGCACCGCGCGGACCCTGCTGGCCGTCCTCGCGGTGCACAAGGCGGGCGCCGCCTACCTGCCGCTCGACCCGGACGCTCCGACCGGCCACCTGAGCGACACGCTCGTCGACGCCCGCCCGATCCTGACGCTCAGCACACGGCAGATCGCGCCGCTGCTGCCCGCGGGCGGTCCCCCGGTGCTGGAGCTGGACGCCCCGGCGACCGCGGAACTGCTCGCCGCCGAAGCCGCGAACGATCTCACCGACGCCGACCGCCTCGCGCCCCTGACCCCGCGCCACCCGGCGTACGTCATCTACACCTCCGGCTCCACCGGCCGCCCCAAGGGCGTCGTCATCACCCACGAGACGGTCGGCAACCTCTTCCACAGCCACCGCGAGACGCTGTACGCGCCGGCCAAGGCGGCCACCGGCCGACGTCATCTGCGCGTCGGGCACGCCTGGGCGTTCTCCTTCGACGCCTCCTGGCAGCCCCAGTTGTGGCTGCTGGACGGCCACTGTGTCCATGTCGTCTCCGACGAGACCCGCCGCGACCCGGACCTCCTCTCCGCGGCCGTCGTCGAGCACGGCTTCGACTTCCTGGAGGTCACACCGTCGTTCTTCGCGCAGATGGCGGACACGGGGCTCGTACGCGAAGACGGCAGCAGCCCCCTCGCGGTCGTCGGCGTGGGCGGCGAGGCCGTGCCGGGCGCACTGTGGGAGCGGCTCGGACGGCTGAACGGCACCGAGGCGTTCAACCTGTACGGGCCGACCGAGTCCACTGTCGACGCGCTCGTGGCACGGGTGCGCGACAGCGACCGGCCCCTCGTCGGCCGCCCCGTCGCGGGCACCCGTGCGTACGTCCTCGACGACCGGCTGCAGCCCGTACCGCCCGGCGTGACCGGCGAGCTGTACCTGGCCGGCGGCGGCCTCGCCCGCGGCTACCTGGGCCGCCCCGCCCTGACCGCCGAGCGCTTCGTCGCCGACCCGTTCGGCGGGCCCGGCTCCCGGCTCTACCGGACCGGCGACCTGGCCCGCTGGACGGCCGACGGATACCTCGACTACCTGGGCCGGGCCGACGACCAGGTCAAGATCCGCGGCTTCCGCATCGAACCCGGCGAGATCGAGTCCGCCCTGACCGCCCACATGGACGTCGCGCAGAGCGTGGTGACGGTACGTCAGGAAGGCGCGCGGAACCTGCTCGTGGCGTACGTGGTCCCCGTGCCCGGAGCGCTGCCCGACGCCGGACGGCTGCGCGCCCACGTCGGCGTGCGTCTGCCCGACCACATGGTCCCGGCCGCCGTGGTCCTCCTGGACCGCCTGCCGGAGCTGGCCAACGGCAAACTGGACCGGGCCGCCCTGCCCGCCCCGGACTTCTCCGCGCTCTCCACCGGCCGGGCTCCCGGCACCGAGCTGGAAAAGGCCCTGTGCGCCGTGTTCGCCGGCGTACTCGGCCTGGACGAGGTCGGCGTCGACGACGACTTCTTCGCCCTCGGCGGCGACAGCATCATGGCCATGCAGCTCGTCAGCAGGGCCCGCGCGGCGGACGTGCGGATCACGCCGCGCCTGGTGCTCCGGCACCGTACGGTCGCCGGGCTCGCCGAAGTGGCGACCAGCACCGGAGCCGCCGACGCCCGTCCGGCAGCCGACGACGGAACCGGCGTCGTGCCCCTCACCCCGGTCATGCACTGGCTGCGAGAACTGGGCGGCCCGTCCAAGGGCTACCACCAGGCGGCCCTGGTCCGGACGCCCGCCGCGCTGGACCGGCCGAAGCTCACAGCGGTGCTGCAGGCGCTCGCGGACCGGCACGCCATGCTGCGCGGCACGCTGATCCGCCGCGACGACGGCGACGGCGACGGCGACGGCGGTGACGGTGCCTACGGCGACGACGCCGGGAACTGGAGCATCGCGGTGCCGCCCGTCGGCGCGGTGGACGCCGGGACCTGGATCGAGCGGGTCGACGTCGCCGGACTGGACGACGAGGCGCTGCGGACGGCCGTCGCCGACGGCGCCCACGCCGCCCGCGCGGCGCTCGACCCCGACGCCGGTGTCATGGTGCGGGCCGTGTGGTTCGACGCGGGCGCCGAACCCGGCAGGCTGCTCCTGATGGCGCACCACCTCGTGACCGACGGTGTGTCCTGGCGCATCCTGCTGCCGGACCTGGAGACCGCCTGGCGGGCCGTAGACGCGGGGCGCCCCGTGCGGCTTCCGCCCGTCGACACGTCCTTCCGTACCTGGTCGCGCAGGCTCGAAGAGCTGGCCAAGGACCCGGCCCGGGAGGCTGAACTCCCGTTCTGGAGCGGGTTGTTGCAAGGCGCGGCACCCTTGCCGCTGAACAGCCCGCTCGACCCGGTCCGCGACACCGTCGGCACCGTGCGGCGGCTGGAGCTGCGGCTGCCCGCCGAGCACACCGGCCCGCTGCTGTCCGCGGTGCCCGCCGCCTTCGCCGCGAACGTCAACGACGTCCTGCTCACCGGCCTCGGACTCGCCGTGGCCGACTGGCGGCGGCGTCATGACAGCGGCCCCGGAGGACCGGTCCTGGTCGACCTGGAGGGTCACGGCCGCGACGAGGAGGTGGCGGGGGACGTTGATCTGTCCCGTACGGTCGGCTGGTTCACCAGCGTCTTCCCCGTCCTCCTGGATCCCGGTCCCGTCGATCTGGACGCGGCGCTTGAGGGCGGCCCGGCCATCGAGGAGGCACTCGACCGGACCCGGCGGCACCTCGCCTCGCTGCCCGCGAACGGCGCCGGCTACGGCATGCTCCGCCATCTCAACCCCCGTACGGCGCCGGTACTCGCCGGTTTCGAGGCGCCGCCGATCGAGTTCAACTACCTCGGCCGCTTCGGCATCCCCGAGGCCACGGACTGGTCGTACGCCCCCGAGGAGGACGTCTCGGACATCGGCGCCGAGCCCGGCATGCGGGAGGGCCATGCGCTCGGCATCAACGTGGTGACCGAGGACCGCGCCGACGGCCCTGTCCTGGCCGCCCACTGGTCCTGGCCCGAGGCCGTCCTGGACGAGGAGGCGGTCCGCGACCTGGCGGAGTCCTGGTTCCGCGCACTGCGTGCGCTGGTCGCTCGGGCGGTATCCCGCGACTAGGTCCGCACTCGTTTCCAACGTCCCTGTCCAACGCCCGTGCAAGACAAGTGAGTCGGAGGAATCCCATGAGCACCAACCCGTTCGAGAACCCCGAAGGCACCTACTCCGTGCTGGTCAACGAGGAGGGCCAGTACAGCCTGTGGCCCGACTTCGTGGACGTGCCGGCCGGCTGGACCGTCGCGCACGGCCCGGCCCCCCGCCAGGAGTGCCTGGACCACATCGAGACCAACTGGACGGACATGCGTCCCAAGAGCCTGGCGGAGCGGATGGCGGCGGAACAGGCCGGCTGAGGCTTCGTCGGCGACGGACAGGGAGACGGTATGGAGACGGACATGAAGGCGTACGCCCATCTGTGGCAGGGGCCGCCGTATCCGCGCCGGTGGGTGCTCTGGGACACCGCGGGGGACGTCCTGGTGTTCGACCGGGACGCCAACTGTTTGGTGGACATCGACGACGGGGCCGTACGGGGCGAGGTTCTGCGCAGGATGCGTGACGCGGGGGTGCCCGAGAGCGACGACTATCCGGGACAGCCCTGCGCGTGAACGGGACAGCCCTGCGCGTGAAGCGGCTCCCACTCCGCCCTGCTTCACTGTTCAATGGAGGTGAACGCCTTTGACGCTGCCGTGCCGCGAAAGGAGTCGACCGTGCCCCCTGTGGTGGTGCCGCCGGTCGGCGCGCGTATCCGCCGGGCGCGTACGGCCCGGGGTATGAGCCTGCGCGGTCTGGCCCGGGAGATCGGAGTGTCCGCGAGCCTCATCTCGCAGATCGAGACGGGGAAGAGCCAGCCGTCGGTGAGCACCCTGTACGCGATCACCACCGCGCTCTCCATCCCCGTCGAGTCGCTCTTCGACGCCGACGCCGACGCCGACGCCGAGGGCGCCCCGGTCCTCGCCCCCGCCCCGGCCCCCGTGGCGACGGTCGGCGAAAGGCGCCGCGCGCCCGTGGGCGCACCGCCCGACCCCGTGCCGAACGCACTCGCCGCCTTCGCGGCCGACCCCCGCCGCAGGATCGGCCCGCTGGTCAACGGCGGTGAGCGGGAGGTGCTGGAGCTGGACTCGGGCGTCGTGTGGGAGCGTCTGGGCCGTGTTCCCGGAGCGGACGTCGACTTCCTGCTCGTGACGTACCGCCCCGGCGGGGCCTCCTCCGGCGCGGGCGGCCTGATGCGGCATCCCGGAACCGAGTACGGCTACCTGACCTCCGGCGAACTGGTGCTCACGCTCGGCTTCGACGAGTACGCGATCCGGCCGGGCGACGCGGTCAGCTTCGAGTCGACGACCCCGCACCGCTACCGCAACGACGGCGGCGAACCGGCCGTCGGTGTCTGGTTCGTGTTCAGTATGCCTTGACACTTTCCCCGGACGGTCGTTCACTCCGGATGAGGGTGGTGGTCGCCTTGGCAATCCGCACATTCGGGCCGAACGCCGTCGACTGGGAACAGCGCATCGACCTCGACCGGCTCCGTCAGGAACGACTGGCCCGGCTCCACGCGGCCCTGAACCGCTCCGAGTTGGGCGCGTTGCTGAGCTTCGACTTCGCCAACATCCGCTACATGTCCGCCACTCACATCGGCACCTGGGCGATGGACAAGCTGATCCGCTTCGCGCTGCTCGTCCGCGGCGGCGAACCGGTCGTCTGGGACTTCGGCTCCGCCGCCCGCCACCACCAGCTGTACAACCCGTGGCTCGACTACAGCGACGGCAAGGAAGGCCCGCCCACCGGCGCCCGCGCGGGCATCTCGACCCTGCGCGGCGCCTTCCACCCGGACGCCGGAATCGGCGCGGACGTCGCGGCGAAGGTGGCCGCCGAACTGCGCGAACACGGTCTGGCGGGTGAGTCGTTGGGCGTCGACATCGCCGAGATGCCCGTCCTGCTCGCCCTCAAGGACCAGGGCATCGACGTCGTCGACGGCCAGCAGGTGTTCCTGGAGGCCCGCCGGGTCAAGACGCCCGACGAGATCTCCCTGCTCACCCAGGCCTGCTCGATGGTCGACGCCGCCTACGAGGAGCTGTACGCCCACCTGCGGCCGGGCGTGCGCGAGAACGAGTGCGTCGGACTCGTCAGCAAGGTCCTCTACGACCTCGGCAGCGAGTACGTCGAAGGCGTCAACGCGATCTCCGGCGAACGCTGTTCACCGCATCCGCACGTCTACAGCGACCGGCTGATCCGCCCCGGCGACCCCGCCTTCTTCGACATCCTGCACAGCCACCTCGGATACCGCACCTGCTACTACCGCACGTTCGCCGTCGGCAGCGCCTCACCCGCGCAGCGCGACGCGTACGTCCGCTGCCGTGCCTACATGGACGAGGCCATCGCGCTGGTAAGGCCGGGCGCCACGACCGCCGACATCGTCGAAGTCTGGCCGCGCGCCCAGGAGTTCGGCTTCCCCGACGAAACCGCGGCCTTCGCCCTGCAGTACGGACACGGGGTGGGCCTGTCCATCTGGGAGAAGCCCATCTTCAGCCGCCTGGTCTCGCTCGACCACCCCGAAGTCCTGGAAGCGGGCATGGTGTTCGCGCTGGAGACGTACTGGCCGGCGGCGGACGGCTGGTCGGCGGCGCGTATCGAGGAAGAGGTCGTCGTCACCGCCGACGGGTGTGAGGTGATCACCAAGTTCCCGGCGGAGGAACTCCTCGTCGCGGGCCGCAAGTACTGGACCGTCGGCGGCGAGCTGAACACCCGCCGCGAGTCCCAGTCCCACCTGAACACCCGTGAGGGCAGGGGGGAACGATGACCCGCGCCCCACAGGCGGCAGCCGGAGTCGAGGCCGCTCGACTCCTGCTCCTGTACGAGGAGATGGCCGTGATCCGGCGTACGGAGCAGGCCGCCCACGACCTGTTCATGTCCGGCCTCGTCAAGGGCACCACCCATCTCGCCGCCGGGCACGAGGCCATCGCCGTCGGCGCGAGCGCGGCCCTGCGCGACGACGACTACGTGTTCGCCACCTACCGCGGCCACCACCACGCCCTCGCCCGTGGCGCGACCCCCGAGGAGTGCCTCGCCGAACTGATGAGCCGAGCGACAGGCCTGTGCGGGGCCAAAGGCGGCTCGATGCACCTCACCAAGGCCTCGGACAACATGCTCGGCTCGTACGCGATCGTGGGCGCCCATCTCCCACTGGCGGTCGGCGCCGCCTGGTCGGCCAGGCTGAGGGGAACCGAGCAGCTCGCCGTGGCCTTCTTCGGCGACGGGGCGACCAACATCGGCGCCTTCCACGAGGCGCTCAACCTGGCCGCCGTGTGGAAGCTGCCCGTGCTGTTCATCTGCGAGAACAACCTGTACATGGAGTACACCCCGATCGCCGACGTGACCGCCGTGGCCAACCCCGCGGCCGACCGGGCGCCCGCCTACGGCATCCCCGGCGAGATCGTCGACGGCAACGACGTGGTCGCCGTGCGGGAGGCGGTGACCGGGCTCGCGGACCGGGCCCGGGCAGGAGGCGGGCCCGGTCTGCTGGAGGCCCGGACCTACCGCCACTACGGCCACAGCCGCGCCGACCCGGCGACGTACCGGCCCGCCGAGGAGGTGGAGCGCTGGCTCAAGCACGACCCGCTGGACGTGGCCCGCGGCCGGCTCGCCGAACTGGGCGTGCCGACCGAGATGGTCGCGGGGGCCGACGAGCGCGCCGGCGCCGTCGTACAGGCGGCGGTCGAGGCGGCGAAGAACGCGCCCGGGCCCGACCCCCGTCAGGCGCTGACCGACGTATGGGCGGACGGAGGTGCGCGGTGGCGGACGTGATCACCTACCGGCAGGCCGTGGCCGAGGGCATCGCGCGGGAGATGCGGCGCGATCCGGCGGTGGTGTGCCTCGGCGAGGACATCGGCGCGGCGGGCGGGGTGTTCAAGACGACCGCCGGACTGTACGAGGAGTTCGGGTCCGAGCGGGTGTGGGACACGCCGATCTCCGAACAGGCCATCGTCGGGGCGGCGATGGGCGCCGCGATGACCGGGATGCGCCCCGTCGCGGAGATCATGTTCTCGGACTTCCTCGCCTGCTGCTGGGACTACCTCGCCAACGAGATCCCCAAGGTCCGCTACATGACGGGCGGTCAGGTCACCGTGCCGCTGGTGGTGCGGACCGCCAACGGCGGTGGCCTCGGCTTCGGCGCGCAGCACTCCCAGGCCACCGAGAACTGGGCACTGACGGTCCCCGGACTGAAGATCGCCGCACCGGCCACGCCCGCCGACGTGATCGGCATGATGGCCGCCGCCATCCGCAGCGACGACCCCGTGGTCTTCTTCGAGCACAAGGGACTGCTCGCGGCCAAGGGGCCGCCCGCACCGCCGGACCACGTCGTCGAGCTGGGACGTGCCGCCGTGGTACGCGAGGGCGCCGACGTCACCCTCGTGGCCCTCGCCTCGATGGTGCCCGTGGCGCTCACCGCCGCCGAGCGACTGGCCCCGGAGGGCATCGACGCCGAAGTGATCGACCTGCGCTGTCTCGTGCCGCTCGACGCGCTGACCGTGCTCGGCTCACTCGCGAAGACCTCACGGCTCGTGACCGTCGAGGAGAACCCGTACCAGGGCGGCTGGGGCGGCACGCTCGTGTCGATCGTCGCCGACGAGGGATTCGGTCTCCTCGACGCGCCCGTACGCAGGGTCGCCGCCGAGTGCGTGCCGCTCCCCTTCGCGGACGTCCTCGAAAGGGAGGTCATCCCGACCGTCGACAAGGTCGTGGCGAAGGTCCGCGACCTCAGCGCGTACTGAATCCGACACGTACTGAATCCGACATGCAGAGAGGCGAGTAAGGCGATGACCGACCGAATGCTGCTGCGCTCGGGCCATGTGCTCTCGATGGACCCCGGCATCGGGGACCTGCCCGACGGTGACGTCCTGATCGAGGACGGGAGGATCGTCGAGGTCGCACACGGCATCAGCGCGGACGCGGAAGTGCTCGACATGACGGGCCGCATCCTCGTACCCGGCTTCGTCGACACCCACCGGCACACCTGGGAGGCGCCCCTGCGCGGCTGCGCGCCCAACGCCACGCTCGACGACTACTTCGTCGAGGTCCTGGACACCTACGCGCCCGTCTACGGCCCCGAGGACGTCTACGCGGGCAACCTGGCGGGCTCGCTGGAGTGCCTGAACGCCGGGATCACCTCCCTTGTCGACTGGTCCCATATCAACAACACGCCCGAGCATCCCGACGCGGCGGTCCAGGCCCTCGGCGAGACCGGCATCCGCGCCCAGTACGCGTACGGCAGCGCCAACACCTCGCTCGCCGACTACTGGTACGAGAGCAAGATCGCGATACCGGGCGATGACGTACGGAGGGTGAAGGAGCGTCATTTCACGTCCGACGACAGCCTGTTGACCATGGGGCTCGCCACTCGCGGACCCGGCTTCTGCATCAACGACGTCGTCGAGGCCGAGTGGCGCCTCGCGCGCGAGCTGGGCATCCCCATCACCGTGCACGCCGGCATGGGGCGGCTCGCCGGCCGGTTCGCAATGGTCAAGCAGCTGCACGACCTGGGGCTGCTCGGCCCCGACACCACCTATGTGCACTGCTGCTACTTCAGTGAGGAGGAGTGGCGGATGGTCGCCGACAGCGGCGGCACGGTGTCCGTCGCCCCGCAGGTGGAGACGCAGATGGGGCACGGCTGGCCACCCGTGATGAAGGCGATCGAGTACGGCCTGAGGCCGTCCTTGAGCATCGACGTCGTCACCACCGTGCCCGGCGACATGTTCACCCAGATCCGCGCGGCCTTCGGCGCCGAGCGGGCCCGGGTGAACGCGGCGTGCTGGCAGGCCGACAGCCCCGTACCCGCCACCATGTTGACGGCGCGTCAGATGCTGGAGATCGCCACGGTCAACGGCGCGCATGTCGCGGGCCTTGAGCACCGGACCGGTTCACTGACCCCTGGCAAGCGCGCCGACGTCGTGGCGATCGACGCGACGGCGCTCAACGTCGCACCGCTCATCGACCCGGTCGCCGCCGTGACGCTGAGCGCGGACGTCTCCAACGTCGAGACCGTCATCGTCGACGGCGTCGTCCGCAAGCGCGAGGGCAGGCTGCTCGCCGACGTCGGGCGGGCGCGGCGACTGGTCGAGGAGTCCCGTGACCGCCTCACGGCGGCGGTCGAGGCGCGTGGGAAGCGACAGGCATGACACACCATGTGATCCGGCGGGCGGCGGACGCCACGTTCGCCGCCCCGCCCCTGCTGCCGGCCGGAAGCAGCGGGCTCCGGCGGCGGAGCGTCGTGGGGGAGGAGGACGGCTCCGTACACACGGGCTTCGGCGTGTGCGAACTGGCGCCGGACGGGGCGATCGGGGCCCACGTCCACTCGTACGAGGAGTCCTTCCACCTGCTTTCGGGCACCGTGGTCCTCGATGTGCCCGAGGGCTCGTACCTCCTCGAAGAGGGCGACTACGGGCTGCTGCCGACGGGCGTCCCGCACGCCTGGCGCGGCGCCGGGGACACCATCGCGCGCTGGGCGGACATGCTCGCGCCGGTGCCGAGGGCGCGCTACGGGTACGACACCCGGGCCGTGCCGGCGCTCCCCGTCCACGAGCCGTCCCGGATCGACGTACGCGACCCGCGCACCCGCTCGTTCGGGCACTTCGAGGCCGCCCGGATGGATCCGGGAAAGCAGTCCCAGGACCTGCTGACCGTGTCCGCCAGTATGCGCACCGCGCTGCTCGTGTACAGCGGGATCACCGTGAAGATGATGGTGGACGCCGACCTGGGCGCGGTCGCCTCGACGATGTTCATGGTCCAGTACGCGGCCGACGGCGTCGCGGGCGCGCACGACCACCCCTTCGAGGAGACGTACCTGATCGTCGAAGGCACCGTGGATGCCACCTTCGACGGCGAGCGGTACCGACTGGAAGCGGGCGATGCCGCCTGGGCGGGCGCCGGTTGCGTGCACGGCTTCACCAACGCCGGTACGGGACACGTGCGGTGGCTGGAGACACAGGCCCCGCAGCCGCCCTCGCGCCACTCCTACCGGTTCGCCCGGGACTGGGACCACCTGCGCGACGTGCTGGAGGAGAAGCCATGAGCAGTGTTGTCGTCATCGGCGGTACGGCCGGCATCGGCCACGAGATCGCCCGCACCCGCGCGGAACGAGGAGACGAGGTCGTTCTCACCGGCCGCGACGCCCACCGCGCCGACACGGCGGCCAAGGGGATCGGCGCGCGCGGGCTCGCCCTGGACCTGTCCAGGCCACGGGAGATCGCGCCCGCGCTGGCCGGTGTCGAGCACGTCGACCATCTCGTCCTCGCCGGTATCTCGCGCGACCGGAACACCGTCACCGAGTACGACATCGAGGCCGCGCTGCAGCTTGTCACCCTCAAGCTCGTCGGCTACACCGAGGTCGTCCACACGCTGGTGCCGCGTATGCATACCGCTGCGGAGAGCGCCGTCGTGATCTTCGGCGGGCAGGCCAAGGAGCGGCCCTACCCGGGCGCCACGACGGTCGCGACGGTGAACGCGGGCGTCACGGGCCTGGTGCGCACCCTCGCCACCGAACTCGCCCCGATCCGGGTCAACGCCATTCATCCGGGCATCGTCGGCGACAGCCCGTTCTGGGCGGACAAGCCCGCCGAGGTGCTGGAGAACTACCGCGCACAGACCCCCACGGGACAGCTCGCGCGCATGCGGGACGTCGTGGACGCGGTGGACTTCCTGCTGTGCAACGTCGCGGTCAACGGCGTCGACCTCGCCGTGGACGGCGGGTGGTTGCTGCGGTGAACTAGGACCGTTTCTCCCGCGCCTGACGCAGGCAGTCCTCCACGACGGTTTTGTCCAGCGCCGCCCGGACCAACGCGGCGGCCAGAACGACGGGCTCGGTGTCCCCGGCGAGCTTCACCAGCCGGCCGGGTTCCTCGGGCAGCCCGAGCCGGGCCGCGCCCTGCAGGGCCTTCGCGTCGAGGTGGGGCGCGACCTCGGGCCAGACCTGCTGCACCTCACGCAGGAAGATGTCCACGCCTGCGGGGCCCAGGCCCGGTATCTCCCGCAGCAGGCCCCGGAGTTCGTCCAGGTCGCCGCCCGCCGCCTCACGCATCCGGCGCGGGTCGCCTCCCCAACGGTCCAGCAACAGCTCGGCGCCGTCCCCCAGTTGGGTCGCCGTGCGCTCGTCGTAACGCCGGTAGCCGCCTTGCCCCAGTGCGTCGACCCGGTCCTGCCAGGTCGCCCCGGCCATCCGGCGCGGATCGCGCAGCCCCGCCTCGTACAGGGCGCGGGTGGTCGCGAGGGCGACGGAACCACGGATCCGGGCGCTGAGCAGACAGGCCATGACCAGGGTCCGGTACAGCGGCTGTGGTGTGTTCCGCAGCCGGATGCCCGCTTCCTCGGCGAACGTACGGCCGTGCTCGGCGAGCAGGGCCCCGAGGACCCTCTCCGCCTTGCTGCTCATGCCGACGATCGGAGGGGATCGTGCCCCAGTGTCATCAGGCGCCGGCGGCGACGGGTCTCCTCGGCCTCGTGGCCGGGCCCCGGGTCCGTCTCGGCTGTGACCGTGTCCACGACCTCGTACATCACGTCGAGGTCTTCCTCGGTGAGATCGATTCGACGCTTCTGCAGGATGGCCAGCACATGCTCGCCGGTGGGCGAACCCGCGTACTCGGGCGGCGGCACCGACTCCTCGGCCTCGTCGTTCACCCGCAGCCAGGCGGCCAGCTCCTGCGAGGTCATGTTCACCACACGGTGGAACTCGTCCCACAGCGCGTCGAGCTCGAGGGCGTCGGCCATCGGGTGCCCCTTTCGTCCGTCACTCCGCTTTCGTCCGTCACTCCGTGCGGCCCCGAGTGCCCAGGACGGATCGCCGAAAACACTCCATGTGATCCCTCATGCCGGCCCCATGCCAGCCCTCATGCCGGCCCCGAGCCATCCCCCGTGTCAGGGCGCGAGCGCGTCGTCCACGAAGCGCGTGACATCCGCGAGGACCGCGTCCTTGTGGGTCTCGTTGAACACCTCGTGCTGAGCACCCGGGTACACGCGCTCGCTCCACTCCGCGCCGCGCAACTCCTCCACGCCCGCCCGGCTGGCGGGCAGCGGCACGATCCGGTCGGCGTCCCCGTGCAGCCACAGCAGCGGAAGCGCCCCCACGTCCCCGCCCTTGGAAATGGTCTCCAGAGTGCGGACGAATGCCTCCAGCGTTGGCCGTTTGAACGGCCCGTGCCAGACGAGGGAATCCGCCGCGTACGCCCGGCCGACCGACGGGTCACGCGAAAGCGCCGTCGGATCGATGGGGACCGCGGGCAGCGGATCGAGCGCGAGCAGCTGATGCAACGGCGCCCAGCCTCCGATCACCGGCCCGGACAGGACGAGCGCGGCCAGGCCGCCCCCGTACCGCTGGGCGTATCGCGCGGCGATCAGGCCGCCCATGGAGTGGCCGATCAGCACGACCGGCACACCGGGGTACGCGTCCCGGGCCAGCAGTTCCACCGTATGCACGTCGTTCACGACGTCTTCGAAGTCCTCGATGAGCGCGCGCTCGCCGCCGGACTTCCCGTGGCCCATGTGGTCGGGGCCGAACACCGCCCCGCCGTGCCCGTGCAGTACGTCCGCGACGTACTCGTAGCGCCCGATGTGCTCCCCGTAGCCGTGGACCAGCAGCGCCACGTACCGCGGTCGTTCCCTGGGCCATTCGCGCGCGGTGATGCTGCTCCGGGTGCCCGTGAGGGTGTGCTCGCGGGAGTCGGCCATGGTTCCTCCATCGGCGTCGGCGAAGGTGCGGGGGCGATCTTTCCAGGGGGTGCGAGGCCGGTCCAGGGTGCGAAGTCGATGATGGCGGCAGCAGTGGCGGCAGGGGTCACCTGTCGAGACACCGCTGACATGATCGGATAGGTGGGCATAGCATCGGTTCCCGCATGGACACGATGACGCTCTGGCACGTAACGCCCTGGGAGTTCGCCGCTCTCGCCGCCGCGGCCCTGCTCGTCGGCTTCTCCAAGACCGCCGTGAGCGGGGCCAACACGGTCAGCCTCGCGATCTTCGCGGCGGTTCTGCCGGCCCGGGCCTCCACGGGGGTTCTGCTGCCCATCCTGATCGTCGGGGACGTGCTCGCCGTCCTCACCTACCGGCGGCACGCACACTGGCCGACGCTGTGGAAGCTGTTCCCGGCGGTCGCCGCCGGGGTGGTCGTCGGCACGGTGTTCCTGATGTGGGCCGGCGACGAGATGGTACGGACGTCGATCGGCGCCATCCTGCTGCTGATGGCCGGGGTCACGGTGTGGCGCCGCCGGAAGGCCGAGACGGCGGAGGAGCCCGACTCGGTGGCCACGCGGACCGGCCGGATCAAGGCCCGCTCCTACGGCGTACTGGGCGGTTTCACCACGATGGTCGCCAACGCGGGCGGCCCGGTGATGTCGATGTATCTCCTCTCCGCGGGCTTCCGCAAGCTCGGTTTTCTGGGCACCTCCGCCTTCTTCTTCCTGATCGTCAACGTCTCCAAGGTTCCCTTCAGCGTCGGACTCGGCCTGATCGACGGCCACTCGCTGCTGCTGGACGCGGCCCTCGCGGCCTTCGTCCTGCCGGGTGCCCTCATCGGGAAGTGGGCGGTCGACCGGATCAACCAGCGGCTGTTCGAGCGGCTGGTGATCGCGGCGACGGTGGTGGGCGGCGCACAGCTGCTCCTGCGCTGAGCGGCGCGCCGGCACGGGCGCGGGGGGCTGCGCGACGCGCCCGACCGGACCTGCGGATTCACGACTGCGCCCACAGCCGAGCGTCTACGCTGGAAGGCGTCAGAGGCGTGCGTGTTCCCAGGGTGAAGAGCAGGGAGGCTGCCATGTCCGAGGCATCCGCTCATCAGGATCCACCGGCATCCGGCGGCTACCTTCCGATCGCCGACCACGGCCTCATCGGTGATCTGCGCAGCGTGGCCCTCGTGGGCACCGACGGCACGATCGACTGGTACTGCTGCCCGGCCTTCGACGCTCCGAGCGTCTTCGCCTCGATCCTCGACGCGGACCGGGGCGGCTCGTTCCGACTGGCGGCCGCCGTGCCGGCCCGGACCAAACAGTTCTACTTCCCGGACACCAACGTCCTGGTCACGCGCTTCTTCACCGAGGACGGGGTGGGCGAGGTCCAGGACTTCATGCCGGTGGACGGCGACCCGACCGAGGCGGACCGGCACCGGCTGATCCGGCGCGTGCTGTGCGTACGCGGCTCGATCCCCTTCCACGCGCGCGTGGCGCCCCGGTTCGACTACGCGGCGCAGCCGCACACCGCGCGGACGCACGACGGCATGGTGGTCTTCGAGTCCGCGAACCTGTCGCTCGCGCTGACCTGTACGGAGCCGCTCGAATGCGACGGGCTCGACGCGACGGTGGACTTCAAGCTCCAGCAGGGCGAGTCCGCGGTGTTCGCCCTCGACCAGGTCAGCGGCGACGTCGCGCCCCGCCGCTGCCCGCGCGCCGAGGCGGAGGAACTGCTCGTCGCCACCGTGGCGTTCTGGCGGCACTGGCTGACCGCCTCCCAGTACCGCGGCCGGTGGCGGGAGATGGTGCACCGCTCCGCGCTGACCCTCAAACTGCTCACCTACGCGCCGACCGGCGCGATCGTGGCCGCGGCGACGACCAGCCTGCCCGAACAGCTCGGCGGCGAGCGCAACTGGGACTACAGGTATGTGTGGGTGCGGGACGCGGCCTTCTGCGTGTACGCGCTGCTGAGGCTGGGCTTCACCAGCGAGGCCGAGTCGTTCATGGCCTTCACGGCCAGACACATCAGCCCGGGCGACGGCCACCCCGCGGGCCCGCTGCAGATCATGTACGGCATCGACGGGCGCACCGACCTGCACGAACGGGAACTCACCCACCTGGAGGGATACCAGGGCTCGTCCCCTGTCCGCGTCGGCAACGCGGCGGCCGACCAGCTCCAGCTCGACATCTACGGCGCCCTCATCGACTCGGTCTACCTCTACGACAAGTGGGCCCAGCCGATCTCCAGCGACCAGTGGGACGACATCTGCGCGCTGGTCGACTGGGTGTGCGACCACTGGGACCAGCCCGACGAGGGCGTCTGGGAGACCCGCGGCGGCCGGAAGAACTTCCTCTACTCCCGGCTCATGTGCTGGGTGGCGATCGAGCGTGCCATGAGGCTGGCCACCCGCCGGGGCCTGCCCGCGGACATCCTGCGCTGGCGCGGGGCCCGCGACACGATCTACCGGCGGATCATGAAACGCTGCTGGTCGACGACGCGTCAGGCGTTCGTCCAGCACGAGGACGACGACGTCCTCGACGCCGCGGTGCTGATGATGCCGCTGGCCAAGTTCATCTCGCCCACCGACCCGAAGTGGCTCTCCACGCTCGACGCGCTCACCGAGGACCTGGTCTCCGACTCGCTCGTCTACCGCTACGACCCGAACACGAGCCCCGACGGCCTGCGTGGCGAGGAGGGCACCTTCTCGATCTGCTCCTTCTGGTACGTCGAGGCGCTGACCAGGGCCGGACGGCTCGACGAGGCGCGGCTGGCCTTCGAGAAGATGCTCACCTACGCCAACCACCTCGGCCTGTACGCCGAGGAGATCAGCCACACCGGCGAACAGCTGGGCAACTTCCCGCAGGCCTTCACCCATCTGGCGCTGATCAGCGCGGCGTTCAACCTCGACCGGGCGCTGGGTTGACGGCACGGGGGACCGCCGAGGTGTCGTGGGCCAGGTCCTCGACCAGCAGGCGTTTGGCGATGGTGTCGACGGCGACGCGCAGTTCGTCGCCCGAGGGGCGGCCGAGGTCCTGCTCGACGCGGTCCGCGAGCCAGCCGGCCCACGCCTCGCCGATGACACGGGCCTCACGGGCGCCGGCCCCGGTGTGGGAGAAGAGGGTGCCCTCGCGGGTGAGGTAGCCCTCCTCGGCCATGCGTTGGAAGACCGGCACCAGGACCTCCGGGGGCAGGCGCCGGCGGGCGGCGATCAGGGTGAGGCTGGCGTGCCCGACCATCCGGGTGAACAGCTCGACCTGCATCACGGCCCAGGCACCCGCGATGTCCAGCCGGGTGTCCGCCTCGACGACGAGCCGGCGCATGGTGTCGGGGCCGGCAGCACCGATGATCTTCCCGACGGTGGCTTCCAGACGCTGCCGGTTGTCGGCCGCGGAGGGGGTCGCGAAGCCCTCACCCATGTCGGTGGACCCCATCCGGGCGCTGTCGCGCAACTGCACCTGCTTGAGGAAGAGGGAGACGACGAAACCGAGCAGCGCCACGGGCACGGTCCACAGGAAGACGGTCTGCAACGTCTCCGCGTACGCCTTCACGAGGGGCGCGGCGGCCGCCGACGGCAGGCTGTGCAGCCCGTCCGGGCTGGTCGCCGCCTTGGTGAGGGCCGCGGGGTCGGCCCCGCTCGTCCGGGCCGCCTCGGCGACGCCGTCCGAGAGGTTCGGCTTCAGGGTGTTGGCGTAGATCGTCCCGAAGACCGCGGTGCCGAACGAACTGCCCAGCGTACGGAAGAAGGTCACACCGGATGTCGCGGTACCGAGGTCGGTGTACTCGACGGTGTTCTGCACGGCGATGGTGAGGACCTGCATGCACAGACCGATCCCCGCACCGAGCACGAACATGTAGAGCGAGGAGAGCCAGGTGCTGGTGCCGCTGTTCATCAGCGAGAGCAGGTACAGACCGGCGCCCATGACCAGGGAGCCGACGATGGGGAACACCCGGTAGTGGCCGGTCTTGCTGATCACGTTGCCGCTGAAGACCGACGCGATGAGCAGGCCGACGACCATGGGCAGGGTGCGTACGCCGGAGACCGTGGCCGAGTCCCCGTCCACGTACTGCAGATACGTCGGCAGGAACGTCATCGCGCCGAGCATCGCGAAGCCCACGATGAAGCTGAGGATCGAGCAGACCGTGAAGACGGGATTGCCGAACAGACGCATCGGCAGCATGGGCTCGGCCGCACGGGTCTCGGCCCGGCAGAAGGCCGCGAGGGCCACGACACCACCCGCGAAGAGGCCGATGACGGTGGGCGAACCCCAGGCGTACTCGTTGCCGCCCCAGCTCGTCGCCAGGATCAGGGCACTGGCGCCGACCGCCACCAGGGCGATGCCCAGATAGTCGATGACCGGCCGGGACGGCGACTTCACCACCGGGATCGTGCGGGCCGCGGCCACCACGACCAGGATGGCGATGGGGACGTTGACGTAGAACGCCCAGCGCCAGGTGAGATGGTCGGTGAAGAGGCCGCCGAGCAGGGGCCCGATCACGGTGGCGACACCGAACACCGCGCCGATCGCGCCCTGGTACTTGCCGCGTTCCCGCAGCGGGATCACATCGGCGATCAGAGCCATCGCGGTGACCATCAGACCGCCCGCGCCGATGCCCTGCATGGCCCGCCAGGAGATCAGCAGCAGCATGTTCGAGGAGAGGCCGCACAGGAACGACCCGGTGATGAAGATGATCGCCGATGCCTGGAAGACGACCTTGCGGCCGAACAGGTCACCGAACTTGCCGACGAGCACCGTGGCGACGGTCTCCGCCAGCAGATAGCTGGTGACCACCCACGACATGTGCTCCGCGCCACCGAGGTCCGACACGATCGTCGGCAACGCCGTGCCCACGATCGTCTGGTCCAGCGCGGCCAGCAGCATACCGAGCATGATCGTCACGAAGACGACATTGCGGCGGCGCTTGTCCAGCACGGGAGGCTGTGTGGCGGGCGGCCCCGCGGCCGCCGGCCCTGCGGTGTCGGTGGTCGTCACACCCGTCAGCTTCACATCGGCCGATGGGGTGTGCATGTGGGGCCGTCCGCATGGGGGCGCGGCCCGCTGCGGACCGGTACAGGGGTACTTCGACCGGTACAGCGGTACTTCGACCGGTATCGCGGTACTGCGGCCGGTCCCGCGGGGGGCCTGAATTCAGGGATTCAGCCCGACTCGGGCATGCCCCGGTCCCGTGGGTGCCTGCGCAGCAGATACGTGTCCATGATCCAGCCCTTGCGCTCGCGGGCCTGCGCACGGAGCTCGACGATACGGGGGGCCGTCTCCGCCAGGGGACCTGAGGCGAGGATCTCGTCCGGGGTGCCGAGGTAGGCGCCCCAGTAGATGTCGATGTCCTGCCCGGTGTCGGCGTACCGCTGGAACGTCTGGTGGGCGTCCAGCATGACGACCACGTCGTCGACGTCCTCGGGGAAACCTTCGGCGAGCCGGCGGCCCGTGGTGATCTGGACGGGGCGCGCCACGCGGTTCAGGCCGGTGCGATGGCGGGCGACCAGGGACGAGACGCTGCTGATGCCCGGCACGACGTCGTACTCGAACGCCACAGCGTCCCGCTCGCGAATCTCCTCCAGGATGCCCAGCGTGCTGTCGTACAACGAGGGGTCGCCCCAGACGAGGAACGCCCCGCTCTCGTCCTCGCCCAGCTCC
This sequence comes from Streptomyces sp. NPDC048484, assembly GCF_040651415.1. Classification (NCBI taxonomy): domain Bacteria; kingdom Bacillati; phylum Actinomycetota; class Actinomycetes; order Kitasatosporales; family Streptomycetaceae; genus Streptomyces; species Streptomyces sp. NPDC048484. Next base: position 147,578 of record NZ_JBEZJY010000012.1, read on the forward strand.
TCGGCGATCAGCCGCTCGTAGATCTCGGCGCGGGCACTGCGCCAGTCCCCGACGGCGGGGGAGTAGCCCGAGCCTCCGGCGGCACGGTCGCGCTCCGGATCGCGCGCCTGCACTGTCCGGTACGACCCCTCCGGCAGATGTGCGCCGAGAATGTCACGGCGCAGCTGGACGAGGTCCGACTTCGCCTCGCCCTTGTCCAGGATGAAGAACACGTCCGTGCTCCTCATCGCCTTGACCGCCTGCAGGGTCAGTTGGTCGGGATCGCCCGCACCGATGCCGATGACATGAATCTTTCGCACACCCCGAGTCTGCCGCACGGCACCACGGCCGCAGTCACCGCACCTGGCCCCAAGGCGGCTGAGGCACGCTCTAGGAGCCGCCCCCACGCAACCGCGGCGCCCGATCCCGCGCGTCCACGGCTGCCTCGTCCCGTTCCACGCTGTCCGCCAACTCGTGTGCCCAGGTGGCGAGTTCGGTCAGCGTCAGCCCGTACGGACGTGCCGCCCCGGAACCCGCTCCCCACTCCTCGACCGCGCCGGCCCCCCGCCGCAGCAACCGCGCGCCGCCCGTCACGTTCCCCCGGGCCGCGTGCGTGAGCCCCACCGCGAGCTGGGCGAGCCCCCGCCACAGCGCCCGCTCCTCGGCGGGGCCCGACTTCCAGGCGTCCTCGAAGACCTCGTGCGCGTGGAACGGCTTCCCCGCCTCCAGCAGCGCCTGCGCCTCGGTGACCGTGTCCTCGGGGGCGCGCACCACCCCTTCGGGCTGCCGCTCCACGCCGTCCACCCCGTACGGCAGGGGCCGCCCGAGCCCGTCCCGGGGCCGCGCGTTGCGCGCCCGCCCCTCCGTGTCCCGGTCCCGCCTGTCGTCAGAAGTGCTGCTCATGCACCGATTGTCCCCCCTTCCACGCCGTCTGCGAAGCAGCCCCTGGTGTGCGGTAAGGTTTTGCTCGCGCCGATCATGCGGTTCACCGTAGCGAGGCGCATCGGGACGTGGCGCAGCTTGGTAGCGCACTTGACTGGGGGTCAAGGGGTCGCAGGTTCAAATCCTGTCGTCCCGACGGAAACGTCGCAGGTAGGGGTCACCTTCGGGTGGCCCCTGCTTCGTGTTCGGGAGCGTTGTGGGGAGCAGGGACGCGCTGCACCCTCTAGCCCTTCGCGGTCCGCTCGGAGCTGCTCCGGTCCTCCTGGGTGGCGGCCCAGGAGGCGAGAAGGCGTAGGGCGTCGGCGCTGGGGGAGTCGGGGGCGGCCGTGTAGACGAGGAGGGTGAGGGCGGAATCGTAGGCGAGCGTCATGGCCTCGAAGTGCAGTTCCAGAGCGCCGACGGCGGGGTGGCGGAGCCTCTTGACGCCCGCGCGATGGTAACGGACGTTGTGGTCGGCCCACCGCTGGCGGAAGACCTCGCTGCGGGTCGACAACTCCCCGATGAGTTCGGTGAGTTCCTTGTCGTACGGGTTGCGGCCGGCTTCGGCGCGAACCATCGCCGCGATGTCGTCGGCGGCCTTGTCCCAGTCGACGAAAAACTCGTGGGCGGCCGGATCCAGGTAGACGAACCGGGCGCTGTTCGCCGGGCGCCGGGGGTCGGCCAGGATCGGGGCGTACAGGGCGCGGGCCAGCTTGTTGGTGGCCACGAGGTCGTGCCGTTCGTTGCGGATCCAGGCGGGTGCGTCGCCGATCGCGTCGAGGACCTGCTGCAGGGCGGGCCGCAGCGGCTTGGCCGGGCTGCGGCGGCGCGTCGTCACGGCGGGGCCGGTGGTACGGCGTGCGAGGTCGAACAGATGCTCGCGTTCGGCGTCGTCGAGCTGGAGGGCGCGGGCGACACCGTCGAGGACGCCGTCCGAGGCGCCGGAAAGGCGGCCGCGCTCCAGCCGCACGTAGTAGTCGACCGAGACTCCGGCGAGCAGCGCGACCTCCTCGCGGCGTAGCCCCTTGACCCGCCGGTTGCCGCCGTACGCGGGCAATCCGGCCTGATCGGGAGTGATGCGGGCCCTGCGGGTGGCGAGGAACTGCTGGATCTCGGTGCGCTCGTCCATGCCTTTCACGGTAGGCGAGGCCCGGGCAGCCAGGCAGGTACTGCCAGTACCTGTAACGACAGGTCCTGCCGCCGCGGGGGGAATGGATGTTTCCTGAAGGGACCGGGATCGGGATGCCCGGCGCCCGAGGGCGTCAACTCCGCCGGAACGCGTCGGAAAGCCTCGGGTCCCGGGCCCCGGGGCGTCCGTCACCCGGTCGGCCCAGCGGGACGTGGACGTCCCGCGCGGTGCGAGGCACTCGTGCCGCAGGCGCCCCGCGTGTGACGGCCGACCCCTCCGTGGTCCGGACGGCGCCCCGCGTGTGATCGGGCCGCTGGTCGGTGCGGCACGGTCGCGCCGTCTCGCCGAGGGTGGAGAGGGCGCCGCACGCGAACATCCGTCCAGGAGGCCGCGCCTCCGGGACCGGACCCGCACCGTCCCGGCGCGAACGACCGAATACAGCGAGTACGGAGGAACGACTCATGGAAGCGACGCTGAACAACGGCGTGCGGATGCCGGCCCTGGGCTTCGGGGTGTACCAGACACCGCCCGACGCCACGGTCGAGGCCGTCCGGACCGCCCTGGAGACCGGGTACCGCCTGATCGACACCGCAGCCGCGTACGGCAACGAGCGTGAGGTCGGGGAAGGGATCCGCCGCTCGGGCCTCGACCGCGACGAGGTGTTCGTCGAGACCAAGGTGTGGATCAGCGACTACGGCTACGACCAGGCGTTGCACGCCTTCGACAAGAGCGCGGGCAAGCTCGGTGTCGACCGGATCGACCTGCTCATCCTCCACCAGGCGCTGCCCGGCCGCTTCGACCTGACACGGGGCGCCTACCGGGCCCTGGAGACGCTGCTGGCCGACGGACGCGTAGGTGCCATCGGGGTCAGCAACTTCATGCCGGAGCACCTGGACGCGCTGATGGAGCAGGCGGGCGTGGCTCCCGCGGTCAACCAGGTGGAAGTACATCCGTTCTTCGCCCAGCCGTCCGTGCAGGCAGCCGACGCGGCGCTGGGGACCCTCACCCAGGCGTGGTCCCCGATCGGCGGCATCACCAGCTACCGCTCCACCGGCGACGGCACCAGCACTTTCGACGACCCCGGTATCGGCAAGATCGCCGGCGCCCATGGCAAGACCTCCGCGCAGGTCATGCTCCGCTGGCACCTGCAACAGGGCCGCTCGGCCATCCCCAAGTCGGTCCGGGCCGAGCGCATCGCGGAGAACTTCGACGTGTTCGACTTCGACCTCACCGGCGAGGAACTCGCAGCCCTCGACGCCCTCGACACCGGCGTCCGCGGTGGCCCCGATCCTGAGGACATCACCCTCGACAACTTCGGCATGGCCATCCCCGAAGCCTGAGCCGTCGCGCAAGAGGCGCCGCCCGGCTTGAGGGCCCCGCGCGACGAAGAGCGGCAGCACCCGGACGACAAGGACAACGAGGACGAGGACGAGGAGAAGAGCGATGAGGCACATCAAACTGCGTGACCTGGAGGTTTCCCGGATCGGACTGGGTGCCATGGGCATGTCTCACGGCTACAGCGACTCCGGGACCGACGAGGCGGAGTCGATCCGTACCCTGCACCGCGCCCTGGAGCTGGGCGTCACCCTGATCGACACCGCCGAAATATATGGTCCCTACACCAATGAGGAACTCGTCGGCCGCGCGCTCAAGGGCCGTCGCGACCAGGTGGTGCTGGCGACCAAGTTCGGGATGGTCGCCCATTCCGGGGCGGGTCCGTGGAACCTCGACTCCAGCCCGGCGAACATTCGTACCTCCGTCGAAGGCTCCTTGAAGCGGCTGGGCACCGACCGCATCGACTTGTACTACCAGCACCGCGTCGACCCGAACGTTCCGATCGAGGAGACGGCGGGGGCCGTGGGCGAGCTGATCGGTGAGGGGAAGGTCCGTGCGTTCGGTCTCTCGGAGGCCGGACCGGACACGATCCGCCGCGCGCACGCGGTCCACCCGGTCTCCGCCGTCCAGTCGGAGTACTCGCTGTGGACCCGGGGTCTGGAGGAGCGGGTCCTGCCGGTGTTGCGCGAGCTGAACATCGGGCTGGTCCCCTTCTCCCCGCTCGGTCACGGGTTCCTGACCGGCACGGTCCGTTCCACAGCGGACTTCAAGGAGGGGGACTTCCGGCACGGGAACCCGCGCTTCACGGGCGAGAACTTCCAGCGCAACCTGCGGATCGCCGACGAGGTGCAGGCCGTCGCCGAGCAGGCCGGCGCCACCCCGGCACAGGTCGCACTGGCCTGGCTGCTGTCCCAGGGCGACGACATCGCGCCCATCCCCGGCACCAAGCGTGTCCACCGGGTCGAGGAGAACAGCGCCGCCGACGGCATCCAGCTGACCGGCGCGCAGATCGACACGCTCTCCAGCCTGCCCCCGGCCGCCGGGGAGACCCACCCCGAGGGCGCCCGGCAGATGCTCGAACGCTGACACCCGACCAACGCTGACACCCGACCGACGAACACACCGCGCGAAGAGGCTCCCTCATGCGGCCCCTCATGCGGCCCCCTCGTGCGGACCGTCCTCCTACCGCGGTCTCCGCGATCGCCTTCACCTCGTTCGGAAGGAAAGACCATGACGACCTGGAACGGTTCGGACCTGGACAAGATCGGTGCGGCCGAGGAACTGGACCTGCAGTCGGAGCGGGACGACGGCACTCTGCGCGCCCCGGTCACCATGTGGGCGGTCCGCGCCGGTGACCACGTCTACGTCCGCTCGGTCAAAGGCCCCGACGGCCCCTGGTACCGGGGAACGCAGACCACCCACCAGGGGCGCATCGAGGCCGGCGGCGTGCGGCAGGACGTGACCTTCCGCGAGGCGGACTCCGCCGAGCACGCCGCCGTGGACGCCGCCTACCGGGAGAAGTACGGCCACTACACGAGCATCGTCGAGCACGTTCTGACCGAGCGGGCCCGCACCTCCACCCTCCGTCTGGAGCCACGCTGACGCCCGCCACACCGCAATCCTTCCTTCTCCACGTGTCATAGGAGCCCCGCCCATGCGAGCCACCCCCCGTCACACGGGACACGAGTTCGGCCTGGCGGACATCGCCGACGGCTGCCGGGCGATGAACGACCGCGAAGCCCTCAAGGCGCTGGTGCGGCCGTGACCCCCCGCAAGCCCTGCGAAGCCGCCGCCGCGGCACACGAGCGTCTGTTTCCCGGCCACGTCTCCACCCTCGCGGTCACCGATCCGGAGCTGATCGAGTACTTCGACAACTTCGCCTTCGACGAGGTCCTGCGCCACACCGCGGACCTGCCCGAGCGCACCCGGCTGATGACACAGCTCGCCGCGATGATCGCTGTCGGCGCGCTGTCCGAGTACCGGGTGATGCTGGGCGCCGCCCTCACCGTCGGGGTGACCCCGGCGGAGGCCAAGGAGATCGTCTACCAGGCGGTGCCGTATGCCGGCATGGCCCGCGTCTTCGACTTCCTGCACGCCACCAACGACACCCTCACCGAGCGCGGTGTCGAGCTGCCCCTGCCCGGCCGGTCCACCACGACGCCGGACACACGCCGAGCGGACGGACTCGCGGTGCAGAAACGCATCGTGGGCGACACCGCCGTGGACACCATGTACGCGAACGCGCCCGCCGACGAGCAGCACCTCCAGGAACTGCTGAGCGCCAACTGTTTCGGCGACCACTACACGCGGACCGGCCTCGACGTGCCCGCCCGCGAGCTGCTCACCTTCGCCATGCTGGCCGCGCTCGGCGGCGCGGACGCACAGGTCCGTGGGCACGTGGCGGCCAACCTGAACGTCGGCAACACCCGCTCCGACCTGATCGCCGTCCTGACCGGACTGCTGCCGTTCATCGGCTACCCCCGCACCCTGAACGCCCTGGGAGCCCTCGACGCCGTCGCCCCGGCCTCGGACGCCCCGTCCCCGAAGGAAGCATCATGACCGCACGCACCTGGCTCATCACCGGCGTCAGCAGCGGCTTCGGCCACGCATTGGCCACACAGCTGCTGGAGCGCGGAGAGCGTGTCATCGGCACCGTCCGTTCCACCGACAAGGTGGCCGACCTGCTCAAGCGGTACCCCGACACGTTCAACGCGCCCGTCCTGGACGTCACCGACACCACAGCTGTCCGCAACGTGGTGGACGAGGCGTTCGCTGCCGGCCGCGTCGACGTGACCGTCTCCAACGCCGGATACGGCCTGTTCGGTGCGGCCGAGGAACTCACCGACGCTCAGGTGGACCACATCATCGCCACCAACCTCACCGGCTCCATCACTCTGATCCGCGCCGCACTGCCGCACCTTCGCGCCCAGGGCGGCGGACGCGTCATCCAGGTCTCCTCCTACGGCGGCCAGGTCGCCTTCGCCGGGAACTCCCTGTACCACGCCACCAAGTGGGGCATCGAAGGGTTCGTCGAGGCGGTCGCCCAGGAGGTCGCCGGCTTCGGCATCGGCATGACCATCGTCGAGCCGGGTGGCGCGCGTACCGAGTTCCGCTACGGCAGCGCACGGGTCGCCGACCTTACCGAGGTCTACGACGCCACCCCCGCCCACGCCTTCAAGGCCATGCTCGACCCCGCGAACGGGCAGGCCCCCGGCGACCCGCAGCGTATGGCTGCCCGCATCATCGAATCCGCCGACACCGAGCCGGCCCCGCTGCGCATGGTCCTCGGATCGCAAGCCCTGGACACCACCGTCGACGTGCTGCGCAAGAGGATCGACGACTTCGAGTCGCAGCGTGAACCGGCTTCTTCCACGGACTACCCCGCCGGGGAATGACCGGGCGACGGGACAGCCACCGGGCAGGTGCGTGACCGGTTCCGCCCGACAGCGGCCGACCCTCAGGAACGCGCCCCTCGAGATGCTCGACTTCTGCGCCGAGCACCGCATCGGTTCCGAGATCGAGGTCATCCCGGCCGAGAAGATCAACGAGGCGTACGAGCGCGTCCTTGCCTCCGACGTGCGCTACCGCTTCGTCATCGACATCGCCTCTCTCGGCTGAACGTCGGCGCGCGACGAACGGGGACGGGCGCGGGCGAGCAGGGACGAGCGGTGCCACGGCATGAAGGCTGGGCGGGGTTGCCTACCGCGGTGCGAGTGCGGCGAAGGCCTCGTCGAGCAGGTCGTCGAGGCCGAGGCGGCCGTCGGTCGCGGTCCAGTGGTCGACGGCGACGTTCAGGCAGTTCACCGCGGCGGCGGCGCGTACCAGCGGGCGACACCGCCGGCCGGCGCTCCGCGGGCGACGCCCGCGCGACCCTCAGCCGGGACTGAGACAGGCCGCGCGGACCAGACTTCCGCGCCGAGTACGGCATCGGCTCCAGCTCCGGCTCCGAGGTCATCTCCGCCGAGAAGATCAACGAGGCGCTACTGGACGAGCTCCCAGTCCTGCGAGCCGTCCGTGGCCGCGTTCTGCAAGGTCAGCGGTGCTCCGTCGGATGCGCCGGTCACGTACAGGTTCGTGTTCTCGACCGACTGCAGCTTGTAGAACCCGTCGCTGGTCCTGACCAGGTTCCAGCTGCCGGTGCCGCTGTTGTCGACCCACTGCCCGATCCGCCGGCCGGCCGTCGCGCTCCCCGTCCAGATGGCCGCCGCGCGGCCGCCCGACTTGTTCAGCAGGGTCGTGCCGCCCTTCGGCCCGGTCACCACGTGCCAGTACTGGGTGTCCGGGTTCGCCGCCGAGCCGGGCTCCTCCGAGCGGACGTCGGGATGATGAAGGCAGATAAATACTGACGAAAAATGCGACTGTTGTTCACCCTCCTCGGGGGACGGCCATGGTGGTGCCGGTAGGGGTCGGTCAGGAGACAGGGGTCAGGAGACAGGGTCAGGAGACGAACACGCGGACGTCCCAGGCGCCGAGGTCCAGCGCCGTGCCCGCGGGAAGGGAAACGCCGGTCAGGGCGTCGGAGAGGTCCACCGGGGCGGGGACGGTCGTCGGCTCCCAGTTCCAGTTGTGGACGATGTGGACGCGGCGTCCGTCGGGGGATGTGCCGGTCGTGGCGGTGACGGATGCCGGGAGGTCCCCCCACGCGTGGCCGGAGGCCGGTGCCATCCAGGCGGCCAGCGCCTGGGCGAGGTCGCGGCCGGGGACGGTGCCGACGGTGGTGACACGGCCGGCGCCGTGGCGGCGGGTGGTGACCGCGGGCCAACGGCCGAAGTGGGGGTGGTCGTAGGTGACGAGTACGTCGGCGTCGGTGACGGTCAGGCCGTCCGCCCAGTGAGTCGCCGTCGCGCTCTCGGGCAGGTCGAGCGGCCCCCCGGACGAGGACCGTACGGGGACCTCCTGTACGAGGTTGCTGAACTCGTCGTACTGGACGCCCGCGGCCTCGACGAGCCGCCCGGGAGCCGGCTCGTGCCGGGCCCGCGCCTCGTGGTCGGCGTAGCCGGTGCGCGGGCCGAGGACCAGGTGGCCGCCGGCGCGGGCGTAGGCCGCGAACCAGTCGAGCGTCGAGTCGGCAGCGATGTACAGCGCCGGGACGACGAGGACGGGGTGGCGCTGGACGGCTTCCTCCGGCGTGATGCCCTCCCGGTCACCGCGCGGGTCGTGCAGTTGGCGGGCGTGGACGATGCGGACCTGACGGCCGGCGTCGAAAGCACCCCGGTAGAAGGGGTCGAAGATGCGGTGGTAGGCGGTCGGGTCGGGTTCACCGTCCGGCTTGGCCAGTGGCGGGTACTTCTGCATGAGCCACTTGCTGGGCGTCGAGTAGACCATCGTGATGTCGGCATCCGGTTCGAGTCCGGCGACGAGCGGTCCGGCCGTGTCGAACTCGGCGCCCAGCCGGGCGAGTTCGGCGTAGGTGCGGCCGGGCTGTCCGGTGTGGGGCAGGATGCCGCCCCAGTAGGTCTCCGCGCCGAAGTGCAACGTGTGCCAGTGCCAGTACTCGATCATGCGGGCTCCGCGGCCGACCAGCGCCCAGGCGGCCTGGCGCCACTGACCGTCGTAGGCGGGGCGGTTGTCCCACGGCATGCCGATGGAGCCGGCGTTGGTCTCGGTGACCAGGAACGGCTCCTGGCGGGAGGAGAACATCCAGTCGGCGGTCTGGTACAGCGCCCACACGCCGGTGGTCTGCCAGCTCTGCTGGTGGTCGTCCGGTGTGGGGTCGGGCAGCAGCAGATCGTCCTGCATGCCGTAGTACGCGTTGCCCGTGGCGATGTCGAGGTGGTCGGTCAGCTCGTCGTCCTCCACCGCGGGGCGCTTGTAGGAGATGCAGGTGGTGACGAACTGCCCGGGGCGGGCGTACTCGCGGACGATGTCGGCCTGCCAGCCGATGAACTCGGTGCACTGGGCGGCCTGGAACGCGCGCCAGGCGACGTCGTACTGAGGCTGTGCGTTGCCGTCCGGAGTCCACAGATCTGCCCAGGTGGACAGGCGATGGGACCAGTACACCAGGCCCCATTCGCGGTTGAGCGTCTCGACGTCGCCGTACTGCTCGCGCAGGTGATCGGTGAAGCGCTGGAAGACGCCGTGGTTGTGGAAGAGTTCCAGGCCGGGTTCGTTGTCGACCTGGAAGCCGATGACTGCCGGGTGGCCGGCGTACCGGGCGATGATCTTGCGGATGATCCGCTCGGCGTGGAAGCGGAAGGCGGGGTGGGTGAAGTCCACTTCCTGGCGGGCCCCCCAGCCGATCCGCTCGCCGGTGCGCCGCTCGCCCGTGACCTCCGGGTACTGGCGGGACAGCCACGGCGGCACCGCGTAGGTCGGGGTGCCGAGGACGACGCAGATGCCGCGCTCATGGGCGCCGTCGAGGACGGGCTGAAGCCAGTCGAGATCGAAGCGCCCGTTCTCAGGCTCCCAAGTGGACCAGACGGACTCACCGACCCTGATGACGGTGACATGCGCGTCGGCCATGAGATCGAGGTCGGTCTTGAGGCGTTCGTCGGGGCGTTCGGCGCTGTAGCGGGGTTGGTACTCGTGGTAGTACGCGGCGCCGAAGAGGACGCGGGCGGGCAGGTCCGCCATGGACAAACCTCCGGAGAGCAGGGGGTGTTGGGGGGCGTTGGGGTGTTACTGCTTGACGCCGCCGGTGGCCAGGCCGCTCTGCCAGTACCGCTGGAGCATGAGGAAGGCCAGGACGAGCGGGACGATCGAGATCAGGGAGCCGGTCACGACGAGGGCGAGCATGTCGCTGCTGGCTCCGGCGCCGCCGTTCTGCGCCTGGTCGGCCCAGCGGGAGAGCCCGACGGTGATGGGATACAGGTTCGGGTCGTTGAGCATGATCAGCGGCAGGAAGTAGTTGTTCCAGGTGGCGACGAGTGTGAAGAGCACGACGGTCACCAGGCCGGGCGCCAGCAGCCGCAGCGCGATCGTGCAGAAGATGCGGAGCTCTCCGGCGCCGTCCATGCGGGCGGCCTCCACGAGACTGTCGGGGACGGCGTCCTCGGCGTAGATCCGCATCAGGTAGAGGCCGAAGGGGCTGATGAGCGAGGGCAGGATGACCGCCCAGGGGGTGTTGACCAGGCCCGCCTCGGCGAAGAGGAGGTAGGTGGGAATCGCGAGCGCGGTCGTCGGGATCATGATGGCGCCGAGTACGAGGTTGAAGGCGGCGCCGTGGCCGCGGAAGCGGTACTTGGCGAACCCGTACCCGGCGGTGGCCGCGAGCAGCGCGGCGCCGAGTGCGCTGACGCCGGCGTACATGACGGTGTTGAGCAGCCAGCGGCCGAACACTCCGTCGTCCTGGGTGAAGGTGGCCTTGATGTTCGACAGCAGCTGCGGGGCGTCGGAGAACCACAGGCCGAAGCTGTTGAACAGGTCCTGGGTGCTCTTGGTCGAGGCGACGAGCAGCCAGAACAGCGGCAGGAGGAAGTACGCCAGGACGGCCAGCATGGCGATGGTGAGCGGGGTGCTGCGGCGGTGGACCGACGACCGGCGCCGGGTCCCGGCCTCGGCGGGAAGCCGCTTCGTCTTCGAGGTGGTGGCGGCTGCGGGGGTCACGGTGGTCATGAGCTCCTCCTGCGGTTCGCGACGAGCAGGAAGGCGTACGACACGATCACGATGACAAGACCGAGGATGAAGGACACCGTGGCCGCGTAGTTGGTCTGCTGACTGATGAAGGCGACGGAGTAGGCGTAGAGGTTGGCGGTGTAGGAGCTGTCGATGACGGAGGGGGCGACCTTCATCAGCAGGTTCGGTTCGTTGAACAGCTGGAAGCTGCCGATCACCGAGAACAGCAGGGTGAGGGTCAACGCCGGGCGCAGCGCGGGGAGTTTGACGGACCAGGCGATGCGCCAGGAGCCGGCGCCGTCCATGGCGGCCGCCTCGTAGAGCTCGGCGGGGATGGTGCGCAGGGCGGCGTACAGGATGATCATGTTGTAGCCGACGAACTCCCAGGTCACGATGTTCGCGAGGCTGCCGAGCATCCAGCTGTCGCTGAGGAAGTGCGGGGCAGGCAGGCTGAGATCGCGGCTGATCTGGGCGAAGGGGCCGAAGTCGGGGCCGTAGAGGTAGCCCCACATGAGGGTGGCGATCACGCTCGGGACGGCGTACGGGACGAAGATGCCGAGCCGGATCACCCGGGACAGCCGCAGCAGGCCGCTGTCCAGCGCGAGCGCGAAGGCCAGGGCCAGCAGCAGCATCACGGGCACCTGGATCAGGAAGAACAGCGCGACGCGGCCGATGCCCTTGAGGAGAAGCGGGTCCTTGAGGGCCGTCACGTAGTTGTCCAGGCCGACGAACGTCGAGCCGCCGATGAGCTTTTCCTGGAAGAGGCTGAGGTAGGCGGCGTAACCGAGCGGGGCGAGGAAGAGCAGCAGGAACAGCACCATGAAGGGGGCGATGAACAGTGCCCCTGCCGTGCCGTGGCGCCGACGGGGTGGGGGCTTGCCGCGGGCGGATGCTGCGGATGCTGTGGTGGTGGCCATCGTCAGCCTCCCTTGACCGTGAAGCCCTGGCCCTTGGCGAAGGTCGTGATGCGCGACTGCCATGTACCGAGTGCGCGGACGGTGTCGGTCTTGTCGGCGAGGGACTTGCCGACCGTCTCGGTCCAGTCGGTGGCCACCCGGTCGAGGAACGGCGGCCACTGGAACGAGGGGTCGACCTTGGTGCCGATGTCCGCGAAGACCTCGTTGACCTTCTGGCCGCCGTAGAACTCGGGCGTGTCCCCGAGGAAGGCGGTGTCGGCGAGCAGCGCCTTGGTCGCCGGGAAGAAGAACTGCTCGGTGGCGAACATCCTGGCGCTGGCGGGGTCGCTGTTGAGGAACTGCGCGAACACCGCGGCCTGGATCGGGTTCTTGGTGGAGCGGATGACCGCGGTGGTCGAGCCGCCCCAGTTGCCCGCGCCGGGTTCGGCGGCGTCCCACTGCGGCATCGGAGCCGCCCGCCACTTGCCCGCGGTGGCCTTGGCGGAGCCGGAGAGGAAGGCAGGGCCCCAGGCCCCGGTGAGCCAGGTGGCGTACTTGCCCTTGTTGAGGGCGGCGTACCAGCCGTCGGTGAAGTCCGGCTCGACGCCGATCACGTCCTCCTTGGCGAGCGTGCCCCAGTACGCCCCGAGCTTGCGCGAGACGGCGTCGTCGACGCTGACGGTGATGTCGCTCTTGCCGGCGGTCACGTAGGGCTTGCCGCCCGCCTGCCAGAGCAGGCCGTGCCACGCGGCGGGCTGGTTCTGCGCGAGGTTGGTGAGGTACACGCCCGGGTCGGCCTTGTGCAGCTTGCGGGCCGCCGCGGCGAACTCGTCCCAGGTCGCGGGGACGTCGATGCCGTGCTCGTCGAAGATGTCCTTGCGGTACAGCATGCCCATCGGGCCGGTGTCCTGGGGGATCGCCCAGATCTCGCCGTTGCTGCCGCTGACCTGTCCCCAGGTCCAGTCCACGAACTGGGACTTGAGCGCGGAGGCACCGAACGGGCGCAGGTCCAGCAGGCTGTCGGTGACGGTGAACGTCGGGATGGCCTGGAACTCCATCTGCACCATGTCCGGGGCACCGTTGTCGGCCTTGAGCGCGGTGCGCAGCTTCGTGTACTGAGGCGTGCCCTGACCGGCGTTGACGACCTTGACCTTGACGGCCGGGTACTTCTTCTCGAAGAGCGCGATCTCCTTGCCGATGTTCGGCACCCACGTCCAGAACGTCAGCTCGGTCGGGGTCGTCATGGCCTTGTCGATATCGGCCTGGCTGACTGGCTCGGTGGAGGCGGAGCCGCCCCCGGAGTCACCGCCGCCGCAGGCCGTGAGGGCGGCGCCGAGCGACAGCGCGCCCGTCGCGGTGAGGAACAGGCGACGGTTCATGGAGGAGGAGCCGGCGATGGATTCGAATGTGGGCATGGTGAACTCCCGCCGATGGCGAAGGGGACCGCACGCCGAGATGAGGGTGTGCGGAAAGGAATGACGAAGGAGGAAGCAGGCGTAGGCATCACGATCTGGATGTCGATCTGGATGTCGATGCCGACGTGCTCGGGAAGCGCGACTGCGCGGGCTGCGACCGGTGTACGGCACGCAGGTGTCTGCGGGGCGGGCCGCAGAGAGCTACGGCCATGCGGCTCAAGAGTCACTGGATGGTCAAGAGCCACTGGGTGAAGGGGGCGCGCGTCGTCCGTGTGGCGGGGTCGTCCGCGGCGGGGACGTGGTCGGGATGGACAGGGCTGGACCACGGCAGGTACGGCGGCCAGCCCCTGGGACCTGGATCACACGCCGAGGCGGGGCTCCGTGGCCCGGACCGGTCGGCGCTGTTCAGTGGTGGGTGGACGAACCCCCCTTCGGGAGCGGGGGACCGGACGCCGCTCCACGGGTCCGGGAGGCGCTGTGTCGTCGCCGTCCCGGGGTTGTCCGGGGCGGCGGGGGCTGGGTCGAGGCACGGACGACGAGGTCGACCGGTGGGGCGCTCGCGGGCAGAGCCTCTGCCTGCGGGTTCTCGATGGCGTGCACGAGTCGCTTGAGCCCCTCCTGTGCCACGGTGTTGAACGGCTGGCGCACCGTGGTCAGCGGAGGAGCCACATGGGCGGCGACCGGGATGTCGTCGAAGCCGACGACGCTGACGTCCTCCGGCACACGCCGGCCGGCTTCCGTCAGGGCATGGATCAGGCCGATGGCCATGTCGTCGTTCGCGGCGAACACCGCCGTCACGTCAGGGTCGGCGGCCAGCTCCTGGCCCGCCGAGTAGCCGGAGGCGGCCGACCAGTCGCCCTCGAAGACCGGCGGTTCGTCCCTGCCGTGCGCGGCCAGGGCCCCCCGCCATCCCGCAAGACGGTCCTTGGCGGCGTACCACCGTTGAGGACCCGCGAGGTGATGGACCGTCCGGTGCCCCAGCTCCAGCAGATGCTCGACGACCGCCTGCGCCATCAGGTCGGCGCCGCCTCCGCCGGCCAGCACCGCGGAGGCGGTGAAGGGCGGGGGCGAGCCAAGAACCAGGATCGGCACACTGAGGCGGACGGAGAGGTCTCCTCCAGCCTCTTCCTCCTCGATCGGCTCGGAGATGACGATCCCGTCCACGCCCTGATCGAGGAGCGAGTCGACGGCTCCGGCGAGCCCCGCGGGGTCGCCTTCCATCGTGTTGACCACGCGGAGCGCGTAGCCCATGTCCCGGACGGCCCGCTCCACACCCATGAGCAGTGAGGCGGGACCGTACAGGGCGGTGCCCAGCGTCACCACGCCGATCGAGCGGGTCCGCCCGGAGGCCAGCGACCGGGCGGCGTTGTTGCGGCGATAGCCGAGTTGCCCGGCGGCTTCGAGTACGCGTCGGCGCACGTCGGCGGAGACATACGGCTCGTCGTTGAAGACCCTCGACACCGTCTTCTGCGAGACCCCGGCCAGCCGGGCCACGTCCACGCTGCGTGGTACCCCGGGACTTCCGTCCCGTTCTGTCTCTCGCGTCATGACGTCTCCCGGTGACCACACGATCGAGCCCGATACCGTCAGACGCCGACGTCTGACTGCGCGGTCATGTCTACGCAGTCATACGACGCGCCGTCAAGAGTTCGGCACGTATCCGCTGCGAGGGCGCCCTCGATCCGGGCGGGGAAGCGAGTTGGCCGAAGGCGGTATCCGGACCCAAGCCGTCGAGGTCCGCCACGATCGGTCGCCGCTCTGTCACCAAGCCGCTGACTCGGCTCCACGGGAGGCGTTGTGAAGAGCGTGTGGTGACCCCGAGGAGAGGCCGCGGCTTCGCTCGGCCAGGGGTGAACAACAAGTGACGGACCGGTCGCAGTGAGGTGGTCAAGTCGGGAAGATCTCCTTCGGGTACGACGAAGGTCACAATTACATATCGGACACTTCGTACTTCAATCTTCACGCGAGGCACACACGTTGGCTAAGTTGACCGGCAGGCCGTACGACTCCCTCCGGTGAACCTCGCCGGGTCGCGCGGCCTCCGCCGAATCCGGCAGGCCCTCGCGGCAGTCGGAGCCGGAGGTCCAGTCGACTTCTTGGGTGTATCGGCTCAACTGCCCGATGGGCAGCGGCCGTAGGGCATGCCTTCCGGAACCAGTCCGCCCGGACCCGACAGCCGGCCCGGCAGGCGGTGCACGGAAGGAGTCGTCTCCCATCGCGCCGGAACGAACGCCGCTCACCGGAGGCACCAGCCTCTCCGGCATGTCCCGCTCCGCCGTCGTGAAGGCGGCTCCCACATCTGTGGACGGGTTCTCCCAGGCCGGCGCCTCCGGCACGAAAGGCGACGAGCCGAGCCGCGCGGAGGTCCAGCAGCGGATCACCAACCTCTACGACCGGGTCGAGAATGCCACCGGGAACTTCAACGCGACCCGGGCGATGAGCAGGACGCCGCGTGACTCTTCCAGGGCGACACGCGACTCTTCCGGGCCGGCGTCCGGGGGCAGGCCCGGCCGCGGCGGCGCCACCGACGCGCCCGCCGCCCCGCTGTCGGACGTCGCGAAGCAGTGGTTCGACGTGGGGCGCGCGCAGTTGGGTCCCGCCTTCCCGGCGGTGCTGCCGCCCGACAGGATGCCGGACCGTGGCTCGGCCGGCTCCCGGCCCGCCGACTCAGGTGGCCGCTCGGGCGGCCGGGGTCGGGAAACGGCGGACAAGCCCGTCCTGGAGCTGACCGCCGGCCCGTCCGCCGGAGGTTCCGGCGGGCCTGTGGCGGAGTTGACCGCGAGGCCTGTCGCCGAATTGACCGCAGGGCCTGTCGCCGAATTGACGGCGGGGCCCGTCGCCGCGTTGCCGGCCGTGCCGGCGCAGCGGCAGGCGGCCGACAGAGCCTTGCCAGGACAGGCCACCGAGCCGTCGCAGGCCTCGTTGAAGTCCCGGAAGCAGCGGAACCAGCGCAAGCTCGGACAGGCCCGTGAGCTGCTGGCCGGGCATATCGCCCGGCGAAGCGCACCCGTCGCGGAGCTGGAGTCCCGCCCGGCCGAGGCCGCCTGGCGTCCCGCCGCCGAGCAGACCTACCCCCGGACCGGGATGGACTCGTGGCAGCAGCCGGCCATCGGCCGCGGAACCGAGCCGTACACCGGGGGCGCGCCGTACGTCGCGACCGCGCCGTACGACGAGCTCCCGACGTACGCCGCCGTGGACATGCGCGCGGGTACGGACATGCGGGCAGGCGCGGACATGTACCCCGGTTCGGGTACCTATCCCGGCCCGGACGCTCGTGTCACCGCCGCCCCGAACCCCGGCAGCGGCATGTACGTCGGCACGGACCAGTACGCCGGTACGGGGTTCTACGGCGACGCGAGCACGCCCATCGCCGCGGGAGTCGCCGCCGACATGCAGGCGATGTCCAACCCCGGCTACGTCAGCGCTGGTTACACCGGCCCCGGGTATGCCAACCCTGGCTACACCGACCCCGGGTACGTCAACCCCGACCCCGGCTACGGCGGGAAGGGCGCCAGGGCGGTCGACTTCGCGCGGGCGCAGATCGGCAAGCCCTGCGTCTGGGGCGCGATGGGGCCGGGCTCGTACGACTGCTCCAGTCTCATCCAGGCCGCATGGAAGGTCGCCGGGGTCGCGCTCCCGCGTTCCGTCCAGGAGCAGGCGACCGCCGGCACGATGGTCTCCGTCTCCGACATCCGGCCCGGCGACCTGGTGCTCTTCAGCGGGCCCGTCGGACACGTCGGTGTCTACACCGCCAACGGCATGATGATCCACGCGCCGAGCCCGGGGGCGGCCATACGCGAGGAGTCGATCTACTGGGCCGGGGAGCCGGCGATCCACAGCGTGATACGGCCCGCCTGAGCCGACGCGGCCGGGGACGGAGGGCGAGCGGTCGGCCGACTGCCTCGGGCGCGCTCTGTCGTTCCTGACCCGTATCCCACGCGACGCAGCCCCCGCCCTCCTCCCGTGAGGCCGGCTTCCTCCTACGGTCGATCAGGAAGGCACCTCTCCCTGGTCGTCAGCACCCTCTGCCCAGCCGTACGACCCGTACGAGCTGCTGGCGGCGGAGTAGCGACGTAGGTGAGCCGGCGCCGGACCGCCCGGCACCGGTTGCGAACGTGGGCTCCGGCTCAGCCGAAGCCCACGTAATCCTGCAGTGCCTGCGAGCGGGAGGGGTGGCGCAGCTTCGACATCGTCTTCGACTCGATCTGACGGATGCGCTCACGGGTGACCCCGTAGACCTGGCCGATCTCCTCCAGAGTCTTGGCCTGACCGTCCAAGAGGCCGTAACGCAGGGTGATTATGCCCGCCTCGCGCGGGGTCATATGGGCGAGAACGGCCTGAATGGTGTCTCTGAGGAGACGGAACGTCACCGCGTCGAAGGGGGAGACGCTTTCGCTGTCCTCGATCACATCACCGAGTTCGGTGCCGCCGTCTTCGCCCAGCGGCATGTGCAGCGAAACGGGTTCCTTGATGTATCCGTCGAGTTCCACGATCTTCGAGACAGGTAGATCCAACTTTTCCGCGATCTGCTCCAGCGTGGGCTCGACTCCCAGTTCCTGGAGCAATTCCCGGCGCAGCCTGGCCACTTTGTTGATCGCTTCCACTGCGTGGACCGGAATGCGGATGGTGCGACTCTGGTCGGCCAGGGCCCGGGATATCGCCTGCCGGATCCACCAGGTGGCATAGGTCGAGAACTTGAATCCCTTGACGTAGTCGAACTTCTCGACCGCCCGGATCAGGCCCGTGTTGCCCTCCTGGATCAGGTCCAGGAAGTTGAGCCCGCGTCGCGTGTAGCGCTTGGCTATGGACACGACCAGACGCAGGTTCGCCTCGGTGAGGTGCGACTTCGCCCGGTGGCCGTCCTGGGCGAGCATGGCCAGCTCCTGCCGGAACAGCGGGTCCAGGCCGGGTTCCTCGTCGAGCTTCCGCTGGGCGAACAGGCCGGCCTCGATCCGTCTGGCGAGGTCGACCTCCTGTTCGGCGGTGAGCAGGCGGACCCGGCTGATCACCTTCAGGTAGTCCCGTACCTGGTCGACCGTGGCGCCGTCGGAAGCGAGCACGGGTTCCGGGCCGTCGGACTCGTCGTCCGCAGGGCGTGGAAGCCCCTGCTGGTCCTGTGGATCTGTCTCCATCGCGCTCAGCATCTCTTCCCGGGCCTCAGTCCCCGCACACTCAAGCAATGTCAACCAGGACCACTGGGCCCCCGGAAATCCCACATTCTCGTCATTCCTCTTTCCGTCCAATAAAGGTACACCCGCCCGAGCCGTCGGTGGCGGGCCGGAATTATCCAAACATTGCAGTGAGATGCATCACATTTTGCAGGCGAAAGTTTCGAATAGCGATGCCCGCCGAACGAGGCGTTGACCCCAGGAACAACCGGTTCCTAGGGTGAGCGCGCCTCGACGGGGTTGAGGGACGAGGATTCCACCGGATGCCTGAGATCCACGGGACGCCTGAGACCACGGGATGCCTGGGATCCATCGGATCCATCGGATCCATGGGGAGGGCCTGCATGACCGCCGACCATCACATCCGCAACCCTGTACTGCCCGGATTCCACCCGGATCCGAGCATCGTGCACGTCGGCGCGGAGTACCTTCTCGTCACCTCCACCTTCGAATGGTTCCCGGGTGTGCCCGTGCACCGCTCGACCGATCTCGTCCACTGGGAACGGGCCGGCCACATCCTGGACCGGCCCGATCTGCTCGGCCTGCGCGGAGTCGCCGACTCGGCGGGAGTGTGGGCGCCCGCAGGTCACCGTCCGCAACCTGCACTCGTACAGTGCCGGCCAATGAGGCGACGGCATCGACGTGTTCAGCAGCGAGGACGTCCTGATCGAGGGCGTCTTCCTGCGCAACAGCGACGACTGCGTCGCGGTCTACGCCCACCGCTGGGACTACTACGGCGACTGCCGCAACATCACCGTCCGGCACTCCACCCTGTGGGCCGACACCGCCCACCCGGTCAATGTCGGCACCCACGGCAATCCCGAGAAGCCCGAGAACATCGTCTTCAGCGACATCGACGTCCCGCAGCACCGCGAGCCGCAGGTCCTCTGCCAAAGATGCGCAGGGCCTGGTCATCGACAAGGAGACAGGCCTTATCTCCGGCACCCCGGAGGGGCCCGGTATCCGTACGGTCACCGTCGCGGCCACGAACAGCGTGGGTACGGCGACCATGTCCCTCGAACTCACCGTGCGGAACCCGTGACGAGGACGAGGGGGCAGCCGTGCCGACCGAGACATCCGCGCGGATCGTACGTACTACTGCACGGTCACCGTCACCGGCCCGCAGGAGGAGAGCGGCAACTCGGGGCGGGTGGCGGCGACCGTCGGCCCAACTGTCATGGCATCGGCTCGTGTTCGGCACCGGCCGCGACGCGTGTCAGACGCCTGCCAGCCGACTCCGTGCGTGACGCGCGCGGGCCGACTCCACACGCGACGTGCGCCGGCCGACTCTGTCCGTGTCGGAACTCGTCTCGTCGGCTGCCGTGTACGCCGATCGTGGCGTCCCCTCACGCCATTTTCTGCGGCACCACCACCATCTGGACCTGGACCTGAATCTGAACCTGGACAGGGCTGGAGATGCGCAGAATGAACAGATTGAGCCGCACATCCCCCACCAGTACCTCTCCGAAACGGAGTTCAGCCGCCGCGGACTGTTGAGGACCGCCGGTGGTCTCACCGCCGCCCTCGCGGTCGGCGCCTCCGCCACGGCCCTCACCGGCGGCTCGGCAGCGGCGGCCCCGGCGACCTTCACCCACCCGGGCGTGCTGCGCGCCGACGGTGAACTCAACCGCGCCAAAGTACGGGTCGCCGTGGGCAACGCCCCCTGGCTGTCCGGCTGGAACCGGTTGACGGCCAACCCGCACTCGGCCGCCACCTGGACGCCGCGCCCGCAGGCCACGGTCCGCGGCGGCACCGGGGAGAACTACGGCACCTTCTACAACGACATCCACGCCGCCTACCAGGAACGCCCTGCGCTGGAAGATCGCCGGGACCACCGCCCACGGCGACACGGCACGCGACATCCTCAACGCCTGGTCGGCCACGCTCACCACGGTCACCGGAAACGCCGACCGCTTCCTCGCCGCCGGGATCTACGGCTACCAGTTCGCGAACGCCGCCAGGACGTGCCCTTCACGACGTACACGTGGGGCACGGGTCAGAACTGCGCCCAGCAGTCGCAGACGGTGATCTCCTCGTCGAGCCGCGGGCAGGTCAGGCCGGTGTGGGACATGCTGCGTTACCACTACGCCCGCAGGCGCGGCCTGTCCGTGCCGTATATCACCGCCATGGCCGAGAGCGTGCGGCCCGAGGGCGGAGGCGGCGACTACGGGGCCGCCAGTGGCGGCTTCGACCAACTCGGCTTCGGGACGCTGCTGTACGCCAATTAGGCGACCGGCGACCGGCGACCGGAGCCAGGCGCCAGGTGGCCCGCTGGTCACGGCGGGGGCGCCACCGAGGCTCGTACCGTCACATGGGTGCCCAGGAGCAGGTGCTCGTCGGGGGCGTCCGCGGACCGGGTCAGGGCGGTGCGGACCGCCAGGCGGCCCAGCTCCTCGTACGGGACGTGGACCGTGGTGAGCGGGGGATTGAGGTCGCGGGCGAAGGGGATGTCGTCGTAGCCGGCCAGAGAAATGTCGCGGGGCACGGACAGGCCCGCTTCGTGCAGGGCGGTGAGGGCACCCGACGCGACCATGTCGGTGGAGGCCATCACCGCCGTGAAGTCGAGCTGCTGGGCGAGTGCCTGGCGGATGAGGCGATGCCCCGAGTCCCGGGTGAAGTCGCCGAAGAGGCGCAGGGCCGGGTCCGGGTCGAGCCCCCGGGCCCGGTGAGCCGCCAGATAGCCCTGTTCCCGGCCCTGGGCCGTGGTGTTGGACGGGTTGCCGCCCAGAAAGAGGACTCGACGGTGGCCCTGGGCGAGGAGGTGGGCGCAGAGCGCGAACGCCCCGTTCTCGTTGTCGTACTCGATGACCGTCACCGGAGCACCCGGATCCAGGGGCGGGCGGCCGCAGAGCACCAGACGGGAACCCGCGGAGGCCAGCGAGTCGGCGATACGGGCCATCAGTTCGCGGTACTCGGCGGTGTCCGAGGTGCCGCCGACCAGGATCACGGCGGCGGCGCGCTGGGCACGCATCATCTCGATGAACTCCAGCTGCCGGTCGGCGTCGCCGTCCGTGCTGCAGACCAGACAGAGATGGCCGAGCCGGGTCGCCTCACGTTCCACGCCGTGTGCCATGTGCGCGAAGGAAGGGCCGGTGATGTCGTCCAGGACGAAGGCGAGGGTCGGTGTGCCCGCGCCCGCGATGGCCTTGGCGCGGGCGTCGGCCACGTAGTCGAGCTCACGGACCGCTCGCAGCACGCGTGTCCGGGTCGATGCGCTCACCGGGTAGTCGCCGCCCAGCACGCGGGACACGGTGGACGCCGAAACGCCGGCCCGTGCCGCCACGTCCCGGATGGTGTGTCGGCCGCCGGTGTCGCCTGCGGGTTTCCTCGTCATGGCCCGCCTCTCCCTCCGGGAAGTGCGGCAACGCGTCCGGCAACCGGTTCCCGAGCCGGAGGCTAGCAGCGCGAGATGCGGAGGGGGCGGGAGAAAGGGGGAGAGGGCGGGAGACGATGCGGACGTGAACGCGCACACGGACCTGCGGACCTGCGGATCCGTGGAGTGTGGCCGTCCGTGACTCCGAGCGCCGGTTACCGGACTTTCAGCTCCGGTAACCGCGCAGCTTTCGGTACAGCGTGGCGCGGGCGATCCCCAGCGCCGCCGCCGCACGCGCCTTGTTGCCGCCGTGACTGCGCAGCGCTTCCAGGATGGCGGTGCGCTCGGCGTGTTCCATCGGACTCAGCGGCCGCTCCGCGGGCCCTTCCCGGACCGGGTCCGGCAGTTCGGCCCGCCGTACAGGTCCGGTCGTCCGCCGCCGCTTGGCCAACGCCCGGACGACATGAGCAAGTTCGGTGACGTTCCCGGGCCACGGATGGCGCTCCAGGGCGTGCAGCGCGTCCAGTGTCCAGGTGAGAGGAGGCTCGCCCGGCGCGGGCCTCGGCGCCAGTCTGGGAAGCAACTCCCTGATGTCCTCCGGACGTTCACGCAAGGCCGGGAGCGTCACCGAGCGGGCCGCCAGAGTGTCCAGCAGACGCTGGAGGCACGGTCCGGGGGGATCGCCGGGCGTGTACGTGACCAGGAGCGGTGCGTGCGGGTGCTCGTCGAGCAGGGAATTGAGCGAGGCGATATCGGGCTGCGCGAGCCGCTCGGCGTGGCGCAGCAGCAGTACACGGCCGCCCGTCAACGCCTCCAGCCAGCCGTGGTGGTCGCCGAAAGCCCGCTCCCTGTCGAGTTGCCTGTCGCATTCCCCGTCGAGTTCGTCATTGAGTTCGTCATTGAGTTCGCCGAGGGTCCGCTCCGCCGCGTCCAGGACCAGCGGCGGTGGTGCGTTGCGCGCGGCCTGCACCTCTCGTGCCAGGGTGGTCTTCCCGGTGCCCCGTTCGCCGGTCAGCAGCAGAGGCTCCCGGGAGCGCGCCAGCTCCGCTGCCCGGGTCGTCGCGTGCCGCCAGGGAACCGAGTGCCCGGCGAGCGTGACGCGGGGTTGTACGGTGGGACGCGCGTCACCCCCGACGGGCGGTTCGAGGACGGCGACCACACCGATGACCGTGTTCTCGTGGCGTACCTGCGTGACCCGCGCGGTGCCGACACCGTCAGGCAGTTCGAGTTCGTACGCGACCGGTCCGGCCCCGTACCCGACCGGACGGGCTTCGTGTGCGACCGGCTCGGCCCCGTCCCCGGCCGCCGGGCGGCACAGCGATCCGCCCGGTGCTTCAGGCTCGGGGAACGGCCTGCCCGGGGGCGAGCCGTTCGCCGCGGCGCTGCGCTCCAGCACCTCCACGGCCTCCGGCGACAGCAGCCCCGCCGCCGCCTCGCTGAGCAGGCGGTTCCTCCCGTCCAGCGCCACCACCGCGGCCCGCGGTCGGCAGGCGGCCCGCTGGTAGGCGTCGAGCAGCACACGCTCCGCCGTGCGCGAGCGGGTCAGGAGCTCCGCCTCGACGGCTGTCGCCGTGGCCTCGGCGAGGGCGGCCCCGGGATGCTGCGAGCAGTCGGTGTACAGGCCGGACGCGACGGTCACCGTGCCCAGGGCCCGGCCGCTCTCGGGCGCCAGCACCGGAACGCTGACGGCGGACACGTCCTGCCACAGGTCGAGGAAATGCTCGGGGCCGTGCACCTCCGCGCGGCGCCGTTCGCGCAGGGCGCGCGCCGCGCTGTTGTGCCCGACCTCCCGCTCGGACAGGTCACGGCACTGCTCGTGGGCGGGCGCGTTCCCGCCCGACCACAGCACCCGTAGCCGCTCGTCGGTCAGGACGAGGGCCGACTGCCCCGAGTTCAGGGCGGGAGCGAGGCGTTCGAGCACCGGCCGCGCGGCGGTCAGCAGAGCCGACTCCGCCGAACGTTCGGGCCGGGCGGATTCCCTGAGGTCGTGCGGTACGCCGAAGAAGCGGGCGCGCCGCCACGCGGCGACGACCTCGTCCGGTACGCCGTCGGGCAGTGGGAGCCCCTTCAGGAACCGCTCACGCGCCTGGCGCAGCGGGGTGACGGGGGACGCGGGGCAGTCATTTGCGGTGGTCACGGCGCCTCCCACGGTACCGGGCGTTGTTGAAGGGGTAACAAGGGGTCGCGCCGCCCCTGCTTCGTCCCGGCGGCGGTCCGGGACGTCCGCGCGAGGTGCCCGCCCCTCGTACGCCGCCTCCAGCACGGCCGGTGCACCCTCCGTCATGACCGGATGACCGGGCGCGGATGGGCGGCCGGCCTGCCCTGCGACCAGGCCGGCCGCCTTCCGTCGCGTCGGCCGCTGCAGTCGCTCCATCGGCCGCTGTGGTCGCTTCCGGAGTAGTCGCTTCCGGGCCGAGTGCGAGGTCGGTGAAAACCCCGGGCATGTATTGACATACGGCTGAATCGATTCTTAGCTGGCTGCGCCTGCCATCTAGATCCGTGAAGCAAGTTCACGGATGCGAATATCGGCCGGCGGTACTCATAGATCGACCACGGCCTGGAGGCAGTGCGCGCATGACCACGACCGACACCCGGATCCGGGAACTGATCGTCACGCCCATCGCTTTCCGTGACCCGCCGCTCCTCAACTCCAACGGTGTGCACGAACCGCTCGCCCTGCGCGTGATCCTGCAGCTCGTCCTGGAGGACGGCACGGTGGGCCTCGGTGAGTCGACCGGCGGTGACGTCCGTCTCGAACGGCTGGCGGTCGCCGCGCAGGCGGTCGTCGGCCTGGACGTCTTCGACACCACGGCCGTCATGGCCGCGATC
This sequence comes from Streptomyces sp. NPDC048484, assembly GCF_040651415.1. Lineage (NCBI taxonomy): Bacteria > Bacillati > Actinomycetota > Actinomycetes > Kitasatosporales > Streptomycetaceae > Streptomyces > Streptomyces sp. NPDC048484. The sequence continues at coordinate 172,117 of NZ_JBEZJY010000012.1, forward strand.
GATGCCGCGTTGCTGCCCACCGTGCCCAGTTCCCACGAGCGCGGCTGGACCACCTCCGCGGTCGAGGTCGCCTGTCTCGACGTGCAGGGCAAGCTTCTCGGACGCCCGGTCAGCGATCTGCTCGGCGGCCGGGTCCGCGACTCCGTACCCTTCGCCGCCTACCTCTTCTACAAGTGGGCCGAACACCCGGCGCTCGACGGAAGCCCCGCTGTCGGCGACGACTGGGGCGAGGCACTCGACCCGGCGGGCATCGTCGAGCAAGCCCGGCTGATGCGGCAGCGGTACGGCTTCGACTCGTTCAAGCTCAAGGGCGGCGTCTTCCCGCCCGACGAGGAGATCGCCGCGATGAGGGCGCTCGCCGAGGCCTTTCCCGGCCGGCCCCTGCGCCTGGACCCCAACACGGCCTGGACGGTGGAGACATCGCTGTACGTGGCACGCGAACTGGAGGGGGTGCTGGAGTACCTGGAGGACCCCACGCCCACCATCCCCGGTATGGCCGAGGTCGCCAAGACCTCACCCATGCCGTTGGCCACCAACATGTGCGTGGTCGCGTGGGAGCATCTGCGGCCGGCCGTCGAGCAGAACGCGATCCAGGTCCTGCTCACTGACCACCATTACTGGGGCGGACTGCGCCGCACCCGAGAACTCGCCGCCGTCTGCGAGGCGTTCGGAATCGGCCTGTCCATGCACTCCAACTCGCACCTCGGCATCAGCCTGGCCGCCATGACCCAGGTGGCCGCCGCGATCCCCAACCTCGACACCTCCTGCGACACCCACTACCCGTGGAACCTCGCGGACGACGTGATCGTGCCCGGCGCCCTGGAACTGCGGGACGGCGCGGTCAGGGTCCCCACCGGCCCCGGTCTCGGCGTCGAACTCGACCACGACGCCCTGGAGCGCCTCCACCGGCTCTACCTCGACTCGGGCATGAAGGGCCGGGACGACACCGGTTACATGCGGCGCGTCCAGCCCGAGTACGAGCGCAGGCTCCCTCGCTGGTGAGGTGGGCCCGCGGGGAGTGTCTGTGGGTTGCGCGGGGCGTGTCTGTTGGGTCGGGCGGGGAGTGTCTGTGGGGTCGTGCGGGGCGTGCCTGCGAGGTCGCGCGGGGTGTGTCTGTGAGGTAGGGCTGACGCAGGCGTCCGCAAGCTATCGAAAGGGAAAGCGCTGTCATGCGTCTCGACAACCGTTTGTCGCCGCTCCATTCTTCAAGCAGGTTGTGGCATGAGCGTGACAGGAGACCTCATGATCAAGCGCAGATCGCTGCTGACGGCGGCCGGCGGCACGCTGCTGGGCAGCGCGCTGGCCACGGGAACCGCCCGGGCCGACGCGAGCATCGCGGTCAACCCAGCCGCCACTTACGGGCGTTGGGAGGGCTGGGGCACCTCCCTCGCGTGGTGGGCCAACGTGTTCGGCGCGCGCGACGACTTCGCCGACATCTTCTTCACCACCAAGTCCGTGGCGTACGGCGGCAGGACGCTGCCCGGACTCGGTATGAACACTGCCCGCTACAACCTGGGCGCGTGCAGCCCGAACAGCGTGGGCGGCCAGAGTATGGCCGCCTCGCCCAACATCCCGGCGTTCAAGCAGATCGAGGGCTACTGGCAGGACTGGAACAACGAGAGCCCCACGTCCTCCGCGTGGGACTGGACGGCCGACGCCAACCAGCGCGCCGCCCTGGTCAAGGCGGTTCAACGAGGTGCTGTCACCGAGCTGTTCGCCAACTCGCCCATGTGGTGGATGTGCCTCAACCACAACCCGTCCGGCGCGTCCGGCGGCGGCAACAACCTCCAGTCCTGGAACTACCGCCAGCACGCCTCCCACCTGGCCGCCGTCGCCCTGTACGCGAAGAACAACTGGGGCGTGAACTTCGCAACCGTCGACCCGTTCAACGAGCCCTCGTCCAGCTGGTGGACCGCCACGGGTACGCAGGAGGGCTGCCACATGGACGCTGCCGTCCAGGCGGCCGTCCTTCCGTACCTGCGCAGCGAGCTGGACACCCGCGGTCTGTCCGGCATCAGGCTCTCGGCGTCCGACGAGACGAGCTACGACCTGGCCCGTACGACCTGGAACTCCTTCGGGGCGTCGACGAAGGCCCTGGTCAGCCAGGTCAACGTGCACGGCTACCAGGGCTCCGGCGGTCGCCGCGACCTCCTCTACACGGACGTCGTGACGACGGCGGGCAAGAAGCTCTGGAACTCGGAGACCGGTGACAGCGACGGCACCGGCCTCACCCTGGCGAACAACCTGTGCACGGACTTCCGCTGGCTGCACCCGACCGCCTGGGTCTACTGGCAGGTGATGGATCCCTCCACCGGCTGGGCGATGATCGCGTACGACCAGAACACGCTGCAGCCGACCACCGTGCAGACCAAGTACTACGTGATGGCCCAGTTCAGCCGCCACATCCGGCCCGGGATGACCATCCTCGACACGGGCGTCGGATACGCGGTCGCCGCCCATGACGCGACGACGAAGCGCCTGGTCGTCGTGGCGGTCAACTCCGGTGCCGCGCAGACGCTCACCTTCGACCTGTCCCGCTTCGGCCAGGTCACCGGCGGCACGGGCGGCCTCGTACGACGCTGGAACACGCTGACCGCCGGCGGCGGAGACCTCTACACCGCCCGCTCGGACACGTACCTGAACGGCAAGAGCCTGAGCGTGCCGTTCGCCGCCGGCTCGGTGCAGACCTTCGAGATCGACGGGGTCACCGTGTGAGCGCCGGTCCGCCCGTGGGGTGACCGTCGGGCCGCTCACGGTGTGACCGTCGGGCCGCGATGACCAGGGCGGTGGTGCCGTCGCCCCGGAGGCGGGTGTCTCGTTTTGAGACACCCGCCTTCGCATGTCCTGGTTCAAGATCGTCATGAGCTCCGTGCCGTTTCGCCGGTTGCTCTGACGCAGGTGAAGAAAGGTGAACACCATGGCCCTCGCACTGCTTCGGCGACGGCGGCCCAAGCGAGCCTCCGGTGCCGGCGCGACGGGCGTCTCGCTCCCCCTCCCGCCGGGCGCGGGCGCTGTCAGCCGCGAGGTCGTCGACCCCATGAACCAGCCGATGGGCGGGGCCGAAGTGACGGTCACCGCGCTGGACTCGCACCGTGTCGCGGCCCGCGGCACCACCGACCCGTACGGCTACTTCCTCGCGGCGCTGCCGCCCGGTCGGTACAGCCTGATGGTCGCCGCAGAGGGCCTGCATCCCCACCGTGAGACGGTCGACGTGGTGGCCGGGCCCGCCGCTCCCGGGGCGCAGATCCGGCTGCAGCCCGCCCGCAGGCTGGAACTGCCGTCGCCGGGCACATGGCTCTTCGACCCGCCCCACACGGCGATCCGGTTCATCGCCAAGCACGTCGGCATGGCTCATGTGCACGGCCGCTTCGAGCGCTTCGAGGGCGGCATCCAGATCGCCCAGGACATGGCCGAATCCCGCGTCCACGTGCGTATCGACGCGTCGAGCATCACCACGGGCAACCGGACGCGCGACGACCACCTGCGGTCCGGGGACTTCCTGGACGTCGAGCGCTTCCCGTACATCGACTTCCACAGCAGGCGGTTCGCCTACCGCGGCGGCAGCAAGTGGACCCTGCAGGGTGGACTGACGATGCACGGGGTGAGCCGCTCGGTGGCCCTGGACACCACCTACCTCGGCATGGTGAACGGCGGCTACGGCGAGGAGCTGCGCTGCGCGGCCCTGGCGAAGGCGGAACTGCACCGGGAGGACTACACCCTGAACTGGCGTTCCATGCTGGCGCGTGGCATCGCGGTGGTCGGCCCGACGGTCCAGCTGGAGCTGGACGTACAGGCGATGTACCGCACGCACGACACACCCACCCCGCCGAAGTAACGCGGGAGCCGTCCGGCCGTCCTCCCTGGCGCGGTCAGTCCTTGCCGGTCAGCCTTCGCCGGTGAGCAGGCGCCGCGGATTGGCGATGCGGAAGGCGTACGCCGTGGCGCCGCCCAGCCCGAAGCCGGGGCTCTGCGGAGGTTCTGCGTAGGGGCGGTCCGAACCCTGGACGACCAGGCCGGTGCCGAGGACGCGGACGACCGCCTCGACCGCGCGCGGACCGTACGAGGAGGTCTCGACGAACGCGTTCGGATCGATCTCCTTGCGGCCCTCGGCCCCGCCACGGGCAGCGAAGCGTTCGCCGTGCAGCGGCGCAAGGCCGGCCAGCAGCGCGAAGCACACCCGCAGCCGCGGATGGCGTGGCCGCCCGAACGCCCGGAACGCGAACCAGGCCGCGTGCATCTGCTGCACGTACGGCACCATCGCGGGCCACCAGCCGGGCCGCGGGGCCGCGTCGGCGGCGGGACCCGGGTGGACGAACAGCGGAAGGCCGCGTGCTTCGAGCAGGTCGAGCAGCGGGGCGCACCGCACGTAGCCGGCCGCGTCGGCCAGGGCGTTCGCCGGGAGCTGGAGGCCGGCGAAACCCCGGTCGAGATACCCGGCCGTCACGTCGGCGTCGATGTCCCGGACACAGGCGGCGGCCCAGGCTCCGAAAGGCCGCGGCAGTGCGGCGGCGTCCTCGTGGTACGCGTCGAGCAGCGGCCGTGCCTCCCCGGCCGGCAGCCATTCCACGCCGAGCGGGGCGGACAGCGAGACCAGCGCCCGCCCGAGGCCGTCGGCGGCCGCCAGTTCGGCCCGCCGGGCGATGTCGTGATCGGCGCGAGCGACCTCGTAGGGCGGCTCACCGGCGGTGTGCAGGGTCCAGCTGTCCAGGAACGGCGGCTCGGCGCGCGCTCGCAGGGCCGCGACGAACGAGCCGGTCCACAGATGCTGGTGTACGTCGACGTTGGTCACGGACTTCCTTCGGTCAGGTCGCGTTCCGTCAGATCGCGTTCCGTCAGGTCGCGTCCATCAGGGCACGCAGGGCACTTCGTACCTCGTCGGACCCCAGGACATCCTCGCTCACCCGGTCCACGTCCACACCGCAGGGCCGGTCGTCGTCCAGGCGCGGGACGAGCTCGCGGACCGCCCGGTGAAGGAGGGCCGGTCCACGCCCGAGGGCGGCGGGCGCGGCCAGGTCGACCGCCTGTGCGGCCGCCACGGCCTCCACGGCGAGCAACTGCCGCAGCCGGACGAGCATCGTCGACAGCCGTCGCGCCCCGAGCGCCGCGTTGGTCGAGTCGTCCTCCACACCGTCCGCGCCGTGCCGGGGGTCGGTGCACACCGGTGCGGACAGCAGACTGATCTCGGCGACCAGTGCCTGTGCCGTCTTGGACAGGGGTGCGAAGCCCGAGTGCTCCGGGCCGTGCGGGGAGAGGTTGGCGGGCAGCCCGCTCAGAGCGGGGTTCAGCAGCCGCCGCATGCGCTCCGCGGACAGCGCCGCGGTCTGCGTCAGGGCCAGCGCGAGCGTGTCGAAGGCCAGAGCGAGAGCCGGGGTGTGGAAGTTGCCGGACGACAAAATCTCGCCGGAGACGCCGGAGATCCCGGATGCCTCACCGGCGATCTCACTGGTGGCTCCGATGGTGAGATCGCCGGTGATCCCGTCGGTGACTCCGTCGCTGATCCCGTTTATGGTCCCGTCGGTGGTCCCGTCGGTGGTCCCTTCGGTGTCGGCCAGGACCACCGGGTTGTCGCCGCTTCCGTTGAGCTCGGGATCCAGCGCCGCGCCGGCGAAGTCGAGCGCGGAGTGCAGCGCACCGTGCACCTGGGCCGCGCAGCGCAGGCTGATCGGGTCCTGGACCCGCCGGGCGTGCCGCGGGTCCGTGAGGTCGCCGCCGTCCAGGAGCGCGAGCAGTTCCGCCGCCGCCCGGGACTGTCCGGGCGCCGGACGCAGACCCAGCACCCGGGCGTCCAGCGGGCTGGTGTTGGCCCGGAAACCCTCGAAGGTGAGCGTCGTGACCGCCTGGGCCAGGGTCAGGACGGTGGCCGCCTCATGGAGGACGAGACCGCCGTGGCCGGCGGCCAGCGGACTGGCGCTGCACAGCACATGCCCGTCCTTCGGGCCCAGTTCGGCGGGGGCCAGCCCGGCCCGCCGCAGGGCCGCCGCGCCGTCGAGTACCTCGCCGAGGAGTTCGGCGCGGCCCTCGCCGATGACGACGAGGCCGACATGGGCCATCTGACACAGGTCCGAGGCGCCGATCGACCCCACCTCGGGGACCAGCGGATGGACACGTGAGTTGAGCATGTCGACGAGCAGCGGCAGGATTTCCGGGCTGACTCCGCTGCCGCCGCCCGCCAGGCCGTTGACGCGGGCGATCAGGGCGGCGCGTACGACGGGGACCGGCAGCGGGTCCCCGACCGCGTTGGCCCGGCCGCGCACCGTACGCACGCTGAACCGCGCGAGTTCCTCGCGGGGCAGCGCGTAGGACGACCGGCTGCCGAGTCCCGTCGTCAGGCCGTACGTCGGCACGTGGCGGTCGACCACGTCGTCGACCACCGCGCGGTCGCGCGTCAGCCGGGGGAGCACCTCGTCGGCGAGGACGACCCGGGCACCGTGCAGTGCGACGGCGGCGACGTCCTCGCAGGACAGGGAGCGCCCGTCGACCAGGACTGCTCCGGGGCCGGCGACTGCTCCGGGGCCGGCGGGGAAGGCGCCCGTCATGAGAACCGCAGCTTCTGCCCGAGTCCGCGTTCCCCGGCCTTGGTGAGCATGGCCGCGCCCAGAGCGATGTCCGACAGGGAGAGGCCGCGGTGCCAGAAGAGGGTCGTCTCGTCGTCCCGTTCCCGGCCGGGCTTGTCGCCGACGACGATCTCGCACAGTTCACCGTGCAGGGTCGACTCGCTGAGCCGGCCCGACTCGACGTGCGCGCGCAGCGCACCGAACGGCCCGGACCGGCACTGGCCCCAGTCGTCGACGACGATCTTGTCCATGATGTCGGTGAGGGTGAGTTCGACCGCGCTCATCGTTCCGTACGGTACGACGAGGGCGCCCGGCGCGATCCACTCCGTTTTGAGCAGCGGCTCGGGCCGTTCCAGCCGGGACGCCTCCACGACGATGTCCGCGCCCTCGACGCACGTCTTCCAGTCGTCGGTGACGATCACGGGCTTGCCGAGGTCGTGCTCCAGCCGCTCCGCGAAGGCCTCGCGGCTCTCCGGACGGCGCGAGTGGACGCGGATCTCGTCGAGGTCGAAGATGTGGTCGAGCAGGCGGACGTTCCAGTACGAGGTGGCGCGGGCACCGATGTGACCGAGCACCTTGGCACCGGGCCGGGCCAGATGCCGTGCCCCCAGCGCGGTGAGCGCGCCGGTGCGCATCTCGGTGATCGCGGTCGCGTCCAGGACGGCCAGCGGCATCCCTGTACGCGGGTCGAAGAGGTTCAGCAGGGCCATCTCGGAGGGCAGACCTGCCTTGTAATTGTCGACGTAGTCGCCCACGATCTTCACTCCGGCCATGCCGAGCGGGGCGACGTAACCGCGCAGGACGTTGAAGTGGCCGTTGAAGGCGGGGTCGGGCGTGAGATGCACCCGTGGTTCGATAACCGTCTCGCCGCGGCCCTGGGCGAGCAGTCCCTGTTCGACGGCGTCGAGCACCTCGGTGTCGTTCAGTTCCAGCTGTTCGATGTCCGAACCGTTCAGGAACGTGAACCAAACAGGGTCAAGAGCGGTCATTCCGGGCGTCCTCTCGCTTTCTTCGGACGAACGTAACGCCCCGTTTACAAAAGGGGATTGACTGTAATTCAGTCACGAACAACTCTGCATGACGATATGCAGTCAGGTAAGGGGCAGCTTTGATCAGATTCGACGCGGTGAGCAAAAACTATCCCAACGGCACCACAGCCGTGGACGGCCTGTCCTTGGAGCTGGCCGAGGGCGGCATCACGGTCCTGGTCGGTCCCTCAGGCTGCGGCAAGACCACGACCCTGCGCATGGTCAACCGCATGGTGGAGCCGACGGCCGGCACGGTCAGCCTGCGCGGCCAGGACATCCGGGAGGTGGCCGCTCCCGAACTGCGCAGGGGGATCGGCTACGTGATCCAGCACGCCGGACTCTTCCCGCACCGGACGGTGCTGGACAACGTCGCGACCGTGCCGCTGCTGCTCGGCTGGGGCAAGAAGAAGGCCCGGACGCGGGCGGCCGAGCTGCTCGAACTGGTGGGGTTGCCGGCCACGATGGCCAAGCGCTACCCGTACCAGCTCTCCGGCGGACAGCAGCAGCGCGTCGGAGTGGCCAGGGCGCTGGGCGCGGACCCGCCCGTGCTGCTCATGGACGAGCCGTTCAGCGCGGTCGACCCCATCGTCCGGGGGGAACTGCAGGCGGAGTTCCTCCGGCTGCAGAAGGAGCTGCACAAAACGATCGTGTTCGTCACCCATGACATCGACGAGGCGATCAAGCTGGGCGACAACATCGCGGTGTTCCGGACGGGCGGCAAGCTCGCGCAGTTCGACACCCCGGAGCGGTTGCTCGCGCACCCCGCCGACGACTTCGTGGCCGACTTCGTCGGGCAGGACCGAGGCATCCGCCGGCTCTCCTTCGTCCAGGCCTCCGGTCTGCCGTTGCGCGGGGGCCCGGTACTGCCGGTGACCGCTGCCGCCGCAGCGGCCCGCGCCCTGGACGAGCCCTGGGTGCTCGTCGTCGACGCCGCCCGGCGGCCGCTCGGCTGGGCCGCCGTCGCCGGGCTTCCGGACGGCGGGACGCTGGCGGACGCCACGCTCGCGCCGCTCGGCCACACGTTCAGCCTGGTCGGCGACTCGGCGCGGGCCGCCCTGGACGCGGCACTCCTGTCGCCCTCCCGGCTCGCGGTCGGAGTGGACGCCGAGGGCGCGGTCGCGGGAGTCGCGGACGCGTACGAGTTGTCCGCCGCGATGGCGTCGGGTGCCTCGGCGTCCGCCGACGTGACCGGCGCGACCGCCGACGTGACGGGCGAGGCGACCGAGGTGGTCGAAGCGGCCGAGGCGCCCGCAGAGGGCAAGGTGGCCAAGACGTCCGGGGCTCAGCTTGCGAAAGGTGACCCGGACGCGGGCGGCGCAAACGCTGACCCGGACGCGGGCGGCGCCCGCAGCGCCGACACCACGGGCGGTGAGGACCGATGAGGGACGGGGAGCCGCTCATACGGTGGGTGTGGATCGGCGACCATGTCGGTGAGCTGGCCCACTACACAGGGGTCCACCTGAGGCTGGGCCTCCTGCCGGTGCTGTTCGGACTGATCATCTCGGTGCCTCTGGGCATGCTCTGCCACCGTTGGCGATGGGTCTACCCGCCGACCCTGACCGCGGCCAACGTCCTGTACTCCATCCCGTCGCTGGCCCTGTTCATGATCTTCGTCCGCTATACGGGCCTGACCGAACGCACGGTCATGATCCCGCTGACCCTCTACACGCTGTCGGTCCTCATTCCCAACGTCGTGGACGGACTGGCCTCGGTACCTGATCCGGTACGGCAGGCGGCCACCGCGATGGGATTCAGTACGGTCCGACGGGTCATCCAGGTCGAACTGCCGATCGCCGTGCCCGTCGTCGTCGCCGGTGTACGGGTCGCCGCGGTCTCCTCCATCAGCCTCGTCGCGGTGGGACAGCTGATCGGACAGGGCGGCCTCGGCTACTACATCACCCGGGGCCTCCAGCTCGACTTCCCGACCCCGATCATCACCGCGACCGTACTGATCATGCTGCTGGCCCTGGTCACCGACGCGTTGCTCGTCCTGGCACAGCGGCTGCTCACACCATGGGCGCGCGGCAAGGGGGCGAAGGCGTGAACGATCTCCTGAACCAGATCCGGCTCGTGGGCGACTGGCTGACGTCGTCCCAGCAGTGGCACGGCGATGACGGCATCCCGCACCGGCTCCTGGAGCACGTGACCTACAGCGGCCTGTCCCTGCTGTTCGCGACGCTGATCGGGCTGGCGTTCGGACTGCTGGTCGGACACACCGGCCGCGGTGCGTTCGCCGTCGCCACCGTCGCGAACCTCGCGCGCGCGATCCCCACCTTCGGCCTGGTCGTACTGGTCGTGACCCTCGCCGGGCTCAGTACCACGCCCGTGCTGGTCGCCCTGGTGGCGCTCGCCGTCCCGCCGATCCTCATCAACACCTTCGAGGGAGTCCGAGGTGTCGATCCCGACGCCCGGGACGCTGCGAAGGGCATGGGCATGACCGGATGGGAGGTCCTGCTGAAGGTCGAGGTGCCGATGGCACTCCCGCTGATCCTGCTCGGCCTGCGGGTCGCCGCCATCCAGGTGGTGGCCACGGCGACCGTCGCCGCGTATCCCGGCCTCGGCGGTCTGGGCCGCTTCATCGTCGACGGGCTCTCCCGCAACGACTACGAACTGGTCATCGGCGGCTCCGCCGTCGTCGTGGCGCTGGCGCTCATCGTCCAGGCCGTCTTCACCGTGCTGCGGCGTGCCGTCGTCTCGCCGGGGCTGCGGCCCGCGGCGACCAAGTCATGAACCACCGGCGGCCCGCGCACCCGACACACACGACACACGCGACACACGCGCGAGTCGCACCTGAGCCCCACCCGAGACCTGAGTACTTGAGTACCTGAGAAAGGAAACACCCATGAACAAGGCCACGTACCGCGCCGCTGCCCTCAGCCTCGTCGCCGCACTCTCCCTGACCGCCACCGCCTGCGGAGCCAGCGACGACAGCGACGACAACCCGCTGACAGGCAGCAGCGGCGACAAGGGAAGCGGCAAGACCATCGTCGTCGGCTCGGCCAACTTCCCCGAGAACCAGCTGCTCGCCGAGATCTACGCCCAGGCCCTGGAGGACAAGGGCCTGAAGGTGACCCGCAAGTTCGACATCGGGGCCCGCGAGGTCTACTACGACCAGGTCGTCAAGGGTGGCATCAGCGTCTTCCCCGAGTACAACGGCGCCCTGCTGTCCGTGGCCGTCGACAAGAAGAGCACCGCCACCAGCACGGAAGAGATCAACACCGAGCTGAAGGCCAAACTCCCGAAGTCGGTGGAGATACTCGACTCCGCGGCGGCCGAGGACAAGGACTCCGTCACGGTCACCTCCGAGATCGCCAAGAAGTACAAGCTCAAGACCCTGGCCGACCTGAAGCCGGTCGCGAAGGACCTGGCCATCGGCGCCGGCTCCGAGTTCAAGACCCGCACCCAGGGCGGAGTCGGCCTGAAGTCCGTCTACGGCGTCGAGTTCGGGAAGTTCCAGCCGCTGGACGCGGGCGCCCAGAGCACCCTGCTGAAGCTGCTGAAGGACAACAAGGTTCAGGCCGCCAACCTCTACACGACCGACCCCGCCATCGTCGAGGACAAGCTGGTGGTCCTGGAGGACCCGAAGAACCTCTTCTCCTCGCAGAACATCACGCCCCTCGTCTACAAGTCCGCGGTCAACGACAAGGCCAAGGCGGCGCTCAACGCCATCTCGGCCAAGCTCACCACCGAGGATCTGCTGGAGATGATGAAGAAGATCAGCAACGACAAGGAGGACTCCTCCGACGTCGCCGAGGAGTGGCTGACGTCGGCCGGTCTCGCGAGCTGACCGGCACGGCTGTCCGGACACACGGACCGTACGTGGCAGGGGTGGGCGATTCCGTACGACGGACTTACGAGTGACGGACTTACGGCGGACTGGGGGGCCAAGGTGAGCGACACGGAAGGAGCCGGCGACGCTGTCGGCGACGGCGACGGCGCGCCACACGGGACCCCCGCGGCTCTCGGAGCCTCCGGGACCTCCGGGACCTCCGGGACCGTCCCTCCCACCCCGCTGCACCAGCTGTTCGAGGGGCGCCGGCTGACGCCCACCCAGCGCCGTATCGCGCACTGTCTGGTCCGGCAGACGGCGGCCGCGCCGTTCCTGTCGAGCGTGGAACTGGCCGAGCTGGCCGGGGTGAGCCAGCCGTCGGTGACCCGTTTCGCGGTCGCCCTCGGTTTCGACGGATATCCGGCGCTGCGCAGGCATCTGCGCGATGTCGTACCCGCCGGGCCGGCCGTGGACGCGCGGCCGGCCAACCCCTACCAGCAGGCGGTACGGGCCGAGATCAACAACCTGCTGCAGCTGGCGTCCCTGCTGGCCGACCCCGGGCCGGTGGAGAACGCGGGCCGGCTGCTCGCCGCCTCCCGGCCGCTGCCCGTGCTCGGGCTGCGTGTCTCGGCCGCCCAGGCGCGCGGTTTCGCCTACTTCGCCGCGAAGGTGCATCCCGACGTACGCCTGCTGGACGAGGGCGGCACGTTGCTCGCCGACCGGATCGACGGGGCCCGTCGCGCGGGAGCGAGCGCGCTCCTGTGCTTCGCGCTGCCGCGTCATCCGGCCGAGCTGCTCGCCGCGCTCGGCCACGCCCGGGACGCGGGGCTGACCGTGGTGACGATCGCCGACGGCTCGTTCGCCCCGGTGGCCGCCTACAGTGACCTGCTGCTCCCGGCCGCCGTGGGCACCGGCCTGGTCTTCGACACGGTGAGCGCCCCGATGCTCCTGGGCCAGGTCCTCCTGGAGGCGATGTGCGACAGCATGCCCGACGCCCAGTCGCACCTGGAGGAGTTCGACGCGAGGGCCGCGGCGCGGGGCCTGTTCGTCGACTGAACGGACCGGACGCCGAGTCGTCCCGGGCACCGAGCGTCACGGGCGCCGTCCCTCCGGTCGACGTGCGGTAGGGTTCACCTGCGTCTTCACACGGTTCACCGTGGCGAGGCGGATCGGGACGTGGCGCAGCTTGGTAGCGCACTTGACTGGGGGTCAAGGGGTCGCAGGTTCAAATCCTGTCGTCCCGACTGGAGACAGTCGCAGGTCAGGGCCGGTTTCGGAGATATCCGAAACCGGCCTTTGGCGTTCTTGGGGACCAGTTGGGGAGTGGTGTCCTTGACCGGCGGTAGCAGGTCATGAGGCGCTGTCACGTTGGCCGGCAGGGTGGGCTGGGCTGCTCCTGGGAGACCGTCGGCCGCTGGTGTTGCCGGATCGAGTCAGGTGGTCCGGATCGAGTCAGGTGGTGAAGAACGCGCGGCTGGCGGCTGCGTGACCTACTGGGCTGAGAGGCCGGGCCTCCGGTCCGCCGGGGAGAAGCGGACCGTCACGGTCATCCCCCCTGCGGGGTTGGCGGAAGCGTCGACCTGAGCGTGATGAGCGCGGCCGATGGCGGCGACGATGGACAGACCGAGGCCCGCTCCTTCCTTCGGGGTGTGCGTGCGTTGACCCAGGCGGCGGAAGGGTTCGAACAGTTGGGGCGCGATCGCGTCGGGTATGGGCGGACCGGTGTTGACGACGGTCAGAGTGCGGTCGGCGACGGTGACGTCGACGGTGCCGTTGTCGTGGTTGTAGCGCAGCGCGTTGTCGAGCAGGTTGCGGACCAGCAGGGCGAGGAGGAGCCCGTCACCGTCCACGGTGACGGGCTCACCGACCGTGGTGAGGGTGATACCGCGCAGCTCGGTCTCCTGCAGTCTGTCGGCGGCGGCCAGCGCCACTGTCTCGTCAAGTCGCACCGGCTCGACCCCCGTTGGCGTCAGCTCCTGGTCCGCGACGGCGAGGAGAAGCAGGGACTCGATGAGGTGCTCGCTCTTGTCGGCGACGTGCAGCAGCTCCTCGCGTATCCACGCGACGTGCTCGGGATCGGGGTCGGCGAGGCCGATCTCAGCCGCTGATCGCCAGATGGCCATGGGGGTGCGCAGTTCGTGTGCGGCGTTCGCGGCGAACTGCTGCTGGGCCAGGACCAGCCGCTCAACGCGGTCGAGCATGGCGTCGAAGGTGTCTGCGAGGTTTTTCAGTTCGCCAGGCGGGCCGGCGAGAGCGATGCGCTGGTGAAGGGTGTTCCCGGAGAGCCTGCGGGCGGTGGCGGCCATGATGCCGACCGGGCGCAGGACTCGGCCGGCCAGCCACCATGCCATGACCAGTGAGACGACGACGAAGATGCCGAACGCGATGGCGGAAACGGTCAGCAGACGGCGCAGGGTCGTGGAGGTGATGAGTTCCACCGTCTGCAAGGAGGGGTAATCGCCCAGTTGATCGCCTTGTTCGGCCGGAACCCGATTGCCGGGGCTTATCACGGCACCGGGCAGTTTCTCTGCGGGACGGGCGTCGGTGAAGGCACCGTCGATGAGGGCGTCGAGGCCGTTCTGTGTCATGAGGTAGATGACGGTGACCAGGAGCAGGCCCGCGGCCAGCAGAAGTCCCCCGTACAGAGCGGTCAGACGGGCCCGTTCGGAGGTGGGGAGGGGGAGTCCGATCACCGTGCTTGCCGCCAGGTCCGGTCTGCTTGGCCTGCCCCGTCCGCCCCGTCCGCTATCGCGGTATCGGGGGAGGAGACCTCGGTGGAGATGCGGTACCCGATGCCCGGCACGGTCTCGATCACCGGTGGACCGCCGAGTTTGGTGCGTAAGCGGCTGAGTGCGACACGAACGGGGTTCTGGTCGTAACCGGCGTTCTCGTCCCACACCTTCTCGATGAGGTCCTCCCCGCTGACGACACCGCCTCCGGCGCGCATGAGCGTTTCGAGGACCGCGAACTCCTTGCGCGTCAGGGCCAGTCGCTGTCCGGCACGTAAGGCCTGGCGTCCCGCGGTGTCGATCCTGATGCCGGCGTGTTCGAGCACGGGAGGGAGTGCCGGCTGGGTGCGCCGGCCGAGCGCCAGGACACGGGCCAGGAGTTCGTCGTGGGAGAACGGCTTGGTGAGGTAGTCGTCGGCGCCCATGCCCAGGCCGGCGACACGGTCGGGGACCGTGGTGGAAGCGGTCAGCATCAGGATCCTGGTCAGCAGTCCCGCGGCGACGGCTCGACGGCAGAGGTCGTCGCCGTGCAGGCCCGGCAGATCGCGGTCCAGGACGAGGATGTCGTAGTCGCCGAGTTGGAGCTTGCGCCAGCCGGCCGCCCCGTCGAGTGCCACATCGACCGTGATCGCCGCACGTCGCAGTCCTTCGGCGATCATCGCCGCGAGGAACGCTTCGTCTTCCACCACCAGTGCGCGCATGCGTCGGTTGTACAGGAGCACCGCCTTTCGCCGCTGTTACGGAGATCTCCCCTCGTGGTGGTGAGAGCGAGGCCGAGCGGAGCTGTAAGAGCGACGAAACAGGGCTGTCTGTGACTCTCTGCTCGTCCGTCGGCTGTGACGGGCGTAAATGAGGTTCACATCCCTTGGAGTGTCTCGTGACAACGAACAGGCTCACCCTGCTTCTGGCGGCCGGACTGACAGGCCTTGCCCTGCTCACCACCGGCTGCAGCTCCGCCGACGACACGAAGGAATCCAACAGTTCCGCCGACAGCGGCAGTGGTGGTGCCGGCGGTGGCTCGGAAGCGGAGGCCGCCGACAGCCTGCAGAAGCTGCGGACCTGTCTGCGGGAGGAGAAGGACATGGACGTACCCGACCTGAAGCCGGGCGCCGACCCGGCTTCGCAGACCTTGAGCCAGCCCGACGGGGTGACATCGGAGGCCTGGCAGAAGGCGATGAAGGAGTGCGGTGCCGGGGTACCGGGCGGCGAGGGCGGGTCCGACTCCGCCTCGCAGCAGAACCAGGACCAGCAGGTGAGGATCGCCGAGTGCATGCGCGGCAAGGGCTTCGAGATGCCCGATCCCAAGGGGGCCGCGGGCCCCGGTGTACCCGCGTTCAAGATCCCCGACGGAGCGGACCCGGACAAGTTCGGCAAGGCCCTGGACCAGTGCGCCGCATGAAGCCTCGTACCATCGCCATCTCTCTGACCGCACTGACCCTGGTGGCCGGCGGAGCGGTCGTCGCCACCGAATACACCGGGTCCGATTCCGCAGAGGCGAGTGACGGGCAGGACATTCAGCCGTCGGCCACAGCCGCCGTTGAGCAAGGTGACCTGGTCAGCAGCATCAGTGTGGACGGGACTCTCGGCTACACGAAGAAGAAGAAGATCAACGCCGGTACCGCAGGCACCCTCACCTGGGTGGCCGGAAACGGCGCGAAGATCAAGCAGGGCGGGAGGCTGTACGCGGTCGACGGCAAGGACGTGCGTCTCATGTACGGCACGGAGCCGATGTACCGGAAACTGAAGAAGGGGAACAAGGGCACCGATGTCCGGCAGCTCAAGGCCAACTTGATCGCGGCGGGTCTGGGAGGCGGCATCGTGGAGGACAAGGAGTTCACCGACGGCACGGTCTACGCGGTCAAACGCTGGCAGAAGAAGTACGGCCTGAGGCAGACCGGCGAGATGGGACCTGAGCACATCGCCTTCGCAACCGGCCCTGTGCGGGTGCAGGAGACCGTGGCCGCCGCGGGTGACCGGGCAACGCCCGGCGGGGCGGTCCTGACCGTCACCAGTTCCGAACGCGTCGTCCAGCTGCAGGTCAAAGTGTCCCAGGCCGCGCTGGTCAAGCAGGGTCGCAAGGTTCGGATCGACACCCCGGAGGGCTCGTCCACCAGCGGGACAGTGGCCTCGATCGCTGCCTCCGCGCAGACCGGGGACGACCCCAACGACAAGACCCCGCGGATCGGCGTCACCGTCGCCTTCGACGACCCGTCCAAGATCTCCGGTCTCGACAAGTCTTCCGCCACGGTCAGACTGACCGGCGAGACCCGCAAGAACGTCCTGAGCGTGCCTGTCTCGGCGCTGCTCGCCATGACGGACGGCTCGTTCGGTGTGCAGGTAGTCGAGAACGGCCGGACGCGGCAGACACCGGTCACTCTCGGTATGTTCGCGCAAGGCCGGGTGGAGATCTCGGGCAAGGGTCTGCGCGACGGCATGAAGGTCGGGGTGCCCAAGTCATGAGCGCTCCCCACTCGCCGGCATCCGTACCGGCACCCGCATCCGTACCGGCACCCGCACCCGTACCGGCACCCGCACCCGCACCCGCACCGGCACCGGTGGTGCGGCTGGCGAACATCACCAAGCACTATCCGGGCGGTGTCGCGGCCCTCCGACAGATCGACCTGACCATCGACTCGGGCGAACTCGTCGGGATCGTCGGCCCTTCGGGATCGGGAAAGTCGACCCTTCTGCACATCATCGGCACGCTCGACCCACCCACCTCGGGGAGTGTGTCGATCGCGGGCTGGGACACCGCCTCCCTGTCGGACCGGAATCTGTCCGCGCTGCGCGCCAGGCACATCGGGTTCGTCTTCCAGGCGTTCCACCTCGTGCCTGGCATCAGTGCCAAGGACAATGTCGCCGAGGGTCTGCTCTACTCCGGTCTCCCGCACGCGCAGCGCCGGCGGCGGGCCGCCGCGGCCCTGGAGCGCGTCGGACTCGGCGACCGCATGGGCCACAAGCCGCACGAGTTGTCCGGCGGGCAGAAACAGCGGGTCGCCATCGCGCGTGCCGTCGTCGGCGAGCCCGATCTGCTCCTCGCCGATGAGCCGACCGGCGCCCTCGACACGGCGTCCGGTGAGGCGGTAATGCAACTCATCCATGAGCTGAACAGGGAGGGCGCGACCATCGCGGTCATCACCCACGACAACGAGATAGCCGACGCCCTGCCGCGGCAGGTCAAGATCCGAGACGGTGTCGTCGTCACCGACACCCGCCCCGTCGACGGCGTGCGGTCCGCTCCCCTGAGGGAGCTGCGATGAGACAGCGCCGCCCTCCCAGCCTGAAGCCGGCGAGGCTCACACCGGGGGACATCCTGCGCGCCGGCTCTGCCGGAATGCGGAGCCGCCCCACGCGCGTCATCCTCTCCGCGCTGGGGATCGCCCTGGGGATCGCCACCATGGTCGCCGTCGTCGGGATCTCCGCCTCCAGCAAACAGCAACTCCTCAACGAACTCGACAAGTTGGGCACCAATATGCTCGTCGTGTCCCCCGGTACGGACCTGGCCACCGGGAAGAGCACCCCGCTCGCCACCGACGCCCACGGCCGTGTCGCGCGGATCGACGGAGTGGAGCACGTCGGTGCCACCGGCGTCCTCGCGCACTCGGTGCGGCGTTCGGAGAAGATCCCCGACATCGTCACCGGCGGCATCGCCGTACAGGCCGCCTCCGAAGACCTGCTCACCGCCCTGCGCGGCTCCCTGCGTGCCGGCACCTGGCTCAACGCGGCGACCGGCAAGTACCCCTCGGTCGTCCTCGGTGACGTCGCCGCCCAGCGGCTGGGCGTCACCACCGCCGGCCAGCAGGTCTACATCGACGGTCAGTACGCCACCGTCATCGGCATCCTGGACGAACTGCCCCTCGCGCCCGAGATAGCCCGCTCGGCCCTCCTTGGCTGGGAGGCCGCCGAGCGAATACTCGACTTCGACGGCCGCCCCACCAAAATCTACGAACGCTCCACCGACGCGAAGGTCGACCGGGTCCATGCGCTGATCCCCCGCGCGGTCGACCCCGAGACCCCGCACAACGTCAGCGTCAGTGACCCCTCGGCCGGGCTGCAGGCCAAAGCCGCCACCGAAGGCGCCTTCAACGGACTGCTTCTCGGGCTCGGTGCGGTCGCTCTCCTCGTCGGGGGAGTCGGCGTCGCCAACACCATGATCATCTCGGTGCTCGAACGTCGTTACGAGATCGGTCTGCGCCGTGCCATCGGCGCCACCCGGGGACAGATCCGGGGCCAGTTCGTCACCGAGTCCCTTCTGCTGTCCGGACTCGGAGGCATCGTCGGGGCTCTGCTCGGCGCGGCGGTCACCTGGGTGTACGCCCTCAGCAGTCACATTCCCTGGGTCGTTCCCCTGTGGGCGGTCGGCGGAGGCTTCGCCGCCACCCTCGTCATCGGCAGCATCGCGGGTCTGTACCCGGCCGTTCGTGCCTCCCGTCTCTCGCCCACCCTCGCGCTCCACGCGGCCTGAGGCGCGGCGAAGGTGCCGCTACTGATCGCGTTGTGGACGTTCCCGGTGTCCATCGAATCGGTCAGCTCACACCACCGCCGCAAATCTGCCTGAAAGCCGGCCCGGATACCTCCGGCGCCTCGGCGGGCGGGGAGGCGGCAGCGAGGTCACGTGTTCCCACAGGTCATCAGACACAAGATCATCAGAAACTCGCAGAACCCTGCCGCCCCAACAACCCAACTGCCAAGCCCCACGAGTCAACTCGTTCTGAATGATCAGTTGGGCGACGTGAGGACTTCGGCTCCGGACTCGGTGATTGCGATCGTGTGCTCACTGTGTGCCGTCCGGCAGCCTGTCGCGCTGCGGAGCGTCCACCCGTCGGCATCCGTGACGAGTTGAGCGGTGTCCGCCATCACCCACGGCTCCAGGGCGAGCAGAAGTCCGGGGCGCAGCTTGTACCCACGGCCGGGCCGTCCGGTGTTCGAAACATGCGGGTCCTGGTGCATCGTCGATCCGATGCCATGCCCTCCGAACTCCGTGTTGATCAAGTAGCCCGCCTCGCTGAGGACGGTGCCGATGGCGTGGGAGAGGTCGCCGATGCGAGCCCCGGGCCCGGCGACGGCGATCCCCGCGGCCAGCGCACGTTCGGTCGTTTCGATCATCGCGACGCTCTCTGGGGGCTTGGTGTCGCCGACGATGAAGCTGATAGCGGCGTCCGCGGCGACGCCGTCCTTGGAGACGGCGAGGTCGAGTGTCAGCAGGTCTCCGTCGGCGAGCGTGTAGTCGTGGGGCAGCCCGTGGAGCACGGCGTCGTTGACGGCCGTGCAGATGTAGTGTCCGAACGGGCCGCGTCCGAAAGAGGGCGCGTAGTCGACGTAGCAGGACTGCGCTCCTGCCTCGGCAATCATTTTCTCGGCCCACCGGTCGATGTCGAGCAGGTTCGTGCCGACCGTGGTGCGGCTCTTCAGCGTGTGCAGGATGTCCGCGACCAGGGCGCCTGAGTCCTTCGCTCGGGCCAGTCGGGCGTGGTTCAGGATCTCGATCATGCGTCGCTCTCTTTTCATGCAGCCAATAACTATCCCGGTCAAACTATACCGGTCTAGAATCGGGGTCATGGTCAGGTTGCCGCTCACTCCCGCAGAAGTCGCACGTGGTCAGCGCCTCGGCGCTCTCCTGCGTCAGGCCCGGGGGAAACGTTCGATGCTCGAGATCGCGCTCGACGCCCGCGTCTCACCAGAGACACTCAGGAAGATCGAGTCGGGCCGCGTGGCCACCCCCGCCTTCCCGACCATCGCGGCGATCGCCGATACCCTCGGTCTCTCCCTCGATGCGGTGTGGGCGGAGATCAGCCAGCCCGATTACGGCGTCGGACCGGCGACTGGTCACGGTGCACGTGAACAGCTGACTGCCTAGCGGATCGGCTGAGGTGTCCGGTCGTCCCGACTTGAGAGAGTCACAGGTCAGGGCCGGTTCCGGAGGAATCCGAAACCGGCCCTTGACCGTTCATGGGGACCAGTTGGGGACCGGCGTCCTTGACTGGCGTCAGCGGGTGACGACGATCAGGCTTGGCGGGAGAGCGCGGGGGAGCGCAGCGCGCTCAGGTGTGCGGGGAGTGCTGCCCCGGCGGCCGTGATCTTGTGTACGTCCGGGTGGAGGCGTAGCTGGGTGGTGGTCAGCGATCCGTGGCCGACGATCCGTCGCAGGACGTGGACGTGGACCTGGACGTGGACCTGGACCTGGACTCCTGCGTCGGCGAACCAGGTCAGGCTGGGCCGAGCCCGGTTGGGATCAGTCGCCAGGCGTGAGGCCCAGGGTGCTGAGCACCCCGTACACCCCCAGGAAGAGGATCGCCGCGCTGCTGACGACGAGGGCGGCGGTCAGCCAGCGGTTGGCGCGGAAGCGGGGCGGGACGCCGGTGTAGCGCAGGCGCCAGACCGCGATCACGACGGCGAGGAGGAAGATTCCGCCGGCGATGCCGCCGATCTGCACCATCAGGACCGGGGACTGGACCCACAGGAAGAGGCTCATCCAGACCGGGGGCAGGCACCAGGTGAGGATACGGATGGTGCGGGTGCGCGCCTTCATGTCGTGCCAGTCGACCACGCCGAGCAGGCCGAGCGTGTTGGTCCACAGGCGCGGCACGCTGGCCGACGAGGCGACGGTGACCGAGAAGAGCACGGTGATCGCGCCGCCCAGGAACAGGTACTCGGCCCAGGGGCCGAGTGTGTCGGTGTAGATGTGCGACAGCGTGGTGATCATTTCGTTGCCCTCGGGGACCAGGCCCTGCGGATGCAGCACGGAGGCACCGATGACGTAGAAGGAGAGCGTGCAGATGGTGCAGACGAGCCACGAGACGCCCACGTCGAGCCGCATCACCTTGAGCCAGCCCTCGGCACGCCGGGCGCGCTGCTCGGTCCCGTCGTCGGGCCCTGTCCAGCGGGCGTAGCCCTTCTCCAGGCACCAGTAGGTGTACGTCGTCATCTCGTCGGCGCCGACGCCGGTGATGCCGAACATGGCGAGGGCGATACCGACGGTGCCCGCGGGGATCTGGAAGCTCAGACCGTCGGCGAGCTGCTCGCTGCCGTAGCCGAAGGCGGTGAACGGCAGCGCGAGGGCCAGACCGAAGATGATCACTGTCTTGAGTGTGATGCCGACGATCTCGACCCGCTCCACGACGTGGTACTTGCCCGTCTGGAGGATGAGGATGGCGGCGGCCGTGACGATCACGGCCCAGATCGTCAGTGACGAGGTGCTGAGGGACGCCCCATGGATCGGGAAGAGGATGGAGCAGGCGGCCGCGGTGCCGCCGATGATGCCGCCGCGCTGGAACATCTTGGCGAAGTCCATGCCGATCCAGAGCCAGTTGATCCAGCCCAGACGGCCGACGCGGGGGGCGACGTCACGGAAGCCGTCCAGCGCGGGGCGGCCGTTGAGGATGGTCCAGCGGGCCAGCTCCATCTGCACCCACACCTTGACCGCGGTGGAGATGATCACGAGCCAGAGCAGCGCGAAACCGGCCTTCGCGCCGAGCGAGGTGGTCGTGATCAGTTCACCGGAGCCGACGACGGCGGCGGACAGGATGAGCCCGGGGCCGAGGTGGCGCAGGCGGCCGCGGAAGTTCTCGGGGGCGGGACGGGCGTCTTCGGCGCGCAGCGCGTACGGGTCGGCCTGCGCGGGTGTCGGCGCCGCTGTGGCGCCGTCGGTCGTGGAGGTGGCCATGTCGGGTCCTTGGGGATCTTCCGGCGTCGTCGCCGGTGTCCGGAATGGGGAGGCGATGAGGAACGGACAGGAGGGGCGGGGGCGTTCGGGCCCCTGGGTGTGACGGTCAGTCAGTTGACGGCGTGCTGCGGCGTCCTGCCCGTCAGTACGCGGACGACGTCCTCGGCGACCATCGAGCCCATGGCCTGGTTGGCCTCGGGTGTGCAGGCGGCCATATGCGAGGTGAGGAGGGTGCGGGGAGCCTCGCGCAGGGGGTGGTCCGCGGGCAGCGGCTCCGTACTGAAGGCGTCGAGAGCCGCGGCGCCGAGGTGCCCGGAGGAGAGCAGGTCGGCGAGCGCGAGTTCATCGACGAGGCCGCCGCGTGCGGCGTTGACCAGGATCGCGCCCGGTTTCATCGCCGCGAGACGGGCCCGGTCGAGCAGCGGCGCACCGGACGGGTCCGGCGGGGTGTGCAGGCTGACGGCGTCAGCGCACGCCAGCAGGGTGTCGAGCGCGGCCGGTTCGGCGCCCTGCGCGCGCATGTCGGCGTCGGCGACGTACGGGTCGTGGGCGAGCAGCTCCATCCCGAAGGCGCGGGCGTATCCGGCGAGGAGGCGGCCGATGCGGCCGAACCCGACGACGCCCAGCGTCCTGCCGTGCAGTTCGGGGCCGAACAGCTTCGGCCAGCCGCCCGCCGCCACGGCGGTGTGCGAGGCGGTGAGCGAGCGGGCCGCCGACAGGAGCAGGCCGAAGGTGTACTCGGCCACGGCTCGCGAGTTGCTGCCCGGCGCGCACACGACCAGTATCCCGCGCGCGTGGGCGGCGGCTACGTCGATGGTGTCCACGCCGACGCCGTGCTTGGCGATCACCTTGAGGCGGGGCGCGGCGTCCATCACCTCGGCGGTGATCTGGTCCATGCCGACGATCAGGGCATCCGCTTCGGCGGCGTACTTCACCAGCTCGTCGGTCGGCAGGGCCGCGTCGGCGTACGGGCGCAGAGGGCCCGCCCCCGCCTCCTCCAGGATCTGCCAGGGGCGTGTCGAATGCCGGGCGAACGTGGGCGTCGTGATGAGAGTCGTCAGGGCGGCTGGCATCAGAGGGCTCCGCCGCGGGCCGCTTCGAGGTGGGACGTGGCGATCTGCTGAAGGTGGACGACATCGGCCGCGACCGAGGCGAACGTGAACCCCTCGGCGAGACGGCGCGCGGCGCTCGCCCCGTCGGCGTTGTGGATGCCGGCCGCGATGCCCGCCGCCTCGGCCGCCTTGCTGATGCGGGCGAGCGCGAGCTCGAACGCGTCCTGTACGGACGGGTCGCTGGAGGTCGCGCCGCCGATGGCGAGGCGGAGGTCGGACGGCCCCACGTAGATGCCGTCGAGGCCGGGCGTCGCGCAGATCTTCTCCACGTTGGCCAGGCCGTCGGCCGTCTCGATCATCGCGAGGACGGCCGTCGAGTCGTGGGTGTCGGCCGGGGCGGGGCCGATACGGAGCTGGGCGCGCATCGGGCCGTACGAGCGCCGGCCGAGCGGCGGATAGCGGACGGCTGCGACGGCATCGGCGGCGTCCTGCGCGTTGTCGATCAGGGGGACGATGACGGCGGTCGCGCCCGCGTCGAGGGCCTTGCCGATGTACGTGAGGTCGTTGGCCTCCACGCGCACCACGCCGACGGCGGTGCTCTGCTTGGTGTCGGTGGCGAGGAGATTGTTCAGCATGCCCTGGTAGCCGAAGAGGCCGTGCTGGGCGTCGAAGGCGAGGTAGTCGTAGCCGACGCGGGCGAGCCGCTCGGCGGCGATCGGCGAGTCGAGCAGGGACCAGTAGCCGACGAGCTGCTCGCGGGCGCGCAGGGCGGCGGTGAACTCGGCGGGGGTGCGGCCGGTTGCCATGGTGGTTCTCCGTTGCGTACGAGGTGGGGCCGGGAGAAGTCGGAGGAGGGGGACGGCGGAGAAGGGACGGTGGAGGGAGAAAGCCGGAGGGACGACGTCAGCGGTTGTAGGCGGGCATCGGGCCGCGCAGGCGGGCGCCGACCTCGTCGCAGGCGGCCAGGAGGTCGGCGGGCAGTTCGCCCGCGGCCGCGGCCGCGATGTTGGCCTTGAGGTGGTCGACCTTCGAACCGCCGAGCAGCAGTGCGTCGGTGGACGGGCGGGACAGCAGCCAGCGCAGCGCGAGTTCGGTCAGCGGCAGGCCCGCGTCGGAGGCGATGCGGTCGAGATCGCCGACGGCGCGGAACAGGTCCTCGTTCCAGTACCGCTCGCGGTACATGGCGGCCAGCTTG
Organism: Streptomyces sp. NPDC048484; assembly: GCF_040651415.1. NCBI lineage: Bacteria > Bacillati > Actinomycetota > Actinomycetes > Kitasatosporales > Streptomycetaceae > Streptomyces > Streptomyces sp. NPDC048484. Next base: position 196,107 of record NZ_JBEZJY010000012.1, read on the forward strand.
GAGTCGCCGAAACGGCCGGCGCCGGGTCCCAGCTCGAAGGCGTGGCGGCCGGTGAGCAGGCCGCCGCCGAGCGGGTTGTAGACCATCGTGTGCAGCCCGGTGACGGCGGCGTACTCGACGTACTCCTCCTCGATCCGGCGCGCGAGCAGGTTGTGCAGCTGCTGGGCGACGACCGGGCGGGGGGCGCCGACCTCGTCGGCCACGCGGCGGAGTTCGGCGATCTGCCAGGCGGCGAAGTTGGAGACGCCGAGGGCGAGGACCTTGCCCGACCGCACGAACTCGGCGACGGCTCCGAGGGTTTCGGCGAGCGGCGTCGCACGGTCGGGCTGGTGCAGGTAGAAGAGGTCCACGTGGTCGGTGTCGAGACGCTTGAGGCTGCCGTCGAGCGCGGCGCGCAGCCCTTCAGGAGAAAGGGGCGCATGGCCGCCCTGGTCGGGGTGCGGGATACCGGCCTTGGTGGCGAGGACGATCCGGTCGCGGCGGCCGGGCAGCAGCTCGCCGAGCATGCGCTCGCTCTCGCCGCCCGCGTAGCCGTTGGCGGTGTCCACGCCGGTGATGCCCGCGTCGAGCGCGGCGTCCAGCATCGACGCGGCCGTCGTGCCGTCCACGGTGTCACCGAAGGTCATCGTACCGAGGACGAGACGCGACAACGGGACGGGTACGTGCGGGAGTTCCATGCCGACGGTCACGGCGGGTTCCTTCCGTGGTGGGTGGTACGGGCGGTGCGATGAGGTGCGCGCTGTGCGCATCTCACGGTGTGTCGGACGGGAGGCGGCTGTGGCCGTTCGACGGGGTGCGGGCGTTCTGCGGCGCGGCGGCCGGTGTGTGGGTGCTGCGCAGCTGGTATGCAGTTGGCGCTCGATCACACGGGTGGCGTCGCAGTCCGCGGGTGACAGGCGTCGACGTCAGGGGAACGCTCGCATGGCTGCGTGGATCACGCAAGAGGTCTCGCGCATATCGCGCAGCATGTGTCATGATCCGAGCCGGGACGCCCAGCGCTCGGGTGCTCCCAAGGAGGTTCCATCCCGTGACTACGCCACTTCCGCCGCCTTCCGCTGACTCTTGCGCACCTTTGTCCGGAATGCCTGAAGCATCTGGACTATCTGGAATACCTGAGCTGTCTGGATCGTTCGGACTGTCTGGGTTTTCCGGACGCCCCGCTGTGCTCGCGCTCGCCGACGACCTCTCGGGCGCGGCCGAGACCGCCTGCGCGCTCGGCGGGGCGGTCCGTCTCTCACTCGCCGCCCTGGCGGTGGCCGACGCCGCGGCCGCGTACGACCTGGTCGTGGACCTGGACACCCGCCACCTGCCGCCCTCCGCCGCGGCAGACGCCGTACGCGGGGCCTTGCGTACGGTGAAGGCGGCCGGCGCGTCGCCCCTGCTGTACAAGAAGGTCGACTCCCAGCTGCGCGGCAACCTCGCCGCGGAGGCCGCCGCGTACGCCGACGGCGCGCAGGCCCTGGTCATCGCCCCGGCGCTGCCCGCGGCCCGGCGCACCGTGGCCGACGGCGTCGTGCATGTGGACGGCGTTCCGCTGCATCGCACGGACGGCTGGCGCGCCGAGCGGGCCACCGCGCCGCGCTCGATCCCCGAGGCCCTCCCGGGGCTCGCGGTGCGGACGGTCCCCCTCGATGTCGTACGGTCCGCGCCCGGCGCCCTGGACGCCGAGTTCCGCCGCATCGCCGAGGCCGGAGCGCACCCGGCGCCGGACGCCCGGACCGACGCCGACCTGGATGCCGTCGCCGCGGCGGTGCTGCGGCTCGGCCCCCGCTACCGGCTCCTGGGCAGCGGCGGTCTGGCGGCGGCACTCGGGCGCGCGCTGGCCAGGCCGACTGCCCCCGCATCGCCCCGGAACTCCCGGGCGGGTGTCCCGCTGCTCTTCGTCGTGGGGACCGCCGAGACGGGCGCGGCCCGGCAGATCGCGCACCTCACGGCGCTCGGCGCGCGCCATGTGCCCCTGGATCCGACCGAGTTGTTGGCAGGAAGGGCCCGCCTGCCGGATTCTGCCGGGCCCATGCCGACCGTGCTCTCCATCGACGGTTCGGCGGGTCTACGGCTCGGCGTGGGCCGCGCCCTGAGCGCCGCTCTCGCCGCCCTCGCCGTCACCCACCCCGGCCGGCCCGACCTCGTCCTGACCGGCGGGGAGACGGCGCGTGCGACCCTGGAAGCCCTGGGCGTAAGGGAGTTGGCGCCCCTGGGCGAGATCCACCACGGCGCCGTCCACTCCCGGACCCCCGACGGCCGCCATGTCGTCACCCGCCCCGGCAGCTACGGCACCGAGGACTCCCTGCGCCGCATCGCCACCGCACTGCGCCCCGAACTGGTCGCCCCGACGCGCGCCGTCCGGCGTGCGCACCCCTTGGAGGAACCCGAAATGCCCACCCCGCTCCCGCTCATCGCCGTCACCATGGGCGACGGCGCCGGTATCGGTCCCGAGGTCGTCGTCGGGGCCCTGCTCGACGACGCCGTTCTGACCCGTTGCCGCCCTGTCGTCATCGGCGACGCGCAGCGTCTGCGCGAAGCCGCCCGGATTCTCGGTGCGGCCTCCTGTGAGATCGCCGTCGTCGAGCACCCGCGCGACGCCGAGTTCACACCGGGCCGGGTCAACGTCGTCGACCTCGGTCTGCTCCCCGCCGACCTGCCCTGGGGCAAGCTCTCCCCGGTCGCCGGCAACGCCGCGTACGAGTACATCAAGCGCGCCGCCGAACTCGCCGTCACCGGCGAGGTGCACGGCATCTGCACCGCGCCCCTCAACAAGGAGGCCCTGCACGCCGCGGGCCACCTCTACCCCGGCCACACCGAACTCCTCGCCCACCTCACCGGCACCGGCGAGGTCTCGATGATGCTGTCGACCGAGAAGGTCAAGGTCATCCACGTCACCACCCACATCGGCCTGATCGACGCCGTCAACCGCATCGAACCGGGACTCGTCGAGCGCACCGTCCGCCGCGGCCACGAGGCGATGATCCGCTCGGGCACCCCGCGCCCCGTCATCGGCGTCTGCGGCATCAACCCGCACGCGGGAGAGAACGGTCTGTTCGGTTACGGCGAGGAGGAGGAGAAGATCGTCCCCGCGCTGGAGAAGCTGCGCGCCGAGGGCGTCGACGCACGCGGTCCCCTCCCCGCCGACACCGCCTTCTTCCTCGCCTCGCGCGGCGACTACGACCTCATCGTGGCGATGTACCACGACCAGGGCCACGGCCCGGTCAAGGTCCTCGGCATCGAGGCGGGAGTCAACCTCACCGTCGGACTGCCCGTGATCCGCACTTCCGTCGACCACGGCACCGCCTTCGACATCGCGGGCAGCGGCACGGCCGAGGCCGGTAGCATGGTCGAGGCGCTGCGCCAGGCAGCCGAGATGGCCACCGCGCCGACCGCGACGGCCCCTTCGGCGGGCTGAACCGCCGTCCCCTGCACCGTCGTTACCGCCGCACCGTAGAGGACCGAGCAGATGCCGCCGACCACGTCCCCAGCACGTACCTCCCAGGCGCGACGCGACCGCATCGTCCACCTGGCCACGACCACCGGCCTGGCCAGCGTCGAGGAGCTCTCCGAGATCCTCGAGGTCACGCCCTCCACCATCCGCCGCGACCTGGCCCGCCTCACCACGGAGGGCCGCCTGGCCCGCACGTACGGTGGCGCGATGGCCTTGTCCGCGCACCCGGAGGCGTCGCTGCGCCAGCGCACGGGAGAGGCGTACGAGGAGAAGCGGGCCATCGCGCGGTGGGCGGCGCGGCAGATCGAGCCGAGCGAGACGCTGCTGCTCGACGCCGGCACGACGGTCGGCGCCCTGGCCCATGAGCTGCGCACCGCCAAGGAGTTGACGATCGCGACGACCGGGATGACGGCACTGCACGCCCTGTCGGACGCGGAGGGCGTGCACGTCGAGTGCCTGGGCGGCACACTCCGCCCGCTCAGCGAGGGCTTCGTCGGCCCGCTGACCGAGGCCGCCCTTGAGCGCATGTCGTTCGACCGGGTCTTCCTCGGCGCCGACGGTGTCACGGTCGACCGCGGCATCTGCGAGGCGGATCTGCGCCAGACCCGCCTCAAGGAGCTGATGTCGCGCCGCGCCGACCACGTCTATGTGCTGGCACACGGTGCGAAGCTGGGACGTGCCCCGTTCCACGCCTGGGCAAGGCTCGCGGGGGAGTGGACGCTGGTGACGGACGAGACGGCACCCGCCGAACAGATCCGGGCCTTCGAGGCGCACGGCGTACGGGTCGAGGTCGCGGCGCACGCGGACAGGTGACCCTCGGGGTGGCGACCCCGGCCGATCGAGCCTTAGAGCTGCCTTGGAGCCTGTGACACCGGCTCTCAGCTGGAACCGCCAGGCCAGCACACGTGCCGCTGTCCGGCCCGGATCGGGTCGCAGTGGGTTTCGTACGCCCATCACGGGTACCGGGAGGGGGCAAACCCGTACGAGACAGGAGACATATCCATGACTTCCGAGGCCACCCCCCGCTACACCGTCCCGGGCCTCACGGTGCAGGACGCCGGCTCGGTCATCGAGCTGTTGCAGCAGCGCCTGCACTCCCTCAACGATCTCCACCTCACGCTCAAGCACGTCCACTGGAATGTGGTGGGCCCGCACTTCATCGCCGTGCACGAAATGCTCGACCCGCAGGTCGACCGTGTCCGCGACATGGCCGACGACGTGGCCGAGCGCCTCGCGGCCCTGGGCGGCGTCGCCCACGGCACGCCGGGCGCGCTGGTCAAGGAGCGCACCTGGGAGGACTACAGCGTGGGCCGTGCCGACGCCATCGCACACCTCGGCGCGCTCGACCTCGTGTACACCGGTGTACTCCAGGACCTGCGTGCCGCGGTCAAGACCGTGGGGGAGGTCGACGCGGCCACCGAGGACCTGCTGATCGAGCAGCTGCGCGACCTGGAGAAGTTCCAGTGGTTCGTGCGGGCGCACCTGGAGACCGCGGGCGGCACCCTCACCACAGCCGGCGCCACCACCGAGACGCAGGCTGCCGAGCAGTCCGACGACCAGTGACCTCGACAGTGAGTGTTCTGGAGTGAGCGTCACGGCGCGGAAGTACTGAGGCACGCGACGCGACCCACGATACGAGAGAAAGGTGAATCGTCATGTCCGACAAGCCTCTCAACGGTCACCGGGTACTGGTACTCGTCACCAACTACGGAGTCGAGCAGGACGAGTTGCTGGTACCGGTCCATCGGCTGCGGGAGGACGGAGCGGACGTCACCATCGCAGCAGTGACCCGCGACGCCGTCCACACGCTGGTGGGCGACCGGGACCCCGGCGAGACGGTGGAGCCCACCACCACGCTCGAAACGCTGGATCCCGGTGCGCACCAGCTGCTTCTGATCCCGGGCGGCACCATCAACGCCGACCAGCTCCGCCTGCAGCCCAAGGCCCTTGAGACGATCAGGGCGTTCGCGGAATCGGGTCGTCCGATCGCCGCGATCTGCCACGGGCCCTGGGCCCTGGTGGAAGCCGATGTCCTGCAGGACAAGACCCTGACCTCGTACATCTCTGTACGCACCGACGTCCGCAACGCAGGCGCCAAGAGCTGGGTGGACGAAGCTGTCGTGAGCGACGACGCACACGGCTACACCCTGATCACGTCCCGGACGCCCAAGGATCTCGACGAGTTCGTCGGCGCCGTCCACAAGGCCCTGGTCGGCTCCTGACGCTCTCGGTGGTGAACAACTAACTCATCACCGCCGCCGGGGCGCTCGACTACGGCCCGACCCTGGCCCTGCTCGCGCCTGCCTCCGTGACCGGGACGGTGCCGGAGGCGATCTCCGCGCGGGCGGCACTCGCCGGCGTACCTGACGCGAAGCGACTCACCTCCCTCGTCGAGGTGGCCTGTTTTCGCGGGTTGCCAACCTGGAGGTGTGGGCCGATCCGGACCGGGGCGAGCGCGCTCGGCCGGATCGGGGCGAGCGGCGGGACGGCCGTCGCCGAGCTGCGGCACCCGGCCTACCGGAGCGGACTGGTGACGCCGGGCGCGTCCCCGCCGCCGCCCCCGCCGCCCTGATCCGGTCGTCGCTCGGCAGGGCCGGGGCGTCCGGGGAGGGCGCGTACCGCTGGCTGGATCTGGTCATCCTCAACGTCCGGTATGTCGTTCGTAGTTCGAAGTTTCGCTGCGAAGTTGCGGTGCTGAAAATAGAGCCGTACCCGAAGTCCGTCAACACCTTTGTCGTACCTGTGTCGCGAACCCCTCTCACGCGCCGTCGCTTCGCAACCGCGCGCATCCGGTGCGTTACTCAAACGTGACGTCCTCCTGTTGCCGACCCCCTTGACCGGCATGAATTGTTAGCGCTCACAATGACCTCCGCAGTCGTGAGCCGACGTCCGGGTCCGGCGCAGGGTCGGCACAGGTCCGGCACAGGCTGTTCTCGGTACACGACCGCCAAGGGGGTGCGGCATGGCACAGTCCCAGCTTCGGCCGCCCACCATGGCCGATGTCGCGCGACTGGCGGGCGTGTCCCACCAGACTGTTTCCCGTGTGCTGGGGGATCACCCCAACGTGCGGGACGAGACGCGGGCCAGGGTGCTGCAGGCGATCGAGGAGATGGGCTACCGCCGCAACTTCTCCGCACGGGCCCTGGTCACCCGGCGCACCCGGACCCTGGGTGTGGTCGCCTCGGACACCACCCTCTACGGTCCGGCCAGTACGCTCTTCGCACTTGAGGAGGCGGCACGCGCCGAGGGCTACCTCGTCTCGACGGTCAGTCTGCGCAAACTGACCGTCGAGAAACTGTCCGAGGCGCTGGACCACCTCAGCGAGGGCGGGGTGGAGGGAGTCGTCGCCATCGCCCCGCAGCGGTCGGCGGTCGCGGCCCTCGCCGAACTCCGCCACCCGTTCCCGGTGGTGACCGTGGGCAGCGGGCCCGGGGCGGGGTTCCCCTGTGTCAACGTGGATCAGCACCTGGGCGCGCGCCTGGCCACCGGTCATCTGCTGGCCGCCGGGCACCGCACGGTCTGGCACCTCGCCGGACCCCAGGACTGGCAGGAGGCCGACGAGCGGGCCGAGGGCTGGCGGGCCACCCTCGAAATGGCGGGCGTCGAGCCGCCGTTGATCCTGCGCGGGGACTGGAGTCCGTTGTCGGGCTACCGGGCGGGCCAGGAACTGGCCGGCTGGGTGGGCAGGGGGCTGACCGCGGTCTTCGTCGCCAACGACCAGATGGCGCTGGGGGTGTTGCGGGCTCTGCGCGAAGCGGGCGTCCGGACTCCCCAGGACGTCGCGGTGGCCGGTTTCGACGACATCCCGGAGTCGGAGTTCTTCGCTCCTCCGCTCACCACCGTCCGGCAGGACTTCGCGGAGGTCGGCAAGCGGAGCATCGCCCTGCTCCTGGATCTGATCGAGGGCAGGGAGCCGCCCGGGGCGCTCCGGATCGCCATCGAGCCCCAACTCGTCGTCCGCGCCAGCACCTACCCGTACACCTCCGACCAGGGCGCCCCGCCCACCTGAACCGGCACCCCGAAGACCATGTCCCACACGCCCCCGTTTGACCGGTATCTCGAACAATGATCGACAGGCTGGACATCGCGAGAGCCTGTCCCGGCGAGCACCAAGCGCGTACCAGCAGGCCCCTCCGGGCCCGCTCTTCAAAGGAGAAGAACATGCTCAACAGAAGGAACTTCCTCACCGCGGCGGTCGGCGTGGCGGCGGCGGGCGGCCTGGCTGCCTGTGCCAAGGAGGACGCGGGTTCCTCCGACTCCGACTCCGGCAGCGGCGGCGGCAAGAAGATCACTCTGGGCTTCGCGCAGGTCGGCTCGGAGAGCGGCTGGCGCACCGCCAACACCAAGTCGGTCAAGGCGGCGGCCAAGGACGCCGATTACAACCTCAAGTTCTCCGACGCGCAGCAGAAGCAGGAGAACCAGATCTCGGCGATCCGCAGCTACATCGCGCAGAAGGTGAACGTCATAGCCTTCTCGCCGGTGGTCGTCACGGGCTGGGACGCGGTGCTCAAGGAGGCCAAGACCGCGAAGATCCCGGTCATCCTCACCGACCGCTCCATCGAGACCGCCGACGACTCCCTGTACGTCTCCTTCATCGGCTCCGACTTCACCGACGAGGGCCGGCGCGCGGCCAAGATGCTGGAGAAGGTTCTCGCGAAGGCCGGCCACAAGGGTGCGGTGAAGATCGCACAGCTGGAGGGCACCACCGGTGCCGCTCCCGCGCTGGAGCGCGCCAAGGGCTTCAAGGAGGTCATGGAGGCCGACCACAAGGACGACTGGAAGATCGTCGTCAGCCAGACCGGTGACTTCACCAGGGCCGGCGGCAAGCAGGTCATGGCGGCCTTCCTGACGTCCAACCCGGACATCAACGTGCTCTACGCGCACAACGACGACATGGCCCTCGGCGCCATCCAGTCCATCGAGGCAGCCGGCAAGAAGGCCGGCAAGGACATCCTGATCGTCTCGGTCGACGGCGTGAAGGACGGCTTCGTCGCGATGTCCGAGGGCAAGATCAACGGCATCGTCGAGTGCAACCCGCTGCTCGGCCCGCAGCTGATGGACCTCGTGAAGAAGGTCAACGACGGCGAGACGGTCGAGCGCCGGATCAAGACCAAGGAGGGCGACTTCCTGCAGGAGCAGGCCAAGGACGCCCTCCCGACCCGCAAGTACTGACCCGCAAGTACTGACCGGCAGGTACTGACCGGCAAGTGCTGACCGGAACCTCCGGTGAGTACTGACCGGCGTCTACTGACCGACTGCACCCACCGCCAGGGAGCCTCCGTCCGGCCGAGCACACCTCGGCTCAGGGGGCTCCCTGCGGGCCTGAACGAATATCCGGGCCTGAACGATTTCCGGGCTCGAACGAATATCCATGAGGAGCGCTGCCATGGCAGAGCCGCTGCCCGTCCTGGAGATGACGGGCATAGTCAAAGAGTTTCCGGGGGTACGGGCTCTGTCGGGTGTCGACTTCCGGCTCTTCCCCGGCGAGATCCACGCCCTGCTCGGCGAGAACGGCGCCGGCAAGTCCACCCTCATCAAGGTGCTGACCGGGGTCTACTCCCTGGACGGCGGCACCGTCACCCTCAACGGCACGTCCGTACGGTTCCACAGCCCCTCGCAGGCCCAGCAGGCCGGTATCAGCACGGTCTACCAGGAGGTCAACCTCTGCCCCAACCTGTCGGTGGCGGAGAACATCTTCATCGGACGCGAACCCACCCGCTTCGGCCGTATCCAGTGGAAGCGGCTGCGCCGCGAGGCCGCCGAGCTCGTCGACCGGCTCGGGCTCGACATCGACGTCACGGCGCCGCTGTCCTCGTATCCGCTGGCCGTGCAGCAACTGGTCGCGATCGTACGGTCGGTGGGGACGGGAGACAGCGACGGTTCGGGATCCGGCACCAAGGTGCTGATCCTCGACGAACCGACCTCCAGCCTCGACCGCGACGAGGTGCTCGAACTCTTCGCCCTGATGCGGCGGTTGAAGGGCGAAGGCGTCGCGATCCTGTTCGTCTCGCACTTCCTCGACCAGATCTACGAGGTCTGCGACCGGATGACCGTCCTGCGCAACGGCACCCTCGTCGGCGAGCACATGGTCCGCGACCTCGACCAGGTCGGCCTCGTCCAGCTGATGATCGGCAAGGCCCTGGACCAGCTGGAGGAGCTGCACGACCACCAACTCCACGCCGACGTGGGGGAGCTGCTGCTCAAGGCCGACGGCGTGGGCCGGGCCGGCGGCATCGCCCCCTTCGACCTGGAGATCAAGAAGGGCGAGGTCATCGGACTCGCCGGACTGCTCGGATCGGGCCGCACCGAACTCGCCCGGCTGCTCTTCGGCGCCGACCAGCCGGACAGCGGCAAGGTGACCATCGGCGGCAAGCAGGTCTCGATGAGCGCACCGAACGACGCGATCGCCGCGGGCGTCGCGTTCTGTTCGGAGAACCGCAAGGCCGAGGGCCTCGTACCGGACCTGACGGTGCGGGAGAACATCATCCTCGCCCTGCAGGCCACGCGCGGCTGGACCCGGCCCATCCCGGTCGCCCAGCGCGACGAACTCGTCGCCAAATACATCAAGGCCCTGGACATCCGGCCGGCCAACCCCGAGGCCAGGGTCGGCCAGCTCAGCGGCGGCAACCAGCAGAAGGTCCTGCTCGCCCGCTGGCTGATCACCCAGCCGAAGCTGCTGATCCTGGACGAGCCTACGCGCGGCATCGACATCGGCGCGAAGGCCGAGATCCAGAAACTGGTGGTCTCGCTCTCCGAGGAAGGCATGGCCGTGCTCTACATCGCGGCCGAGCTGGAGGAGATCCTGCGGCTGAGCCACACCATCGGCGTGCTGCGTGACCGCAAGCTCGTGGCCCAGCTGGCCAACGGGCCCGAGATCACCCCCACCCGGATCCTGGAGACCATCGCGAGCGGAGAGCACCAGTGACCACCACGCCCCGATGGCGAGCGCTGACACGCCATCACCTGTTCTGGCCGGTCGCCGTACTGGTCCTGCTGCTGCTCGTCAACGTCCCCTTCACGCCCGACTTCTTCTCGATCAAGATGACGGACGGCCACCTCTACGGCAGCCTCGTCTCGATCGTGCTGTTCGGCTCGCCCCTCATCCTGGTCGCCGTCGGCATGACCCTGGTCATCGCCACCGGCGGCATAGACCTGTCCGTCGGCGCCGTCGTCGCGATCACCGGGGCGCTGGCCTGCTCGTACCTCAGTGACCAGAACGACCAGGCGGCCCTCTCCGGGGTGCTCCTCGCGATGGGGCTCGGCCTGGTGGCCGCGGTCGTCTGCGGCCTCTGGAACGGCTTCCTGGTCGCCAGGATGGGCATCCAGCCGATCATCGCCACGCTGATCATCATGGTCGCCGGGCGCGGTGTCGCCCAGCTGATCACCGACGGACAGATCATCACCGTCAACAGCGAGCCGTACAAGCTGATCGGGGGCGGCTACTGGCTGACGCTGCCCTTCTCCATCTTCGTGGTGGCCGTCGTGGTCGCCGTCACCGTGGCACTGACCCGCCGTACGGCCCTCGGCCTGCTCGTCGAGTCGGTCGGCGGCAACGCCGAGGCCAGCCGCCTGGTCGGCATCCGGTCCCGGCGCATCAAGATCATGGTGTACGTCTTCTGCGCGCTGTGCGCCGGTATCGCGGGCCTGATGATCAGCTCCAACACCTCGGCCGCGGACGGCAACAACGCGGGTCTGTGGATCGAGCTCGACGCCATCCTGGCCGTGGTCATCGGCGGTACGTCGCTGCTCGGCGGCCGGTTCTCCATCGGCGGCACGGTCGTCGGCGCCCTCGTCATCCAGACCCTCACCACCACGATCTACACCATCGGCGTGCCCACCCAGACCAACCTGGTCTTCAAGGCCGTCGTCGTCATCATCGTCTGCCTGATGCAGTCCCCGAAGTTCCGCGCCAAGGTCTTCGGCGCCGGGGGCTTCGGCGGGAAGCGGGGCGCCAAGCAGGCCGCGGCCCCGGCGGACACCGCTCCGACGCCCGAGGCCGTTCGCAAGATGGAGGTGTCGTGATGACCACGACCACCCAGAAGCCCGCAGCGCCGGACAGCCGTACACCGAGCCGGGCCGCGCGCGTCCTCGGCGACCGCCGCCTGCCCGTCCTGGTGACGGCCGGGCTCTTCCTCGTGATGTACGTCATCGGCCTCAGCCGGTACCAGAACTACGGGTTCGCCGAGACGCAGGTCTTCCTCAACCTGTTCATCGACAACAGCTATCTGCTGGTCGCCGCCGTGGGTGCCACCTTCGTCATCCTCTCCGGCGGTATCGACCTCTCCGTCGGCTCCGTCATCGGCTTCACCACCATGTTCACGGCATGGCTGGTGGAGCGTCAGGGCCTGCCGATCATGGTCGTCATCCCCCTGGCACTCGCCGTGGGCGCTTTCGGCGGCTTCCTGATGGGCTATGTGATCCAGAACTTCGAGATCCAGCCCTTCATCGTGACTCTCGCCGGCCTGTTCCTCTTCCGGGGCCTGTGCCTGGTCATCAGCAAGGAGTCGATCTCCATCGGTGACTCCTCCGTGAGCAGCATGGCCCAGACCCAGGTGTCACTGGGAGGCGCCTTCCTCTCCATCGGGGCCATCATCGCGCTGGTGGTGCTGGCCGCGGCGTTCTACGTCCTGCACTACACGCGCTTCGGCCGCCGGGTGTACGCCATCGGCGGCAACGAGCAGTCGGCCCTGCTGATGGGCCTGCCGCAGGGTGGCACGAAGATCGCCGTGTACACGATGAGCGGATTCTGCTCCGCGCTCGCGGGTCTTCTCTTCACCCTCTACATCCAGTCCGGCGACCCGTTGCACGCGACCGGTCTGGAGCTCGACGCGATCGCCGCGGTCGTCATCGGCGGCACGTTGCTGACGGGCGGGTCCGGCTATGTGGTGGGCACGCTGTTCGGTGTCCTCGTGCTCGGGCTGATCAAGAGCCTCATCCAGTTCGAGGGCACGCTCAGTTCGTGGTGGACGAAGATCGCGACGGGGGTGCTGCTGTGTGCGTTCATCCTGATCCAGCGCACGATGACGTCCCGCCGCAAGACGTAACGGGTTTTCACCCCCGCCACCCACTGCCCCGCGACCCTGGAAAGGGGCGCGGGGCACTGCTCAGGGGCGCGGGGAACTGCGCGACCAGCCACAGCACACCCGCACCCGGCAGCGCACCCAACGGGGCCTGGCGCGGCCCACCACGTGATCGACGTGATCGAGAGGAAGACAGTGAGACGCACACTCGCAAGGGTGATCACAGCGCTGCTCGTCACCCTGGCCGCGCTGACCTCCGGCATCGCCGAAGCCGCCGCCCCCGCCTCGCCCGCCGTCACCTACACCAACCCCGTCGCCGAACAGCGCGCCGACCCGCACGTCTTCAGGCACACCGACGGCTACTACTACTTCACCGCCACCGTGCCCGCGTACGACAGGATCGTGATGCGCCGGGCCACCACCCTCCAGGGCCTGTCCACGGCCGCCGAGACCACCATCTGGACCAAGCACGCCAGCGGTGACATGGGCGCGCACATCTGGGCGCCGGAGATCCACTTCATCGACGGCAAGTGGTACGTCTACTTCGCCGCCGGCGCCTCGAACGACATCTGGAAGATCCGGCCGTACGTCCTGGAGACCAGCGCCGCCAACCCGCTGACCGGGACCTGGACCGAGAAGGGCCGCATCGCCCTTCCTCTGGACACCTTCTCGCTCGACGCGACGACCTTCACCGTCGGCGGCACCCGCTATCTGAGCTGGGCGCAGAACGACCCGGCGGTCGGCGACGGCACCAACATCTATCTGGCCAAGCTGTCCAACCCCTGGACGATTCAAGGCAGTCCGGTCATGGTCTCCCGGCCCACCAACGCCTGGGAGAAGGTCGGCCACACCGTCAACGAGGGCCCGGCGGTCATCCAGCGCGGCGGCAAGGTCTTCATGACCTTCTCGGCCGCCGCCACCGACAGCAACTACTGCCTCGGCCTGCTGACCGCGTCCGCCTCCGCCGACCTGATGAACGCGGCCTCCTGGACGAAGACACCCACCCCCGTCTTCACCAGCAACGCCGCCACCGGCCAGTACGGTCCAGGACACAACACCTTCACCACGTCCGAGGACGGAAAGTCCGACATCCTCGTCTACCACGACCGCAACTACAAGGACATCAGCGGCGACCCGCTGAACGACCCCAACCGGCGTACCCGTTACCAGAAGCTGTACTGGAACGCCGACGGCACGCCGAACTTCGGCATCCCGGTGGCCGACGGAGTCACCCCGGTCCGCTTCTCCTCGTACAACTTCCCCGACCGGTACATCCGGCACTGGGAGTACCGGGCGAAGATCGAGCCGAACGTCGCCAACCTCGCCGACTCCCAGTTCCGTGTCGTGACCGGCCTCGCCGGCACCGGGACCGTCTCCCTCGAATCGGCGAACTTCCCCGGCCACTACCTGCGCCACCGGAGCAACGGCGAGGTCTGGGTGGACAAGAGCGACGGGAGTACGAGCTTCAAGGGCGACGCAAGCTTCTACCGGCGGGCGGGTCTGGCCGACACGTCCGCGGGCGTCTCCTTCGAGGCGTACAACGTCGCGGGCAGCTACCTCCGGCACTACGACTACCTGCTCGTGACGCAGCCGGCCGACACGACGACGGCCAAGGCGGACGCGACGTTCCACGCCGAGTAGGCGGCGCCCGCCCGGTTCACCGACGGGACGTGAGGATGCTGAGTGCGTTGGCGCCGACGACGGCGCCGACGGCGGCCCATTCCGCCGGCCCCAGGTGCTGGCCGAGGACGATCCAGCCGATCAGGCCGGCCAGCACCGGGTTGACGCTCATGAAGAGGCCGAAGGCCGGGGCGGGTACGCGGCGCAGGGTGAACATGTCCGCCAGATACGGCACCGCGGAGGCGAGAACACCGGCCACGACGGCGTACGCGAGAGCCGCGGGGGTCGGCGGGTTCCGCAGTACGAGGACGACGCCGACGGGCAGGAACATCAGGGCGGAGACGGCCGCCGCGGCGGCGGAACCCTCCGCTCCCGGGACGCGCCGGCCCACGGTGCGGTTGAGCAGGATGTAGGCGGCCCAGCAGGCGGCGGCGAGCAGGCCGAGGCCCATGCCGGGATAGTCGGCCGACGGCTGGGGGCGCATCAGGGTGACGACGCCCGCCGCGGCGACCAGCGCGCAGCAGGCGTCCACCCGGCGGCGCGCGGCGGACAGCGCGATGGCGAGCGGACCGAGGAACTCCAGGGTCACCGCAAGCCCGAGGCCGACGCGGTCGATGGCGGTGTAGAGGGACAGGTTCATCGTCCCGAACACCAGGGCGAGCAGCAGGACCGGCCACCACTGGTGCCTGGTGAACGAGCGAGGACTGGGCCTGGCGACCGCCAACAGGACGACCGCGGCCACGTACTGGCGGACCGCGACGACACCGAGCGGGCCGAGGACGGGGAAGGCCAGTGAACCGATCGCGGCCCCGGTCTGGTTGGACAGACCGCTGCCGGCCAAGGTGACCAGGCCGGCCAGTCGCCGGTCCTCGGAATGCGGCGTCAAGGACTCCGGGGGAGCGTGCTGCGCGGACGCCGTGGAGAGTGCGGGAGCTGCGGGCATGCCCCGATGCTGCGCCGACGACACACATACGCAAAATGCATCGCCCGATCCATCTATACGATGGGGTTATGTATGTGGAACTGCGGCAGTTGCGCTGTCTCGTCGCGATCGTCGACGAGGGCGGTTTCACCGACGCGGCCGTCGCTCTCGGTGTCTCCCAGGCGGCGGTGTCCCGCACCCTGGCGTCACTCGAACGCACCCTCGCTGTACGGCTGTTGAGGCGGACCTCCCGAGAGGTGACCCCGACGGCGACCGGGCTGCGCGTGGTGGCGCACGCCCGGCGGGTGCTCGGCGAGGTGGAGGGCCTGGTACGGGAGGCCGCCTCGGGGCAGGCGTCCCTGCGGATCGGTTATGCCTGGTCGGCGCTCGGCCGCCACACCCTGGCCTTCCAGCGCGGCTGGGCCAAGTCGCATCCCGAGACGGAACTGCAGCTCGTCCGCGCCAACTCCGCCACCGCGGGCCTGGCGGAGGGCAGCTGCGAACTGGGTGTCGTACGCAGGGCGTTGGACGAGCGCCGCTTCGACTCCGCCATCGTGGGCCTGGAACGGCGGCTGTGCGCCATGGCCGCCGACGACCCCCTGGCCCGGCGCCGCTCCGTCCGTCTCGCCGACCTCGCCGGACGCACGCTCCTCGTCGACCGGCGGACCGGCACCACCACCACGGAGCTGTGGCCGCCGGATGCCCGTCCGGCGACCAGGGAGTCCCACGATGTCGACGACTGGCTCACCGCCATCTCCGCGGGGACTTGTGTGGGGATGACCGCCGAGTCGACCGCGCATCAGTATCCGCGGCCGGGGGTCGTGTACCGGCCGGTGCGGGACGCCGAGCCGATCGCGGTTCGGCTCGCCTGGTGGCGGGATGACCCGCACCCCGCCGCGCCGGCCGCGATCGAGCTTCTCACGGGGCTCTATCGCGAGGGGTGAGCGCCGCTCCGCTCGGAGGCCGGTGCCTTTGTCCGCGGGATGGTCATCGTGAACGTCGTCGACCCCGGGTGGCTCTCCAGGTCGATGGTGCCGCCGTGGGCCCGGACCAGGGAGCGGGCTACCGCCAGGCCCAGGCCGCTGCCGCCGCGGTCCCGGCTGCGGGCCTTGTCGACGCGGAAGAAGCGGTCGAAGACGTGCTCCTGGTCGGCGGCCGGAATGCCGGGGCCGGAGTCGGTGACCTTGACGACGGCCGCGCCGGACGCGACGGACACCTCCACGGCCACCTCGGTACCGGCCGGGGTGTGCACGGCGGCGTTGGTGAGGAGGTTGTCGAGGACCTGCCGGATGCGCAGTACATCGAGTGGCAGCCGCAGCCCCACCGAGCCGGGGCCGGCCGCCGCGGACAGCGGATGCTCCGGGTGGCTCGCCCGGAACGCGTCCGCAGCCTGCCGCACCAGCTCCGGCAGGTCGGCGTCCTCCAGCCGCAGCGGTGCCTCCACCTCGGCGGCGTCCAGGCGGGCGAGCAGCAGCAGGTCGTCGAGCAGCACACCCATCCGGGCGGCCTCGGCACGCAGCCGGGCCAGGTGCTTCTCCCGCTCCTCGGGCTCGTTGGCCGCCGCGTACTGGAAGAGGTCCGCGTAACCGCGTACCGACATCAGGGGCGTACGCAGCTCGTGCGAGGCGTCCGCGACGAACCGGCGCAGCCGCTGCTCGGCCTCCGTGCGGACGGCCAGCGAGTCGTCGATGTGCTCCAGCATGGTGTTGAACGCGGTGCGCAGTTCCTCGACCTCCGGGCCGCCGTTCCCACGGTCGGCGCGTACCGGCAGTCCGGCCGAGTCCGTGAAGTCGTGCGAGGTGATGCCGCGGGCCGTGTGCGCCATGTCGCTGAGCGGCTTCAGGCCCCGCCGCAGCACCGCCCGCCCGAACACCACGAGGCCGAGGAGCGCGAGGGCGAACGCGACGACCTGGACCGTGACCAGCTGGTCCATGGTCTCCTCGATGTCCTCCAGGGGCGCCGCGGTGACCAGGACGACGCCGGAGCCGATCTTGCAGGCGCGCAGCCGGTACGCGCCCTCGTCCTCGATGCGCGTGGTGTGGGACATCTCCGTCGCCCCCGCCCGGGCCAGCGACTCGGCGACGGCGGTGAGCTGCACGGTGTCCTTCGGCACGTCACTGGGCTTGCGCAGGACGGCCGAGCCGCCCGACACGTCGTACACGGCGGTGTACCAGCCGTAGTACGGCCTGCGTTCCACCGTGCCGTGGGCCTGGGCGTCCTTGGCCTGGGTGATCTGGACGAGCTTCATCTGGTCGTTGAGCTGGCGCT
This sequence comes from Streptomyces sp. NPDC048484, assembly GCF_040651415.1. Taxonomy (NCBI): domain Bacteria; kingdom Bacillati; phylum Actinomycetota; class Actinomycetes; order Kitasatosporales; family Streptomycetaceae; genus Streptomyces; species Streptomyces sp. NPDC048484. The sequence goes on from NZ_JBEZJY010000012.1 coordinate 213,373, forward strand.
CCAGGTAGTCCCGCATGTACGTCGACAGCGCTGTGCCGACCGCGGCGAAGACGACCAGTGTGAGCACGCCCATGCCCAGCGCGAGCCGGGTGCCGAGGCGAAGTCTGCGGTACGTGTCGTGGAGGCGTCCGATCACTTGGTGACCTGCCGCACCACGTATCCGACGCCCCGCACGGTGTGGATCAGCTGCGGCCCGTGTTGTGGTCCGTCATTGTTGTCGCGGTCCTCATCGACGCCGCCATTGCCATGGCCGTCGCCGTCGCCGTCGAGCTTGCGGCGCAGCCGGCTGACGACCAGCTCCACCACGTTCGAGCGGCCGCCGAAGCCGTACTCCCAGACGTGGTCGAGGATCTGCGCCTTGGTCAGCACGGTCGGCGACTTGCGCATCAGATAGCGGAGCACCTCGTACTCGGTGGGGGTGAGCGTCAGCAGGCGCTCGCCGCGGCGCACCTCGCGGGTGTCCTCGTCCATCGTCAGGTCCGCGACCGCGAGCACGGACCGCTGGAAGGCGGGTCCCGCGCTGCGGCGCAGCACGGTCCGCAGGCGGGCCATCAGCTCCTCCACCGCGAACGGTTTGACGAGGTAGTCGTCACCGCCCCTGGTGAGGCCCGCGACCCGGTCCGCCACACCGTCCCGCGCGGTCAGGAACACCACGGGCACCATCGTCCCGGACAGCCGCAGCCGGTCGAGCACGGCGAAGCCGTCGAGCCCCGGCAGCATCAGGTCGAGCACCACGATGTCCGGGTGGAACTCGGCGGCCCGCTGCAGTGCCTCCTCGCCGGAGTTGGCGGTGACCGCCTCCCAGCCCTCGTAGCGGGCGACCGTCGCGACCAGGTCGGCGATGGGCGGATCGTCGTCCACGACGAGAAGTCGTACTTTTTCCACGTGCCCATAGTGCTTCACGTGGCCACCCGTGCCATAGCCGAGGGCGCGCCGGACCCAGATCGATAAACACTTGAAAGTTGAGCGACAGGAAAACGACAGCTACCGCCAGGCAGGCTCGAAGTCCCAGGACCTGAATCAGGGATCCGAGGACCCCACCGTGAGGACCGTCAAACCTCCGCGATGGCTGTGAGACCCGCCGCGGGATTCTCCTCGAAGGAGCCGTCCGCCATCACGTCACGGCGTCGGCAAGCATGAAGGCGCCCGCGACCAGCTGGACCACAGCGAAAATGCGCTGAGGCGGGGGCCGGCGACCTTCGCGGCCATGCGCTTGCCGTCCCGGGCGCCCAGGATCGCGGTTCCGATGAACGGGCCGATCACCGCCCAGTCGAGCGAGGCGGCGCCGCCGGAACGAGTGGCCTGCAAGGTTCTTCATGGTCTGCGGCGGGTCGGGACTGCGCCTGCGATCATGTGTCCGTTCCGGCGCCCGTCAGCGCCTGGACGCCGACGACGTCCAGCAGCCGCAGCCGCTCGGCGGTCTCGCTGCCCTCCGCCGCGCTGAAGACCATGATCCGCAGGTCGGTGCCGAGCGCCGCGAGGATGTCGCAGTCGAGGGTGAGCTCACCGACGCTCGCGTGCCGGACCGTCTTGGTCAGGGACTCGTGCACACCCACCACGCCGGAATCCCGCAGCGCCGCGAAGTCACTGCTCCGGGTACGGAGCTCATCGATCAGTGCGGCCAGTCCGGCATCCTTCGGATAGCGGGCCGACGCCGCTCGCAGGTCGGACACGAAGGCCGCGCGGTGACCCGTCTTCCGGCTCACCGCCTGGGGGTATCCGGCGGGCGGTGCGACGAAGGACCACCACACCGCATTCCTCCCGAAGCCGCGTGACGGTGGCGGGTCACCGAACAGCGCCGCCCACAACGGGTTCCACGTGATGAGGTTCCAGGCGGCGTCGTACACACTCAGCGGTGTGCCGGTCAGTCGATCCAGCAGGCGCTGGACGCCTGCCGGCACATGATCGGAAACCTGCCCGGCGCTCGGCACCGCCTGACCGGCGAGCACGAAAAGGTGCTCACGCTCCGCCGTAGCCAGCCGCAACGCCCGAGACAACGCGGACAGTACTTGCGGGGACGGATTCGTCGACCTGCCCTGTTCGAGCCGCACGATGTAGTCGACGGACAAGCCGGCGAGCAGGGCGAGCTCCTCACGCCGCAGGCCTGGCGCGCGCCGGCCTCCGTCGTCCGGCAGGCCGACCTCGGCCGGTTTCGTGCGATCCCGCCAGGCGTGCAACGCCCTGCCGAGATCCGTGGTTCCGGTCATCTCCCGAGTATCGCCGGTCGGCCGCGCCCCGTCGTGGTACTGCGGGTCCACCGGCTGCGGCGGGTACTGGTCGATGCCCGCGGATCCGTGGACGGTGGATGTACCGGCCGACGGCCGGTGGCCGGCGGGGACCCACCCGCCGCTCTGCGCCGAAGGAGCACGTTCATGGAGTACCGCAACCTCGGGCGGACCGGGATCAAGGTCAGCCCCTACGGACTCGGCACGCTGATGTTCGCCAGCCAGATGGGCAACGACCCGGACGAGTCGGTCCGGATCATCCACAAGGCGATCGACGCCGGGATCAACCTCATCGACACCGCCGACCGCTACGCCGACTCGGAGGACATCGTCGGAAGAGCCCTGAAGGGTCGCCGCGACGAGGTGGTCCTCGCCACCAAGGCCGGCCTGCCCATGGGCGAGGGCCCCAACCAGAAGGGCGCCTCCCGCCGCTGGATCACCACCGCCGTCGAGAACTCCCTGCACCGGCTTGGCACCGACCACATCGACGTCTACCAGCTCCAACGGCCTGACCCGGACACCGACCTGGAGGAGACCCTTTCCGTCCTGACCGACCTCGTCAGGGCCGGCAAGGTGCGCGCCATCGGCTCGTCGACCACGCCCGCCTCGATGATCGTCCAGGCCCAGTGGGTCGCCGAACGCGCCGGGCTGCAGCGGTTCCGCACCGAGCAGCCGCCGTACTCGATCCTGAACCGTGGCATCGAACGGGAGGTCCTCCCGCTCGCGCAGGAGTACGGCATGGGCGTCATGGTGTGGGGCCCGTTCGGCCAGGGCCTGCTGACCGGCCGGGTGCGCAAGGGCGGTGACAACGACCTCAAGCGCGTCCAGTTCTCCCGTCACCTGTCCGACGAGCGCCGCATCGACGTCGTCGAACAGCTCGTCCTGCTTGCGAAGGAGGCCGGCCTGCCCATGACTCACCTGGCCATGGCCTTCACCATTGCCCACCCGGGCGTCAGCGCCGCGCTCCTCGGCCCGCGCACCATGGAACACCTCGACGACCTTCTGGCCGGGGCCGACGTCGAGCTGTCCGACGACCTCCTCGACCGGATCGACGAGATCGTCCCGCCGGGCACCGACGTCACCGCGCTCGACCAGGAATACCGGCCCCCGGCCTTGCTCGAGACCGCTCTCCGGCGTCGTCCCGCCGGGCTCCGGTCGGCGGCCTGAGCCCCAGGGTCCCGGCGGCAGTGTGCCCGGGGACGTGGTCCGGTCCCTGGCACACCGCGGGCAGGTGCACGCACGCCTACACCGACAAAACCGGCCCCGAGTTCAGGAAGGACGCCGTCGCGCTCTACCGCGCCGCGGCCGGGAAGCGGACGTGTGCGGCGGTTGCCGCGGGTCTCGGTATCACCGCGGAGTCGTTTCGGACCTGGGTGCGCAAGGACGAGGCCCAGGCCGCGCCCGAGGACCGCGATGGCAGCGTGAGCGCGGCGGAAGGCTGGCCCGGCTGCGGGCGGAGAATGCCCGGCTGCTGAAGGCCGAGCAGGAGTGGCAGCTGGAGCGCGAGATCCTGCGCCGGGCAGCGGCCTACTTCGCCCGAGAGGTGAAGTGAGCCCCTGCCGCTGGGACTTCGTCTCCGAGAACCGCGCTGACTTCGGCGTGCAGCGGATCTGCTGGGTGTTCGGGGTGTCCCGCGCCGGCTACCGAATACTTGCCCAGTGCTTCACCCTTCGGGGTGGAGGTGAAGGGCATCCTGCTCATGGCGGCCCGGAGGGTCGCAGCGGTATGTCTAGGATCGCCTGGCCGGACAACGGAGTTGTCCGGCCTACCGCCGGACGGGCGGGAAGTCAGGCCTGCGGAGGCCCTGTAAGACCGCTCCTCACCGGTCGGCAGAGGCCCGTGAAACAGGA